>CAYNPQ010000006.1:44155-68976 GCA_964399065.1 uncultured Treponemataceae bacterium | reverse complement strand
ACCAGGAGTTCCTCGGCGAGCCCTGCGGCCACAAGTCGCACGAGCTCCTGCACACCCACTACGAGTCGCGGCCGCTGTACCTGAAGTAACAATACGCGTTAGGCGAAAGATGAAGAGGGCCGCCCCGGTGGGGCGGCCCTCTGTCTTTGACGCGGGACTGGAGCGCGGGCGCGGCTTCCCCGTCCCGCGGCCGGGGGCGTCAGGGCGGCGGGAGGCGGCGGATGCGGTGATTGCCCACGTCGGCGATGTAGAGCGCGCCCGCGGCGTCGATGGCCAGGCCGTAGGGGGCGATCGAGGCGGCCGTGGCCGCCCCGCCGTCCCCGACGACGGAACCGCCGCCGGCGATGGTGGATATCGTCCCGTCGACGGAGACTTTGCGGATCCTCCTGTTGCCGTAATCGGCGATGTAGACATTCCCGGCGGAATCGACCGCGACATCGGCCGGCGTGTCGAGCTTCGCGGCGAGGGCGGAGCCTCCGTCCCCCGCGTAGCCGGGAGAGCCGCCTGTGCCGGCTATCGTCGTGATGATCCCCGAGGGAGCGACCTTGCGCACGTAGGCACTGATCGAATCGGCGATGTAGAGGTTGCCCGAGGAGTCGAGGGCCACTCCGTACGCTTCCCTGAGGTTGGCCGCGGTCGCGGGACCGCCGTCGCCCGAGAAGCCGCGAGTCCCGTTCCCGGCGACCGTCTCCACCCTGCCCGCCGCCGATATCCTGCGTACCCGGTAGTTGCCGCAATCGGCGAGGTAGAGCTCGCCCGTCGAGCCGAGGACGAGGCCGTGGGGACCGCGGAATCTCGCGTCGGTCGCGGGCCCCCCGTCGCCGGCATAATCATAGGTCGCGTTTCCCGCGATGGTCGTGATCGTCCCCAGGGCGTCCACGCGGCGTACGCAGTTGGAGTCGGCGAACAGGACGTTGCCGGAGCCGTCGGCGGCGATGCCCCACGGCGCGACGACCTGCGCCGCGGTCGCGGCTCCCCCGTCTCCCGTCATCCCGCCCGTCTCGACGCCCGTGCCGGCCAAGGTCGTGATTTTCCCCGTCGCGTCGATTTTCCGGATGCGGTTGTTGTACGCATCCGAGAAGTACAGGTTGCCCGCGGGATCGAAGGCGACATCATAGGGACCGTTGATCGCGGCCGCGGTCGCCGGGCCCCCGTCCCCGGAGAAGCCCGCCGTGCCCGTCCCGGCCACGGTGCTTATCACGGGGATCCACCTGGCGTACAGCACGATGCCGGCGGACACGGAATCCGCGGAAAAACTCCACTCCACCGCGCATGATGCCTGCCTGAACCAACCTCCGAAAACGTAGCCCGCCTTCGCCGGATCCGAGGGCTTCGCGACAAGCGAGCCTTGCATGACCGACGCGGAGGGGACCGCCCCTCCCCCCCGGCTGTCGAAGTCCACGGAGAACATCGGAAGCATCTTGGCGTACAGCGTGATGTCGGAGACGACCGCGTCCGTGCCGAAATTCCAGGCGGTCGCGCAGGCGGATTCGCGATACCAGCCGACGAAGCCATAGCCGTTCCTCGTCGGGGGGACGGGGGGCGAGATCGTCGTGTCGTACTGGGCGTCGATCGGCCCCACGGAAGTTCCGCCCTGGCTGTCGAAGGTGACGCGATAGCTGTTGATCGACCATTTTGCGTACAGGGTGGCGGTGGCGGTCACGACGTCGGACGAGAAATCCCAGACGGTGACGCAGCCCGTCTCCCGGTACCAGCCGACGAAGCTGTACCCCGTCCTCGCGGGATTCGCGGGGCGCGTTATCGTGGATCCTTGCGGCGCGGAGACCGACGACACCGCGCTGCCGCCCTGGCTGTTGAAGGATATCGCGAAGACGGGCAGCCATTTCGCGTAGAGCGTCCTCGGCCCCTCGACGATGTCCGTCGCGAAATTCCAGGCGGTGGCGCAGGCCGCCTCCTGGTACCACCCCGCGAAGCTGTACCCGCTCCGGTACGGCGGCGTCGGCGCGGCGATCTTGGAGCCGTGCGTCGCCGTGACGCTTCCGACCGTGTTGCCGCCCTGGGGATTGAAGGTGACCGTGTAGCTGTTGAGCGACCATGAGGCATAGAGCGTGATCGAGGAGGTGACGGTGGATGTCGCGAAGGTCCATTGATTGACGCATTCGCGCTCGCGATACCATCCGACGAGGGTGTAGCCGGTCCGCGTCGGGGCGGGCGGCGCCAGCGTGCCGCCGTAGGCCACCGAAACGGGCGCGACGGCGCTGCCGCCCATGCTGTTGAAGGAGACGGTATAGTAGTCCGTCGACCATTTCGCATAGAGGCACAGGTCGGATTCGACGAGATCGGTGGAGAACTTCCAGGGCAGGATGCAGTCAGGATCCGAGTACCAGCCCGCGAATCCGTAGCCGGTCCGCGCGGGCGAGGCGGGTTCCAGCGCGGTCGTGCCTTTTACCACGGTCTGGACGGGTAGCGTGTTTCCACCCTTGCTGTTGAAGGTCACCGTGCAGGTCTTGAGCCACTTGGCGTAGAGCGTGGTGGCTTCGGTCACCCGGGCCGTGCTGAAATCCCAAGGATTGGCGCAGGCCGTCTCGCGGAACCATCCGGCGAAGCGGAAACCGCCGAGAGATGGACTCGCGGGTTCCGCGACGAGG
Source organism: uncultured Treponemataceae bacterium (assembly GCA_964399065.1). Taxonomy (GTDB): domain Bacteria; phylum Spirochaetota; class Spirochaetia; order Treponematales; family Rectinemataceae; genus JAKLFE01. The sequence continues at coordinate 66,367 of CAYNPQ010000006.1, read as the reverse complement.
TTGCCCGAGACGCACTGAGCCGAGGGTATGGCGTCGCCGCCTTGACTGTTGAAGATGACCCAGTACATCGGGGTCCACTTGGCGTAGAGCGTGGCGTCGGCCAGGACCCTGTCGACGGCGAAGTCCCAGGCTTGGGCGCAGCCCTCGTCCCGGTACCAGCCGGCGAAGGCGAAATCGGCCTTGGCCGGCGCGGGGGGGACCGGCGCGAGCCCGCCCTCCATGACGCTTTCCGCCGCCACCGCGCCGCCGCCTCGCGAGTCGAAGGTCAGGGTGCGCAGCGGGAGCCACTTCGCGTGGAGGGTCGTGTCGCGCGAGACGGTGTCCGAGGAGAAGTACCACGGCGCGGCGCAGGCCTGGTCGCGGAACCAGCCGGCGAAGCCGTAGCCCTGGCGGTCCGGGGCCGCGGGCTCGGCCGCGAGGGCGCCGTGGCGCAGCAGCTGGGGCGCGACCTCGCCGCCGCCGGCGCTGTCGAAGGAGAGGAGGCAGGCGTACTGGTAGTCGGCTGAGAAGACGATGGCGGGGCTCACCGAGCCGCCGAAGCAGGAGGCGCGGATCGAGAGGTCGCGGTCGACGCGGATGGTCGAGGCGTAGGCGGGGCTCGCCTCGGTCGGGTCGGAGCCGTCCAGGGTGTACCTGACGATGCCCGCGCCGCCGTTCGCGATCGCCACGTCGACGGGCTGGTCGTACCTGCCCGCGGGCGGGTCGAAGATGACGGCCTCGCTCTCGGGGAATGGGTAGAGGGAGAAGAAGTCGAGGTTCCGCGGTCCCAGCCAGCCGAGGTCCTCCCGGTCGGAGAATAGCGGCGTCGTCTGCTCCTCGCTGTCGTTCGGTTCGCCGTGCTCTGCCTTACTCAGCGCAGAGCCGTCGCCCGACGGCGATGAGCCGACCCGGACCGCGTACTCAGTCTGAGTCACGTAGTCGGCCCCGCTCAGGGCCAGGATGTAGGGCTCGTCCCGCGCCGGCAGGGTGATGCTCCCCTTCTTGCCCGAGGTCCTGAAGGGGTACGAGCTTCGGTCCGGGCTGATCACCACGCCCTGCACTTCGGCCCGGGCGCTCCGCACGTTGATCGTCATGCTCTCCCGGAAGAGCCGCAGGCTCACCGAGTCCCTCCATTCCGTGAAGGGCGCCACCGTGCTCCTGACGCTCACCGGGATCTCGAAGACCTTCTCGCGCGCGGTGAGCGACGGGGCGGACAGGGTGAGCGACACGGAGAGCTCACCGCCATTGGGCTCGAGGGAGCCGAGGATCTTCTTCAGCGCCCCGGTGAGCACGAGCCCGTCGGGCTGCGAGATTTCATAATTCGCGTCGTCCATCGACGCCGTCCCGATGTTCCTGATCCTGATGGTGAGGGAGTAGGACTGGCCGGCGTAGAGGAACTCGGGGTTATCCGCGATGGAGTACGAGACCTTGAAGTTCTGCTTGTCGGGGACGATGTTGACCGAGCCGACGTTCTCGCCGTCGAAGACGGGCTTGACCGTCGTCTGGATGGGCTCGGGGACGCCGGGCTGGACGGGGATGGTGACGGCGTAGGAGTCGCCGAGGATGACGTCGGGGACGGTGACGACCCCGCCGGGCTTGCTCTGGATCGTGTGGAGGTCGTGGGGGTTGAGGCTGTTCTTGAGGACCATGGAGATGCCGGCGAGCCCTCCGATGCCGCGGGCGGCGGAGGAGCCGAGGACGGTGGCGCCTATCGTGGCGTTGGCGCCGGAGCCGCGGAAGAGGAAGTAGGGGAGGGAGCCTGCGGCCGAGGGTGTGACCTTGACGAGGTTGTCGGTCTGGCGAAGGGCGGAGGCGCCGGGGACCGCGAGGATGGTCGGAGTCGAGGAGGTCTCGACGGCGGCGGCGGAGCCGATGGCGACCGAGGTGCCGGAGACGTACCAGGACTCGTTCGAGCCGTCCATGCGGACCCATCTGCCCCAGAAGTAGCGGTCGATCGTCGCCGCGGCCTGTTGGCCGGGGTCGCCGCCCGCGCCGCCCGCGGGGCTCGGGCAGGAGACGGCGAGCGCGCAGAGGGAGAGAGCGAGGGCAAGGGTGGCGATCCTGGACGCGTGGCTCGGTCGGGAGAATAGGGCCATCGGGTGCTCCATTACGAGTTTTAAACTTTTTTAACAGTAGTGAAGTATAGCACCCGGAACGGCTGAAACAAGGTGCGGGACAGGGAGGGGCTCCGGCTCAGGCGGTCTCGACGCGGTTCCGCCCCGCGGCCTTGGCTCGGTACATGGCCCCGTCCGCCGCCCGCATCAGGGCGTCGAGGTCCTGGCCGTCGCCCAACGCGGCCACGCCGAGGCTGGCCGTGACCCGCAGCTCGACTCCTCGGTGGAGGCAGGAGGCGCCCGCGATGGCCGCGCGGAGGCGCTCCGCGGACCGGGCCGCGTCCTCGATCCGGGTGTCGGGCAAGAGGATGCCGAATTCCTCGCCGCCGAGGCGCGCCGGCAGATCGACGTCCCGCACCTGGCTGCGCACGACCCTCGACACGAGCTTGAGGATCGCGTCGCCGGAATCGTGGCCGTGGAGGTCGTTGACCTCCTTGAAATGGTCGATGTCGAGCATCGCGAAGGCCAGGGGCGAGGCGTGGCGCCGCGACTTGCGCAGCTCGCGGTCGGCGGTCGCGAAGAAGGCGCGGCGGTTCGCGAGCCCCGTGAGCTCGTCGGTCATCGCGAGCTGCTCGAGCCGGCCGGCGAGCTCGCGGATCCGCTCGTCGGCCCGCTTCTGCACGACGATGGTCCAGACGAGATCGACAATGAACGACACCAGCGCGACGTCCTCCTCGTCGTAGTCCGAGGGCTTGTTGCCGACGCCCAGGACCGCGACGATCTTGCCGCCGTGTATGGTCGGCGCCACGAGGGTCCGCCTGAGGGGCGCGTGGCCCTCGGGCAGGCCCTTCCTGCCGGCGAGCGAGGGATAGTCGTTGTGGATCACCGGCGCGCGCGCCCGGATGCAGTCCGCCCAGGCGCCGCCCTCGAGGAGGGGATACTCCGCGGGCCCCGCGGCGACGCGGCAGAATTCGGCCTTCGTGCGCGTCGACCAGGCCTGCCGCACGAGGACGCCGCGCTCCTCGTCGACGAAGTGGTAGAAGCCGATGCCGCTGCCGGTCATGGCCTCGAGCTCGTCGAGGGCGCGGGTCATGAGCTCGCCGACGTCGTGGCCGATCGCGAACTCGTGGAGCCTGAGGCGGACGCGGAGGATCTCGTCGGCCCGGTCCCGGTCGGCCAGGTCGCGGACGATCGAGAGGAGGTGGCGCTCGCCCTCGAGCTCGACGATGCCGCCGGAGAGCTCGGCGTGGATCTTCCTGCCGCCCTTGCCGAAGAGGTCGAGGGTCCTTTGCCGGACGAGGGGCTTGGCGAGGAGCTCCTCGATCCAGGCCTTCCGCGCCTCGGCGTCGTGCCAGAAGTCGATCGGCGCTCCCCCGAGGGCCTCCTCCCTCGAGTATCCGGAGATCCGGGAGAAGCTCTCGTTCACCTCGATGAGCCTTCCGTCGGAGAGCCTCGAGAGGGTCATCGCGTCGGGGCTGGACTGGAAGGCCTTGGCGAACTTCTCCTCGCTCGACCGCCGGGCGGCCTCGGCCCGCGTCTTCTCCTCGATCACGGACTCGCGCTCCCCGAGGACCCGCCTGCCGAGCAGCGACATCAGGGCGAAGGTCTGGCCGACGAAGAGGCTCATGTAGACGACGAGGACGAGGGCCACGGCGGGCGACTCCGCGAAGAAGTCCCCGGCGCTCGGGGCGCGGAGGTTCATGACGAGCCGGCCGAGGCTCGCGAGGGCGAAGCCGCCGAGGACCAGGGCCGTGTCCCCCGCGAGGGGGCGCAGCCCCGGCCCGAGGCCGGCGAAGAAGGCGAGGGCGCGGCCGCTCAGGACGATGACCGCGGCGCTGAGGGCGAGCTCCCGGGCGTTGATGTCGGGAGCGGCGAAGGAGAACCATCCCTGGGCGGCGGCGAAGAGGGCGACGACCGCCCATTCGACCAGGCCGCGGGTCGGCCGGCCGAAGTAGGCCTTGAGCCCGCGGATGAGGAAGGCGTAGCCGGCGACGATGATGGCGTCCCCCCAGAGGGAGAGCCAGGCGGGCAGGACCCCGCGCGCGACGACGAGGACGAGGCCCAGGGCGTGCAGGGCGTAGTCCGCCAGCCAGGAGCCGAGCCCTCGGTAGCCTGAACGGTAGCGCCTCCACTGGACCCACATGACCGCGGCGCAGAGCAGGGCGCTGATGAGATAGCAGATCATCGCGGTCCTGATGTCGAGGCGGGGCATGGGTAAAGCATAGTTCCGCCGGGTCGGGAGGGCCAGCGGCGGGGCGGAGGGCGGCGCTTCCTACGAGGCGTGCCTCCGCTCGATCTCCTCGATGTCCAGGCGCTTGAGCTTGGAGCGGAAGTTGGCTTTGTCGTCGGCGAGGATCGAGTCGAGGTAGGCCATCTGCCGGGCGATGGCCTCGCGGTAGAGGTCGCGGTCGACCCCGAGGCGCGCGGCGAAGTGGGGCCGCGCGAAGGCCGAGGCCGCGCCCAGGGGGCCGTCGAGCCGCGCCTTGACGAGGCCGTAGAAACCCGCGGTCTTCTTCAGGATGTCGAAGGCGGTCGCGTAGCCCTCGATGCCCGCCTCGCGGAATTCGTAGTACAGGAAGAGGAGCTTCTCGAGGTAGGCTCGGTCCGCCATCTGCCCGAGGAGGTCGGCGGCGGCGAGGATGGCGGCCGCGAGGCGCTCGTCCTCGTCCTCGAACTCGATCTCCTCCCAGCGGCTCCCGAGCTCGGTGCCGAGGATGAGCCGCCCGATCCGCGCGGCCCGGCCTGCGTCGAGGCCGAGCTCGGCGTCATGGACGCGGACGAAGTCGGCCGAGCGGGCGACGTGGGCGCGGGTGTGCTTGGCCCCCGTGCCCTCCCGGTCCGCCGACTCCTGGATGTAGCCGGCGTCGTGGAGGAGGGCGGCGACGAGGACGTCGGCCGCGTCGGTCGCGGAGAAGGGGGCCTTGGAGAGAGCCGCGCCGTCGAGGAGCCGGGCGCAGGCCGAAAAGACCTCGAGGACGTGGCAGTAGTCATGGTACTCGGTGTTGCAGGCCCGGTATCCCGGGAAGCGTCCTTCGTAGAGTCGACCGACTATGGGGAAGACCTTGGCAATGGGCGAGAAATCCTTATTGGAAAATGATTTGCTGAATAGGTCCGCGACAGCGGCGAACACCTCCCGCGGTTTATGGTAATCCTGGAGATCGGCGACTTCGATCTCGTGGACGCGGCAGGAGGGCTCGGCGGCGGACTCGACCTTGTTTTTCGGATCGGCTTTTTTCATCGCGCGCGACTCCCGAAACCCGGCTTCGGCCGAGCTTCATGTTTTTAAGAATATATCACGGTCGACGCGGCGTCACAGGCGCCGAGGAGGAGGGGCGGCGCAGGCTCACGACGATCTCGCCGGCCCCCTCGCCCCCCTTCAATGAACCGACCAGGGCGGCCACCGTCTCGCCGACGATCTTCTCCGCGAAGGGGCCCAGGGGGAGCCGCTTCCCGTCCACGAGCACCTCGACCTCAGGTTCCACGGCGCGCCTCCATGATGTCGACTAACGTCTCAAATTCGTCCGGGTCGAGGACCTCGAGGCCGGCTTCCCGCCCGGCGAGGGCCAGGCCCCGGTCAGCCGTGACCAGGATATCAGCCTCGGCCGGGGGGAGCTTGAGCTCGGCCGGCTCTTTCGCGCCGCCGCCGACGAGGACGACGAGGGCTCCCTCCGCCCGGGCCCCCTCGAGGAATACGATATCGGCCCCGGGCAGGAGCCGCTCGTAGAAGACGCGGTCGGGCGCGGCCGGGCTCGGCAGGAAGAGGGCCGAGCCGCGGTCGCCGACGTAGAGCGAGGCGAGGGCGCCCGCCTCGAGGAAGAGGGTCGAGTCCTTGCCGGCGGGGGCGAGGTCGGGTTCGTGGTGGGCGCGCTTGACCGCGGCCGCCGCGAGGCCGCGGCGCCGGCACTCGGCGAGGGCTCCCGCGACGAGCCGGGTCTTGCCCGTGCCCGACCAGCCGAGGACCGATACGAAGAAGGCCATCGCTCTCCCCTCCCCGGGACGACTATAGCCCGCGCCGGCCGGATCCGCAAAGCCGGAGGGAACGCGGGGCGCCGTCGGCGCGACTAAGGTAGTGTCACGAAGCTTCGTGGCATCAGGAAGGTACTACAATGCGCGATGCGAAGATCGTGGGCCCGCGGGCCCTTCTCGCCCTCCTCCTCGCCTCGTTGGCCGTCGGGATCGCCCCGGCCGAGGCGCCGCTCCCGGCGGCTGGAAGAAGGGCGCCCGAATACCTCGTCCTCGTCTCGGTGGACGCCTGCAGGCCCGAGTACCTCGACCTCGCCCGGCTCCCGAACTTCGAGGGGCTCAAGGCGGCGGGGAGCTTCTTCCCCGAGGCCTGGGTCGGTGCCCTCGAGAGCAACACCCCTCCCGGGCACGCGGAGATGGCCACCGGCTGCCTGCCCGCGCGGAACGGCATCCTTGGCTTCGGCTGGCGCGACCCAGCGACCGGTAAGATGACGCGGCCCACGAGCCTCGAGGCGATCTCGCGGGGCGAGCTCGAGTCCGTCGCGGAGCGGAGCGGGGTGCCGACCCTCTCGGGGCTCGTGAAGTCGAGGTGGCCGGAGGCGAAGGTCGCCGTGGTCACCACGCACAAGTACTATGCCGCCCAGGGTCTCGGCCTCGGTCCCTCGGACTACATCATCTACGCCGAGGCGGAGCGGGACGACCGGGTCCGCGGCAGGGGACCGGGGATCGAGCGGACGGGAGCTTCCTCCCTTTTCCCGAGGGCCCTGCCCGGCAAGGAGCCGGACGCGGACTTCCTCGCGGATCCCGCGCTCCGCGGCTCGGCCGCGCGGCCCGGCGACGACATGCGCTACGTGTTCAGGCTGGCCTCGGCCGTGGCGTCGCGCTACCGGCCCCGCGCCCTCCTCGTCAACGCGCCCGAGACCGACGGCCAGGGCCACAAGACCGGCGGCCTCTCCGATCCCGACTCGATGCGTGAGGTCATGCGCGGCTTCGACGAGGGGCTCGGGGCGCTGGTCGAGGCGTACCGGGCGGCGGGCCTCATGGACCGGACCCTGTGGGTGATCACCGCGGACCACGGCATGACCGCCGAGGAGCGCGAGATCGATCCGCGGCCTCTGCGAGCCGCCATCAAGGCCGCCGGGACGGCGGGGGCGGGCTTCCCCTACCTGTACCTCCGCGATCCCTCGAAGGCCGAGGCGGTCGCCCGCGGCATCGCGGCGGCCGCTCCCGAGGGCCTGACCGGCGTCTATTGGCTCGAGCGGGGCGTGGACGGCTCCTTCGCCTATCGCGCCGCCGAGGGCGGGCTCCGTCCCGGCGCTGCGCTCGATGCCGCCTATCGCGTCCTCCTCGCGGGCTTCGCCGGGCCCTCGGCCCCCGACCTCGTGCTGGCGAGCGCGGAGGGCTGGGGCTTCGGTCGGGCGGCCGCGCCCGCGGCGGCGAAGGGAGCGAAGGCGGCAAGGGCGGCGAAGGGCGAGAGGCAGGGCTCCCATGGCATGGTCAACTGGGCCGACCAGCACGTCTTCCTCCTCCTCTCCGGCCCGGGCGTCGCGGCCGGGCTCTCCTCGCCGGCGCCAGCGAGGCTCGTGGACATCCTGCCGACCCTCGCCCTCGCGATGGGGCTGCCCGCCCCGGCCTGCGACGGGACCGCACTCGCCCGGGAGGTCCCCGCGGCCGGGGGCGCGGCGCTCGCGGCTCGGGCGAAGGTCGACGCGGCGCTCTCGGCGCCGAGGGACGCGTTGCGCGATTCCGCGAGACGGTGAGGGGGCGGGCTCCCGCCGGCTTGCGGCCTAGTCCTCGTTCCCGGCGCCGCCGGGGCCGGAGCGGAGGCGCTTCGAGGAGCCGCGCAGCCGCTTCGATTCGAGGCGGCGCTCCCGCGAGGCCCGCGTCGGTTTCGTGGGCCTGCGGGCCTTGGGGATGCGGGCGGCGCCCGCGATCAGGGCCTCGAGCCGGGCGAGGGCGGCCTCGCGGTTGCGCGCCTGGTCCCGCTCCTCGTCGGCCTGGACGAGGAGCTCGCCCGCGTTGGTGAGCCGTCCCGCGAGGCGCTCGCGGAGGCGGGCCGTCTCGGCCTCGGAGAGGCCGCGGAGCCTGTCGAGGGCGATGCGCGCCATCACCTTCGAGTTGACCTTGTTGACGTTCTGGCCGCCGGGGCCGCCCGAGCGGGCGAAGTCGAGCTCGACGCCCTCGGCGATGGAGGCGCGGAGGAGTTCGCGGTTCATCGCGCGCCCCCGATCGCGGGCGCGCGCGCGAGGATGCGGAGGGTCGAGTCCTCGCGCAGGCCGAGGCCGCCCGCGCGCTCCTCGGCCCCCTCGACCCCGACCAGGTCGCCGCGCGCGAGGGCGAGGAAGCCCGAGCCCCTCGCGATCCCCGAGTCCCGCGGCGCCGAGAGCGTGGCGAGTCTCCCTCCGGCGCAGAGGACGTAGCGTACGCGGCCGGCCTTGTTGAGCATGGGGTCCGAGACCACGCGGCCGATGAGCGCGTTGCGCGACGTCGTTTCGCCTCTTGCTGTATCGCATGACGCGTCATTCTTGCCGTCGGCGCCCTTTGGGGCGCCGACGGCGAACCAGGTCCACTTCACCGATCGGCGGTCGAGGCCGGCGGCGCGCGCGAGGGAGGCGACGGGCTCGGGAGGCTCCCAGGGCGCCTCGGAGTGGCAGGTCCGGTCGGGGCCCGCCGCGAGGGCGGGGCAGGGGTAGGGGCCGGCCGCGGCCCGCGGGCAGGGGCCGAGGACCGTATGGCCCCGCGACGCGAGGGCGTCGCGGAGGGCGAGGGCCTCCCGGCTCGTCGCGAGGAGGGCGGGCTCGAGGACGAGGAGGGCGCCGCCGGGGGCGAGGAGGTCGGCGGCGGCCTCGAGGAGGGCGAGTCGCCGCTCCGCGCGGTCGGGCGCCTCCCTCCAAAGCTCGTTGACGCAGTGGCCGAGGATGACGAGGTCGAAGGGGGCCTCGACGCCGAGCGCCTTCCCGAGGGCTTCGGTCCCGCCCTCGAGGTCGAGCTCGCGATAGGCGGACGAGCCGGCCTCGGATGCGTCCCCCGCGCGCGGCCCCGCCTCGAGGACGCGTTGCGCGACGTCGAGGGCCGCCCGGCTGCCGTCGGCGAGGACGAGGTCGGCCCGGCCGCCCGAGGCGTCGAGCGCGGCGGCCGCGGCCGGGCCGGGGCCCGAGCCGAGGTCGAGGACGCGGCGGGGCGAGAGGCCGAGCTCGGCGAGGGAGAGCGCGGTCTCGAGGTAGGATACCGGCCAGTAGTACAGGAGGTAGGCGCCGAGGAATCCGCCCTCATCCATGTAACGCGCGCCCGCGAGGCCGCGCTCTCCGGTGAGGCCGCGCTGCAGGGCGAGGAGGGCGGCGCCGGTCGAGGCGATCTCGGCCTTCGAAAGGGGGCTCAGCCCGGAGCCCGCCCGCCAGGCGGCGACGAGGGAGGGGATGCGCCGCTCGAGCGCGAGCGCGGGCGAAGGGGTCCCTCCCCGCTCGTCCCTGTTCATGGTTCGAAGATAGCCCGCGTCCGCCGGTTTGGGCTAGGCCGCCCGCGGCGCGGGGGCCGGGGCGTTCGGCTCGGGTTCGGGCTCGTCGCCGCCGTCGGGCCTCCCTCGATCCGCCGCGGCGAGGAGGGAGAGGCGGAGGACGAGGGAGAGGCGCCGGAGCGCGTCGGGCAGCGCCTCGGTCAGGAGGGAGCGCTGCCCCGTCTCGTCGGGGACGAGGGCGCAGGCGAGGGCGCCGAAGGAGGCCATGTCGGGGAGCTCCGCGCCGAGCTCCCCGGCGAGCTCCGTGCCCGACCAGCTCCGTTTGCCGCCGCGGCCGGGCATGAGGCGGCAGAGGGAGTAGGAGGGCCTGCCCTCGCGGTCGCGGACCGCTGCGAAGCCGAAGAGCCTGCAGACGAGGGGCCGTCCCGGGTAGACGCCGCAGTGCCCGCCCGGGCGCTCGGGCTCGTGGAAGGGGCAGGGCGGCGCTTCGGGCGCGCCGCCGTCGTCCCAGGCGAGGACGCGCGCCGCGAGCGCGGGCCGTTCGCGGAGGAGCCAGGCCGCGAGGTAGCGCGCCTCGACGGGGAGGATGTCGGGTACGAAGCCCTCGCAGCAGGTCCCGCAATCGGCGGGGCAGGAGAGTCCCTCCCCGCGGGCGGCGATCACCGCGAGGCTCGCGGCCTGCTCGGCGTCGATGCGTTCGTAGATCTCGCGGAGGCCCTCGAGGCTCGGCCCGAGGGAGCTGCCCGCGAGGGCGTGATCGATGGTCTTGGGTCTGTCCATGGGAGTTCGGGGTGGCATTCTCGTACCAAGGCCGGCCGCGCATCAAGCCCCTCGCGGCCTTGACGGTCCTCGCCGCCGCGGGTACCGTGGAGCCTCCGTGTCCCGATTTCCGGGCCACGCAAGGAGCATCCATGAAGATCAGCCCGGTCGTCGCCCTCCTGGCGGCGGCCCTCCTCCTCTCCTGCGCGGGCGCCCCCAAGGCTCCCGCCGCGCCGGCCGCCACGGCCCCCGCCCAGGCGGCGGGTCCCGCCGCGGACGCGGCCGCCCCGGCCCCGGCTCCCGCCGAGGCCCCGGCCGACGCGACCTCCGCCGCTTCCGAAGAAGCCTCCGAGGAATCGGCCGCCCCCGACGCGGCGGCCGAGCCCGCTCCCGATCCCGCGGCCATCGCCGCCGAGAGGGTCGAGTACGCCGCCGCCACCCTCGAGGCCCTCTCGGCCTATGCCGGCGCCTCGAAAGACTGCGCCGCCGCCCTCGGCGCCGCCTACGATCTCGCCGCCGCCGGCAAGTGGAAGAGCGCCTACGACGGCCTCGTCGCCTTCGACAAGGCCTCGGCCGATCCCTTCATCCTCGCGATGCGCCTCGACCTCGTCATGGGCGGGGCCCTGCGGAGCGACATGCACCAGTCCTTCGCCCTCAAGGACCTCGGCGATACGGAGGTGATCGACAGCCTGCGGCAGACCGAGGGCGAGTACGAGCTCTTCGCCTTCGATCCCGCGGCCCTCGCCGCCGCCCTGTCCGGGACCTGGACCCGTCCGCCGGCCGTCCTCTCCAAGCTCCTCGGCGACTACTGGTACGAGGTGCGCTCCTATTTCGGCGGCCAATGGCTCGCCCCCGACGAGGAGATCGAGGCGAAGTGCCTCGAGAACTACGCCGCCGCCTACTCCGCCGGCCGCAAGGACGCCGAGACCATCGGGCGCCAGATCGAGCTCCTCGCCGCCTCCGGGCGCAAGGCCGAGGCCGAGCCCCTGCTCAGGACCCTCATCGCCATGACCCCCGGGGACGCGAGCCTCAAGCTCAACCTCGCCCAGCTCCTCCTCGAGCTCGGCCGCTCCGCCGAGGGCCTGGCCGCCCTCGACGAGGCGATCGCGGCCTACGGCGACGCGCCCGACCGCCTCCAGGCCCTCGCCGTCGGCGCCCGCAAGTCCGCCGAGCTCGGGAACCTGCCGGCCTACGAGCGCTACATGGGCCTCGTCGACGACGCCATGCCCGGCAATCCCACGCCCGACCTGCTGCGCCACCTGATCTCGGTCGAGCGGGGTTGGGACGCGAAGGCCGCCGAGGTGGCCGACAAGCTCGTCGCCGCCTACGCCGATCCCCAGGTCGTGCGGACCCTCGTCTCGACCTGGTATGGCGCCGAGAAGGGCGACGCGGCCAAGGCCTTCCTCGAGCGGCGCATCGCGGCCGCCAAGGACGAGTCGGGGACCGCCGTCCTCCACTTCTACCTCGCGGTCCTCCTGGCCCAGGACCTCGGTCCCGGCTCCGATCCCGCCGCGGCCCTCGCCTCGCTCGACAAGGCCGAGGCGCTCTTCAAGAAGACCGCGGCGCCCGACGACGAGATCTTCGGCTCGATCGAGCAGGTCCGCCAGGGCATCGCCGCCGCGACCGCGCCGGCCGCCGAGGAGCCCGCGGCGGCTCCGGCTTCGCCCTGATCCGACAAATCCCTCGTTCCGTCCGGGGCGGCCTTCGGGCCGCCCCCGTTTTTGGCATGGTCCCTGCTTCATCACTACTATCTCTCCTTCGAGGATGGTCATCATGATGCTGCTGGTGAAAGGCGCCGAGGTTCACGCCCCCGAGTCCCTCGGGAAACGGGATATCCTGGCGGCGGGCGGGAAGATCCTCGCCATCGGCGAGCGGATCGAGGCCCGGTATCTTCCCCTCGAGGTCGAGACGATCGAGGCCGAGGGCCTCCTGGCCCTGCCCGGCTTCATCGACGGCCATGTGCACGCGATCGGCGGCGGCGGCGAGGGCGGCTACTCGACCCGGACCCCCGAGCTCGCGGCGGAGACCTGCGTCCGCGCCGGCGTGGCGACGGTGGTCTGCACCTTGGGCACGGACGGCGTGGCGCGGAGCATGGAAGCCCTCGTCGCCAAGGCCTACGCCCTCCGCGAGGAGGGGCTCTCGGCCTGGGCCTTCTCCGGCTCCTACCGCGTGCCGCAGCGGACGGTCACGGGCGACCTCATGAAGGACATCATGATGATCGACCCGATCATCGGCGCCGGGGAGGTGGCGGTCTCGGACCACCGCTCGTCGCGGCCGACGATCGAGGAGCTCGGGCGGATCGCCGCCGAGGCCCGCGTCGCGGGCATGCTCTCCGGCAAGGCCGGCGTCGTCAACGTCCATCTCGGCGACGCGCCCGCCGCCCTCGGGCCCCTCGAGGAGCTCGTCCGCGCCGGCGACCTCCCGCGGAGCCAGTTCCTGCCGACCCACTGCGGCCGGAGCGAGGCGGTCTTCGAGTCCGCCCTGCGCTGGGCCGCGGCGGGCGGCTGGGTCGACTTCACGACGAGCGCCGCGTCGCGGCTGGAGGACGAGGGCGAGCTCCGGGCCCCGCGCGCCCTCCGCCGCCTCGGCGAGGCGGGGCTCCTCGGCCGCGCGACCTGCAGCTCCGACGGCCAGGGCTCCCTCCCCGTCTTCGACGGGGCCGGCAGGCTCGTCGGCATGCGCGTCGGCACCTGCGCCTCTTTGTGGGAGGCCGTCCGCGAGGCTATACTCTCCGAGTCGGTCCCCCTCGAGGCCGCGCTCGCGACGATCACCGCGAATCCCGCGGCGATCCTCAAGCTGCGCGGCAAGGGGCGGATCGCCGCGGGCATGGACGCGGACATCGCGCTCGTGGGCCGGGACGACCTCGCGATACGCGGCCTGGTCGCCGGCGGCCGGGTGGCGCTCCGCGACGGCGAGGCCCTGCTCAAGGGGCGCTTCGAGCCTTGAGGCGGGGCGCGGCGGGAGGTCGATGAAGCGGGTCAGGCTCGTCGCGGGCAGCGCGGGCACCAGGAAGGAGATCGAGCGCCAGCTCGTGGACTACCTCGGGGGCGACGCCGAGGTGGAGGGCGCCTCCATCGACGAGGGCTTCCGCGGGCCCCTGCCCGGCGGCGCGGACGCCGTCCTCCTCTCGAGCGAGCTCGTGCGCCGCGAGCTCCTTTCGTTGGGCGCCCTCGATCCGGGCTTCCCCGCCGTCGTCGCGCGACGCACGGTGAACTGCGACCGCCTCGACCTCGTCGTGGCCCTCCCCGCGGGCACGCGGGCCCTCTTCGTCAACGACCGCGAGGAGACCGCGAGGGACTGCGTCGAGGCCCTCGCCGAGCTCGGCCTCGACAACGTCGAGTACCTGCCCTGGCATCCGGGCGCCCCGGCCCCCGACCCGGGGATACGCGTCGCCGTGACCCCGGGCGAGACCTCCCTCGTGCCGGCCGGCATCGAGAGGGTGATCGACATCGGCGCGCGCATCCTCGACGTCGGGAGCCTCGCCCAGCTCCTCGGCCGGCTCGGCCTCATCGACCGCCGGCTCGGGCAGTACTCGCAGCGCTACCTCGCCAAGATCGTCCAGGTGGCGCAGGGCCTCGCCCGCGCCAACGAGGAGGCGGAGCGCCTCGCCGGCCACCTCGCCGGCGTCATCGACAGCCTCCGCCACGGGATCCTCGCCTACGACGCGGCCGGCCGCGTCTCGGTCTGCAACGAGAACCTCCGCGCCATGCTCAACCTGCGGCCGGGGGACCTCCGGGGCAGCACCCTGGCGGGCATCGTGCGCAACCGCAGCCTCCTCGAGTTCCTCGAGCGGCGCGAGGGGGACGAGACGGGCGTGTTCCGCCTCGCCGAGGGCGACATGGTCGTCAGCCGCTTCGCGGCCGGGCAGGACGGGCTCTGGCTCGCGACCTTCCGCGACCGGCGCGACGCCGCGGCCGAGGGCGGCCGGCTCGCCCGCGAGTACGCGCGCCGCGGCTACGTCGCCAAGTACGACCTGGAGGACATCGTCGGGGCGAGCGAGGCCATCCAGCGCGCCAAGCGCATCGCGGCGCGCCTCGCGGTGACCGACCTCACCATCCTCGTCCACGGCGAGTCGGGCACGGGCAAGGAGCTCTTCGCCTCCGCGGTCCACGCGGCGAGCGCCCGGCGCGGCGGGCCCTTCCTCGCCGTGGACCTCGGAGCCCTCTCCGACGACCTCATCGAGAGCGAGCTCTTCGGCTACGAGGAAGGGGCCTTCACCGGGGCCAAGAAGGGCGGCAAGGCCGGCCTCTTCGAGCTCGCGGACTCGGGCACCATCTTCCTCGACGAGATCGGCAACGTCTCGCCCAAGGTGCAGCGCCGCCTCCTCCGCGTCCTCCAGGAGAAGGAGATCATGCGCGTCGGCGGCTCGCAGATCAGGCGGGTCGACGTGCGGGTCATCGCGGCCTCGAACGAGGACCTCCTCGAGCGCTCGCGCCGCGGCGAGTTCCGCGAGGACCTGTACTTCCGCCTCAAGATGGGCTGGCTCCGGATCCCCCCGCTCCGGGAGCGGGCCGAGGACATCCCGGCCCTCGTGGAGCGCTTCCTGGCGGCCGAGGGGGCGAAGGGCGTGGCCGTGCGGCCCGAGGCCCTCGACGCCCTCTCGGGGCGGGACTGGCCGGGCAACGTCCGCGAGCTCCGCAACGCGATCACCTACATGCTGGCGGTCCGCGAGGGGCCGGAGCTCGGCCTGGGCGACCTGCCCGAGCCGGGCTACTTCGAGGGCGAGCGATCGGCGCCGGCGGCCGCGGGCTTCGGCGGGGCCGCCCTCTTCGCGGCCGGCCTCGACGGCCGTCCGGCCCTCGCCTTCGAGGACCGCTGCGTCCTCCAGGCTGTGGCCGAGCTTGAAGAAGCCTCGCGCTCGGCCGGCAGGGATGCGGTCGCCCGGCTCTGCGGCGCCCGCGGGCTCGACCTGGGCCCCGGCGCGGTCCGGGCCCGCTTCGACCGCCTCGTCGCCCTCGGCCTCCTCGCCTCGAGCCGCGGGAGGCGCGGCAGCTCGCTGACCGAATCCGGCCGTCAGCTGCTTGGAGCGTCGACCCGGCGTGAATAGGTCGTTAATTGGTTAAATGGATACAAATAACCAATAAAGAGCCAATTATGGAGGCAGGGTGAGGCCGGGAAAACTGCTCCTCGTCGGCGGCGCCGAGATACTACATCGGCAGGAGATCATGCGAAGCTTCGTCGAGCTCGCGGGAGGGCCTTCCGGTCCCTTCCTCGTCGCGCCGACCGCGACCTCGGCGCCCGTGAAATTCACCGAGCGCCTGCGGTCCTGGCTCGCCGAGGTCGGCGTCGACCCTTCGCGCGTCGAGGTACTCGAGGTCTCGCGCCATGTGCCCGGCTGGGAGGCGGGGGCCCGGGATCCGCGGCAGCTCGAGAAGGTCGAGAGGGCCGCGGGCCTCTGGTTCCTCGGCGGGGACCAAGGCGCGATCACCTCGGCCTTCCTCGAGCCCGGCGGCGGGGACTCGCCTCTCCTCGCCGCGATCCGTCGGCGCTACGAGGCCGAGGAGCTCGCGGTAGGCGGCACGAGCGCCGGCGCCGCGGTCATGAGCGACCCGATGATCGGCGGCGGGACGAGCTTCGGCGCCCTCGCCTTGCCCCGCGCCGCGAGGGGCGCGGACGGCGAGCTCTCTCGCGAGCTCAGCCTCCTCAAGGGCTTCGGTTTCTTCCCGGATGGCATCGTGGACCAGCACTTCGATACGAGGGCGCGGCTCGGCCGCCTCCTCGAGGCCGCGATGTCCGAAGAAGGCCCCCGTCGACTCGCCTTCGGCATCGCGGAGGCCACGGGGCTCAGGCGCGTCGGCTCCGAGGGAAGCCTCTCCGCGGTCGGGGCGGGCTCGGTGATCCTGCTCGACGCGCGGACGGCGCGGCGCTTCGCGGTGTCGACCCGGGCCGGCCCGCGGACCCGCGTCGAGGGCGCGGTCCTCCACTGCATGACGGCCGGCGATCGCTTCCTGCCCGACGAGGGAGGCTTCGACTTCGGCCGGAAGGAGGCGATCGAGGCCGGCGACGCGGCCCTCGACGCGGAGTTCCCCGAGGCCTCCGGGGTGCTTTCCCCCTACGGCGACCTCGCCGGCTTCGCCTCGCGCATGCTCCTCGACAACGATCCGGGCCGCCTCTTCCTCGACCCGCGCACCGGGCTGCGCTACGTCCGCAGCCTCCTCGTCGAGGAGGCCCCCCTGCCCGGCGGCGACAGGGCGCCCCTGGGCTGGGAGCTCCGCCTCTACCGCCTCGATCCGGGGCCCGGCCGATCCGGAGCCGGCGCGAGCAGGCTGCATTACGACGGTCGCTACTCCTTCGAGAACGTCCGCGTCGACGTCATCCCCCTCGAGATCGAGATTCGCCGGCCGGACTGAGACGCGTGGTACGCTTCTTGCATTGCTATCCGAGGACCACTTTCCCGAAGAAGGCGGTCCGCGGCGCGGCCCCGAGGCCGGCGCGCGCAAGGAGGCAGCAATGAGATTGCGAGCGATGCTGGCGGCGATCGCCCTCGTCCTGGCGGCGGCGGCCTGGGCGGCCCCGGGCCTGGACCGCTACGACGCGACCTACGCGGCGGAGGGCTCCTCCCTCCGCTACTTCTACACTCCCGACACGACGGACCAGCGCGTCGCGTGCAACACGCAGGACGGACTGGTCGAGCAGGACAAGTACGGGCGCTTCGTGCCCTCCCTCGCCGAGTCGTGGACGACGAACGCCGACGCCACCGAGTGGACCTTCAAGCTCAGGAAGGGCCTTCCCTGGGTCGACTCCAAGGGCCAGAAGACCAAGTGGGAGATCACGGCGGACGACTTCGTGACCGGCCTGCGCTATGTCGCCGATCCCAAGAACGGCATCAAGAACCTCTCCAAGGACCTCCGCAAGCTCATCGCGGGGCTCAACAACTACTATCTCGACCTCTCCGACATCGACGCCGGCAAGAAGACCGACGCGACGCGCGACCAGGTTCTCGCGACCTTCGAGGCCGCTGTCGGCGTGAAGGCCGCCGACAAGTACACGGTCGCCTACAAGCTCACGAAGCCCACGCCCTTCTTCCTCTCCTACCTCACCATGGAACTCTTCCTCCCCGCCGAGAGGGAGTTCCTCGACTCCGCGGGGCAGGACTTCGGCGTCGCCAAGGAGAAGCTGGTCTTCTCGGGCGCCTACTACATCGCCGACTGGCAGCGGGACAAGCAGATCGTCCTCAAGGCCAACCCCTTCTACTGGGACGCGAAGAGCGTCTCGGTCAAGACCGTCAACCTCCAGAAGGTCGTGGACGCGAACATCACCCTCCAGATGTTCCAGCGCGGCGAGCTCTCCGCCGCCTCGCTTTCCGCCGACCAGGTGAAGGCCCTGGCCAACACGAAGTGGGCGAACTACGTCTACTCGGACCCGCCCTCGAATTCCCGCTTCTCGGTCACCTACTGGTTCGACCTCGACTTCGCGACGCCCAATCCCGAGTTCAAGGCCTTCGTCGGCAACCTCAACTTCCGCAAGGCCCTGTACTACGGCATCGACCGCGTGAAGCTCAACGAGCTCGACGATCCCTACAAGCCCGGCGAGATCATCCGCAACCTCGTCACTCCCGAGACGACGATCGCCGACGAGAAGGGCAGGGACTACACGGACTACCCGGGCGTCAGGGAGATCAAGGCCGCGGGCAACTACTACGACAAGGCCAAGGCGCGGGAGTACTTCAAGAAGGCGCTCGCCGAGCTCACCGACGGCCAGGGCGCCATCAAGGGCGTCCAGCCTGCCAAGGTCGACATGAAGCCCATCGCGGAGTTCTCCGTCGACGGCAAGCTGCCCCTCCAGGTCGTCTACGTGCACTCCCCCGCGGCCACCGAGGTGCAGCGCGCCCTCCTCCTCAAGGCGATGCTCGAAGACGCCTTCGGCAAGGAGAACATCCAGGTCGTCGACGGGCAGTACATCGAGGACGACTACTCCGAGGCGATCGAGCCCAAGCGCTACGACCTGCTCCACTCCAACTTCCGCTTCGGCTTCGCCGATCCCTCGGCCCAGCTCGGCCGCCTCGTCACCGACGGCGCCATCAACGACGGCTACTGGTCGGACCCCGAGTTCGACAAGCTGATCGCCGACGCCTCCTCCAAGGTCAAGCTCTCCGAGCGCTACGCCATCTTCGCGAAGGCGGAGGCCCTCCTCCTCGACCGCTGCTACGTGCTCCCCTGGGCGATGGGCGGCACCGCCTACCAGATCACCAAGGTCGTGCCCTTCACCTACCCGCGCGGCGCCTTCGGCATCACGCGCTTCAAGTACAAGGGCATGGTGGTGGAGAAGGACCCGATCACCGCCGCGAGGTACGGCGAGCTCCGCGACGCCTTCTACAAGGAGCTCGCCGCCGCGACCAAGTAAGGCCGGCGGAGAAAAAGGGAGATAGCCGCTGAGGCGCAGAGACGCGGAGAGGATACGGCGATCACGGAGAGATGGGTGCAGGGGGGCGGGAGGGATCGATGCGCTGGACGCCGACCTTGCCCTCTCCCGACCCGATGGATTCTCCATGCCCCTCTGCGTCTCAGCGTCTCTGCGGTTCATCTCATCAGTCGTTTGTCGGTCGGCTGTTCGCGGATAGGGGAGGGGCATGGGTTCGTACATATTGAGGCGGTTCGGGCAGTCGCTCCTCACCGTGGCTATCGTCGTGGTCGCCGTGTTCGCGCTGCTGCGCCTCATGCCCGCGAGCGGCTACTTCACGCGCGAGGACTACGTCAACATGGACGAGGGCCAGCGCGCCGCCTACCTCAAGAACCTCGGCGTGCGCGGCGACCCCCTCGTCCAGTTCGCCCGCTTCGCCGGGGGCATCGCGAAGGGCGACCTCGGCCGCTCCATCACGCTCTATCCCCGCTCCCCCGTGCTCTCCGTCATCGCCGAGAAGGCGCCCTACTCCCTGTGGTTCGGCCTCGCCTCCCTCGCGATCAGCATGGTCCTCGGCCTGGGCCTCGGCGTCCTCATGGCCAGGCACAAGGACGGCCCCGCCGACGCCGCGGGCACGGTCTACGTCACCCTCGTGCGCGCGATCCCGAGCCTCATCTGGCTCTTCCTCCTCCAGCAGTGGGTCACCGGCCTCATGGGCTGGCCCATGGTCTTCTACGACGACCGGCCCGTCTCCTGGATCATGCCGACGGTCTCCTTCGCGCTCTCGGGCATCGCCTGGTACGCGATCTGGCTCCGGCGCTTCATGGTGGACGAGGAGAACCGCGACTACGTGAAGTTCGCGACCTCCAAGGGCCTCGCCCGGTCGAGGGTCATGCGCTCCCACGTGCTCCGCAACGCCCTCGTGCCCCTCGTGCAGTACTTTCCCCAGCAGGTCCTCCTCACGATCGCGGGCTCCCTCCTCATCGAGAGCATCTACTCGATCCCCGGCATGGGAGGGCTGCTCGTGAACGCGATTCGACAGCAGGACAATCCCCTGGTCCAGGCCTTGGTCCTGATCTACGCGGTCCTGGGCGTCGCCGGCGTCTTCCTCGGAGACCTCCTCATGGCACTCGTCGACCCCCGCATCAAGCTCGAGAGCGGCTCCGGAAGGGAGGCCTGACCGTGCGCCGCCCCCTTCCCGAGATCGCCCCGGAGCTCTTCCGGCCCGCCGCCTTCGACGAGCGCGCCGCGGAGCTCTCGGGCTACTCCCGCTACTCGTACTGGCGCTCGACCTTCCGGACCTTCCTCAAGAGCCCGGTCTCCGTCTTCCTCCTCGCCCTCATCGTCGTCCTCGTCGGGGCCAGCTTCCTCTACCCGCTCCTGTCGCCCGCCGATCCGAACGGGGTCTCCCTCGACAGCGCGGCCTGGAACCGGCCGCCGGGCGGAGGGCACGCCTTCGGCACGGACGGCCTCGGCCGGGACATCCTGGCCCGCACCTGGTACGGCACCCGGACCTCGATGCTCCTAGGCCTCGTCATCGCCGTCCTCGACGTCGGGATCGGCGCGATCGCCGGGGCGCTCTGGGGCTACGTGCGGCGCCTCGACCGGATCATGACGGAGCTCTACAACGTCCTCAACAACATCCCCCAGACCGTCTTCCTCATACTCCTCACCTACATCATGAGGCCGGGCTTCTGGACCATAGTGGTCGCGCTCTGCTCGACCGGCTGGATCGGGATCGCCCGCTTCGTCCGCAACAAGGTGGTCGCGATCCGCGACGCGGAGTACAATGTCGCCTCGCGCTGCCTCGGGACGCCGCTCGGCCGCATGATATCGCGCAACGTGCTGCCCTACCTCGTGAGCGTCCTCATCATGGAGGCCGCCCTGACCATCCCCTATTCGATCGGCTCGGAGGTCTTCCTCGGCTTCATAGGCCTCGGCCTGCCGATCGAGACGGTCTCGCTCGGCAATCTCGTCAACCTCGGGAAGAACAACTTCATGCTCTACCCCTACCAGCTCGCCTGGCCCACCCTGGTCCTCGGCGCGATCACGGTCTCGTTCTACATCGTCGGCAACCGCTTCGCCGACGCCTCCGACCCGAGGAATCACGTATGAGCGGCGGCGCCGTCCTCGAGGCGCGCGACGTCTCGATCAGCTTCTCCCTGCGCGGGCGGCGGCTCCGCGCCGTGCGCGAGGCCTCGCTGGCCCTCCGCCCGGGCGAGACCCTCGCCGTCGTGGGCGAGTCCGGCTCCGGCAAGAGCGTCCTCGCCAAGTCCTTCCTCGGCATGCTCGACAAGAACGGGCGGGTCGACTCGGGCTCCATCCTCCTCGGCGGCGAGGACATCGCGCGTTATGCGAAAGAGAAGCAGTGGCTCGGCGTCCGGGGCCGGAGGATCGCCATGGTCTTCCAGGACCCGATGACGGCGCTCAACCCGCTCAAGACCGTCGGCGAGCAGATCCGCGAGGCCGCCGCCCTGCACCGGGGCCTGGGGCGCTCGGAGTCGAGGGCGGTCGCCGTCGAGACCCTGGGCCGCGTCGGCATCTCCGACCCCGAGGCGCGGTACCGGCAGTACCCCCACGAGTTCTCCGGCGGCATGCGGCAGCGGGCGGTGATCGCGGCGGCGGTGGCCTGCCGCCCCGAGGTCCTGATCTGCGACGAGCCGACGACGGCCCTCGACGTGACGGTCCAGGCGCAGATCCTCGACCTCGTGAAGTCCCTGCAGCGCGACCTGGGCATGGCCGTCCTCTTCATCACCCACGACCTCGGCGTCGTCGCGAGCGTCGCCGACCGCGTCGCGGTGATGTACGCGGGCCAGGTGATCGAGGAGGGCCTGGCGCGCGAGGTCTTCTACGATCCGCGCTGCCCCTACACCTGGGCCCTCCTCGCCTCCCTGCCCCAGCTCGGGATCCGGGGCGAGGAGCTCTACTCGATCAAGGGCACGCCGCCCAACCTCTTCAAGGAGATCAAGGGCGACGCCTTCGCGCCGAGGAATCCCGGCGCCCTCGCGGTGGACTTCGAGCACGAGCCGCCCGACTTCGAGGTCACGCCCACGCACCGGGCCAGGACCTGGCTCATGGACCCGCGGGCGCCGCGGACGGCCGCGCCCCCCGTCGTGGCCCGGCTCAGGGAGCGGCTGGCCGCCGACGCGGCGCGGGCGGGCGCGATGGGCGAAACCGGAGGCCGGGCATGAGCCGCGGCGCGATCCTCTCCGTCAGGAACCTGGGCGTGGACTACGCGGCCGGGCGCCGGCGCTTCCCCGCGGTGCGGGGCGTCAGCTTCGACGTCATGCGCGGCGAGACCTTCTCCCTCGTCGGGGAGTCGGGCTCGGGCAAGACCACCATCGGCCGCGCGATCCTGCGCATCGTGCCGGCCTCGGCGGGCGAGATCCTGTTCGACGGCGAGCGGACGAGCGGGAGGATCCCCGCCGAGCGGGAGCGGAGGCTCCGCCAGAAGGTCCAGATGATCTTCCAGGACCCGATGGCGAGCCTCAACGAGCGGGCCAAGATCGACTACATCGTCTCGGAGGGCTTGTACAACTTCCGCCTCTTCAAGGACGAGGCCGAGCGGCGGGCCAAGGTCGAGAGGGCCCTCCTCGACGTCGGGCTCCTGCCCGAGTTCGCGTCGCGCTTCCCGCACGAGTTCTCGGGCGGCCAGCGCCAGCG
>CAYNPQ010000006.1:0-44055 GCA_964399065.1 uncultured Treponemataceae bacterium | reverse complement strand
TCCTGGCTCGAGGCCGAGGAGGGGCACCTCGTCCTCGCCTCCGCGGCCGAGCTCGAGGCCTGGCTCCGGGGCTAGTCGTTTTTCGGGGCGGTGCCGACCGCGCCCGAGCGGCGCTCGCCCTCCGCGTCGGCCCAGGTCCGCCGGCCCGCCGAGAGGACGAGCTCGAAGCCCTCGGCGAGGCGCCGCGGCTCCTCCCAATTCGCGCGGTCCGCGACGCGCGCGGGATCCCAGACCGCGATGTCGGCCCGCGCGCCCGCGCGGAGCAGCCCGCGGTCGGCGAGGCCGAAGACCGCGGCCGGCAGGCTCGTCATCTTGCGCACCGCCTCCTCGAGGCCGACGAGGCGCCGCTCCCTGACATAGACTCCGAGGAAGCGCGCGAAGGCGCCGTGGAGCCGCGGATGGGGGTGACGGTCGTTGGGCAGGCCGTCCGAGCCGAGCATGCACAGGGGATGCGAGAGGATGGCCTCGACGTCGGCCTCGTCCATGTGGAAGTAGGCGGCGCCGGCGGGGCTGAGCGCCTCGACCAGCGCCTCGAGCTCCGCGCGGGGGTCGAGGCCGAGGGCCTCGCCCGCCTCCTCGAGACTGCGCCCCGCGAGCTCGGGGCGGGGCTCCGACCAGGTGACGAGGACGCGGCGCGACTGCCGCGCCGACGCGGCCTCGAGGATGGTGGAGCCCGCCTCGTAGGGGTAGCAGTCGAGGGCGAGGGGGATCGCGCGCGAAGCGCGCGTTATGCGCTCGAGTAATTCGCCGGAGCGGCCCCGGTTGCCCGGTCCCGCGACCTTCTGGTGCGAGAGGACGAGGAAGGCCTCCGACTCGCGCGCGATCGCGAAGGCCTCGTCGAGGGCCTCCCAGACGCCCCCGTACTCGTCGCGGAGGTGGATGGCGAGGACCGCCCGGGCCGGCGCGCCGCGTTCCCCGGCGGCGGCGACGGCGGCCGCCGCGAGCGCCGCGGTCTCCGCGCCCGTCGCGGCCCGGGCGGTGGGGTAGGCGAGGCCCGAGGAGAGGCCCGCGCAGCCGGCGAGCATCGCCTCGGCGACGGAATCGCGCATCGCGCCGATCTCCGCCGGCGAGGCCGGCCGTCGCCAGTCGGCGCAGAGGGCGACGCGCAGGGCCGAGTGGCCGCAGAGCGCGACCGCGTCCATGGGCCGGGGCCGCGAGCGCAGCTCGGCGAGGTAGGCGGCGTGGCTGCCGTAGGCGAAGTTCGCGCGGCCGCCTAAGAGGTTCAGGGGAGGCGGGACGGCCCGGCCCTCGACCCCGCCCGGGAGGAGGGGCGGGAAGGCGATGCCGCAGTTGCCGACCACGACCGTCGTCACGCCCTGGGCGATCTTGGGGAGCATCGCCTCGTCCGAGAGGACCGCGCCGTCGTCGTGGCTGTGCGCGTCGATGAAGCCCGGCGAGACGGCGAGGCCCGCCGCATCGAAGGTCTCGCAGCCGGGCGGGAGGGCTCCGATCCCGCCGATCGCCGCGATCCTGCCCCCGGCGACGAGGAGGTCGGCGTGGCGCGCCGGCGCTCCCGTGCCGTCGATGACGAGGCCGCCGCGCAGGAGGAGCGGCCTAGCTTGGTCCCGCATGCTGGCCGAGCCGCTTCGAGCGGAGGCGGTAGCTTTTCCAGACCGAGAAGCCCATCTTCGCGTAGAAGTCGACGAGGTCGGTCCAGTCTATGACCATGGTCCGGACGCCGCGGCCGGCGAGCTCCTCCATGCTGACGCGGAGGAGGGCCAGGCCGAGGCCGCGGCCCCGCCGGGACTCGTCGACGCCGATGGGGCCGAGGCCGCCGGGATGCCCGCCCATGAGGCCGCGCCAGTAGACGCCCGGCCCGAGGACCGGGCTCCCGCCGTCGTAGATCCGCGAAAAGCCGACGACGGAGCCGCTCGACTCCTCCTCGAGGAGGAGGAGGTCGTCGCCCCGCATGCCCGCGGCTATCGCCTCGAGTGTGTCGAGCCGCCAGCGGCCGGGGAAGCAGCGGAGGAAGAAGGCCTCGACGCCGTCCCGCAGGCTCGCCTCGTAGGGCCGGACGCGGAAGCCGGGGGCAAGCGGCGAGCGGCGCGCGAGGGCGGGGAGGTCGAGCTTGCCCAAGACGGCGACGAGATCGTGCTCCGCGTTGCCGGGCTCGAAGCCGCGCGCGTCGAGGAAGGCGGCGAGGGCCTCCGAGCCCGGCGAGCCGTCGAGCGGCTGGCCGGGGAAGAAGTGGTAGGGGTCGCGGCCGAGGTGGAGCCGCAGGGCGCCGCGCTCCGAGAGCCAGGCCTCGCAGCGCCCGAGGAGGGCCGAGCCGAGGCCCCGCCTCCGCGCCCCTTCGGCCACCAGCATGAAGGAGAGGCAGCCGGTCGCCGGCACGGAGCCGTCGGGGCCCGGGCGCGAGCTCCGCTTGGCGAGGGCCGCGCCGACCAGGCGCCCGCCTGAGTCGAAGGCGCCGAGGCAGAGGCGCTCGTCGGAGCACAGCCGGAGCTGCTGCCCGAGGAGCCGGTCGTCGAGGGGGAATCGATCGCCCAACGCGTCGTTCCAGAGGCCCAGGAGGGCGTCGGCCCGCGCGAGGGGGTCGAAGGTCCGGAGCTCCGTCACGGCTTGCCGCGCTCCCACTCGTCGTGCGTCGCCCGCATGCTCCGCTCGATGAGGGGTATCGCCCGCTCGATGTTGCGCGAGACGAGGACCCGGTAGAGGATGTCGACGACGACGAGCTGGGTGCTGCGGCTCAGTGAGGCCCCCTGCCGGAACACCGACTCGGTGGCGGGTATCGAGAGGAGGATGTCGGCCTGCCGCGAGAGGGGCGAGGTCCCGATGCCGGCTATCGCGACGACGCGGGCGCCCGAGCGCTTGGCCTCCTCGGCGGCCTTCACCACCGAGGCCGTCCGCCCGGAGTAGGACACGGCCACGGCGACGTCGGCCCCTGACAGGCCGCAGGCGGTCGCGATCTGCACGTGCGGATCGAAGGCGAAGGTGCAGGGGAAGCCGAGCCTGGTGAGCTTCTGGGCGAGGTCGTAGGCCACGATGCCCGAGGCCCCGATGCCGAAGGCCGCCACGGAGCGCGCGGAGCGGATGATTCCCGCGACCTCCTCGACGGCCTCGCAGTCGAGGAGGGCCAGGACGCGGTCGAGGGCCTCCTTCTCGCGCTTGACGGAATCGGCGGCGATGGCCTCGACGCTCTGCCCCGAGTCGAGCTCGAAGGCCGGGGCCGGCCCGTCGGCGTCGGCGCCGGCGTAGAGGTCGCCCGCGATCCGGAGCTGGAGCTCGCGGAAGCCGGAGAGCCCGGCGCGCTTGCAGAGCCGCACGACGGCCGGCGGGCTCGTGCCCGCCCGCCTCGCGAGCTCGGCCACGGTGCAGAAGACCGCCGTGCGCGGCTCGGCGAGGATGTGCTCCGCCGCCTTGCGCTCGGCGCCGGCGCAGGAGTCGATGATCTCCCGGAGGAGGGAAAGTCCGCCTATCATCTCGGGATTCCTTTTCCGGAGTGTAGCACGCTTTCCCGCGGCATGAAACACAATTTCATCAATAATGTTGGACCGATGAAATGCCGTGTTGCGCGAATCGCGGTTTCGGGAGATACTAGGACCGTGAAAACCGCCTCCCTCGCAGGCCTCGGACTGACCGAGAAGATCGGCCAGATGCTCGTCGTCGGCTTCCCCGGCGGCGCGGAGGGGCTCTCCCGCCTCGAGCTCGCCGTCGAGCGCTTCGCCGCCGGCAACGTCATACTTTTCTCGCGGAACGTCGGGACGCCCCGCGAGCTCTTCGAGCTCAACGCCGGGGTCCGGCGCCTCGTCTCCGCGCGGAGCGGGATCCGCCCCCTCGTCTGCCTCGACCAGGAGGGCGGCGTCGTCGCCCGGATACGGCGCGGGGTCACGCCCCTGCCCGGGGCCATGGCCCTCGCCGCGGCGGTGGCCGGCGGCCGCCCCCTCTCCGAGCTGCGCGAGCTCGGCCGCATCGCCGGCGTCGAGCTCGGCGCCCTCGGCTTCGACTGGGACCTCGCGCCGGTCGCCGACGTCAACGTGAATCCCGACAACCCGGTCATCGGCGTGCGCAGCTACGGCGAGGACCCGCGGAAGGTCGCCGAGCTGGCCTCGGCCTTCGCCGCGGGGCTCGCCGACGCGGGCCTCATGGCCACGGCCAAGCACTTCCCCGGGCACGGCGACACGAGCGTCGACTCGCATCTCGGCCTGCCCCTCGTCCCCCACGGCATGGAGCGCCTCGAGGCGGTGGAGCTCCTGCCCTTCAGGCGCCTCGCGGACGAGGGCGTCGCCGCGGTCATGACGGCCCACGTCCGCTTCCCCGCGGTCGAGCCCGAGGACCTGCCCGCGACCCTCTCGGCCCGCGTCATCCAGGGCCTCCTCCGCGGCCGCCTCGGCTTCACGGGCCTCGTCTGCACGGACTGCATGCAGATGAAGGCCGTCGCGGGGCGCTACCCCGACGCGGCCGCTCTCGCCGCCGCCGCCGGCGCGGACCTCGTCTTCGTGAGCCACGACCTCGAGGCCCAGGAGGCCGCGGCCGAGTCGATAGCCGCCGCGGTCCGCCGGGGCGACCTGCCCGAGTCGCGGATCGACGAGGCGGTGTCGCGCATCGCGGCAGCCAAGGCCCGCCTCCGCGAGCCGCCCGCCTCCTGGGACGAGGCGGCCTCCCTCCTCATGGCCCCCGCCTCGACGGCGCTCTCCGAGTCCCTCTACCGCGCGTCGCTCACCCTGGTCCGCCCCGGCGAGGGCCTCCCGCCCCGGCCCGGCGCCCTCTACGTCGACGTCGAGGCCGAGAACCTCACCGGCGCCGAGGACGGCGTCGCGCGGGGGGGCGGGCGCGGCACCGTCTCGGCCGCCCTCGCGGGACGCATGGATTCGGTATCGCTGCCGGCCGAGCCCTCGCCCGCGGACATCGATCGGGCCCTGGCCGCGGCGGCCGGCCGCGACCTCGTCGTGGGGGTCTGCAACGCGGCCGCCCATCCCGCGCAGGTCGAGCTCGTCGGGCGGCTCGACGCGCTCCGCCGCTCCGGCGGCCGCCGCCTCGGCCTCGTCTCGATGCGGAGCCCCTACGACATCCGGCTCTTCCCGGGCCTCGCGGGCGCGGCCTTCCTCTGCGCCTACGAGTACGGCCCGGATTCCGCGCGCTGCGTCGCCGACTACCTCGCTTCGTCCCTTCCGGCCGTCGGAAGGTGCCCCGTGGGCGCCGATCCGCGGCCTTCGTCCTGCATACCCAAGGAGGCATGAGATGAAGAGAATCCTGCTGCTCGTCCTCGCCCTCGCGATCGCGGGCGGGACCGCGTTCGCCCAGGCCAAGCCGGCCTCGAGCGAGCCCAAGGTGGTCGCCGACTACTTCACCGCCGACAAGGCGCCGAAGAAGGGCGGCACCCTCACCCTGCGCCTCGCGGGCGCGCCCCAGTCCTGGCTCTTCTACGGCGTCATCGACAATAACGCCTACACGGTCATCTACAACTTCCTGGACTGCCTCTGCGAGAACAATCCCGCGACCATGGAGATCGAGCCCGCCCTCGCGAAGAGCTGGTCGGTCAAGGGCAACGAGGTGACCTTCAACCTCCGCGACGTGAAGTGGTCCGACGGCAAGCCCTTCACCGCGGACGACGTCGTGTTCACCTTCGACAGCTTCGTCATGAACAAGAACGCGAACGGCAACAACGCGATGGAGTACTCCGTCAACGGCAAGCCCTTCCAGTTCCTGAAGGTCGACGCGAAGACGGTCAAGGTCGTCATGGACGCGCCGGTCGGCACCCTCTTCCGCTCCCTCACCAACGTGCGCATCTACCCGAAGCACGCGGTCGAGGGCCTCATCAACCAGGCCGACCCGGGTTCCGTCAACAAGATCCTCACCACCGACATGGATCCCGCGAAGCTCCCCGGCACCGGCCCCTTCATCCTCGAGCAGTACGTCGTGGACCAGAAAGTCGTCCTGAAGCGGAACCCCAACTCCTGGCGCGTGGACAAGATGGGGAACGTGCTGCCCTACGTCGACAAGGTCGAGTACCTCATCGTCAAGGACGCCGAGGCGGCCATGCTCAAGTTCCAGGCCGGCGAGATCGACTACACCGACCAGGTCAGCACCGCCCAGTTCCCGAGCCTCAAGGAGAAGGAGCTCGCGGGCGGGCCCTTCGTCATCTTCCGCACCGAGCCGAACCAGCCCACGCCCTCGCCCCTGCACATCGCCTTCAACCAGGACGCGAAGAACCCCGAGCTCAAGGCCCTCTTCCGCTCGAAGGACTTCCGCAACGCGATGGAGTACGCCCTCGACCGCCAGAAGGTGATCGACCAGGTCTACGGCGGCCTCGCGGTCCTCGGCGGCACCCCCGTCCTGCCCTCGAACAAGTCCTTCTACAATCCCAAGATCGAGAAGATCCGCAGGCCCTACGACGTCGCCAAGGCGAAGGCCCTCCTCGACAAGCTGGGCTTGAAGGACACGAACGGCGACGGCTGGCGCGAGCTGCCCTCCGGCAAGCCCCTCGAGTTCGTCGCCATCGTCGGCGGCACCAAGGAGCACCAGGACACGGCCGTGCTCTGGACCGCCGAGCTCAAGAAGATGGGCGTCAAGGCCGAGATGCAGATCCTCGACTCCAACCTCCAGGGCCAGAAGCTCAACGCCGGCGACTACGAGGTCGGATTCCGCGCCTTCGGCAACCAGCCCGACCCGCACGCGCGCAAGGGCATCTACCAGCCCGGCACGCACCTGTACTACTGGAAGCTGTCGACGATCGGCCCGGACGACAAGGTGGACATGACGGTCCTCGAGCCCTTCGAGAAGGAGCTCTACGACATCTTCGAGAAGGGCATGACCGAGCTCGACCAGGCGAAGCGCAAGGCGCTGTACGACCGCTACCAGGAGATCATGGCCGATCAGACGCCGGTGATCTTCGTCTGCAAGGGCATGAACCTCTACGGCGCGAGCAAGAAGGTGGGCAACTTCTACCAGAACAAGGAAGGGATCCTCATCTTCACGCCGTACACGGTCTTCAAGAAGTAATCGTCAAGGGAGTAACCGCAGAGGCGCAGAGACGCGGAGGAAGATGGGATCGGAGGGAGGAGGATCAGGAAGTACGGGGATTCGGGCGAAACCGATTTCCCGGGATTCCAGGCCCCCTCCATTCCCTCTTTCTCCCATCCCTCTGCGACTCCGCGCCTCTGCGGCGAAATTCCCCTCCCTATTCAATGTCCTGCGAGGTCCAGCGAGATGCTTTCGTTCATCGTGCGGCGCATGCTCATCATCATACCGATGATGCTCGTCGTCTCCGTGGTCTGCTTCGTCGTGGTGGAATTGCAGCCGGGCGACTACGCCTCCCAGTTCCTCAACAACCCGGACATCTCCGCGGAGCAGATACGCGTCATCCGCGAGCAGCTCTCCCTCGACAAGAGCCCCGCGGAGCGCTACGCGATGTGGATCGGGGGCATACTGGGCCGGGGCGACTTCGGCTGGTCCTTCGCCTACAAGCGGCCCGTGGTCGACCTCATCGGCGAGCGCATGGGCTGGACCATCGGCATCGCCCTCCTCGCGGTCGCCTTCCAGTGGCTCCTCGCCGTGCCCCTGGGCGTCTACTCGGCGACGCACCCGCGGAGCGCCGGGGACTATGCCCTCACCGGCGTCGCCTTCCTCGGCGTCTCGATCCCGGATTTCTTCCTCGCCATCCTGATCCTCTTCGGCCTCGTGTCCCTCGGCGCGACGAGCGTCGGCGGGCTCTTCTCCAAGGAATTCGTCGGGGCGCCCTGGTCCTTCGCCAAGTTCCTCGACCTCTGCGGCCACATCTGGGCACCCGTCCTCGTCGTCGGCGCGGCCGGCGTGGCCTCCCTCCTGCGCGTCATGCGCGGCAACTACCTCGACGCCGTGGGCGCGCCCTTCGTCGAGTCGCTCCGCGCGCGGGGCCTCTCCGAGCGCAAGGTCCGCTCGCGCGTGCTCAAGAACGCGCTGAACCCGATGGTGAGCATCGCGGGCATGCAGCTCCCCGAGGTCTTCTCGGGCACCATCACGGCCTCCATCGTCCTCGGCCTCCCGACCATGGGGCCCTTCTTCTACGAGGCCCTGCTCAACGGGGACCAGTACCTCGTCATGGCCTTCCTGATGCTGATCGCCTTCATCACGCAGGTCGGCAACCTCCTCGCGGACGTGGCGCTCGCGCTCCTCGACCCGCGCATCCGGATGAGCTAGGCGGAGACGATGAGCGACACCGCAAAGAAGAAAGCCCGCGGCAGGGCCCTCGACGCCTTCCTCCGCCACAAGCTCGGCCGCGCCGGCATCGTCGTCCTGGTCATACTCTACGCCGGCGCCCTCCTCGCCGACTTCGCGTCGCCCTACGCCTACACCTCGACGAGGGACGGCTACCTCTACGCCGCGCCCTCCCGCGTTCGCTTCATCCACGAGGGAAGACTCGTCGGTCCCTTCGTGTACGGCATGGGCAAGTCGCGCAACCCCGTGACCTTCCGCCTCGAGTACCGGGAGGACGCCTCGACGCCCTACCCGATCCGCCTCCTCGCGCGCGGCGACGAGTACCGCTTCCTCGGTCTTTTCAAGACCGACCTCCACCTCTTTGGCCTCGGGAAGGACGCGCCCGCGGCCCTCTACCTCTTCGGCGGCGACCAGTTCGGCCGCGACCTTTTCTCGCGCATCCTCCACGGCAGCAGGGTCTCGCTCACCGCGGGCCTCGTCGGCACCGCGATCTCCGTGGCCATCGGCGCCGTGGTCGGCGCCCTCTCGGGCTTCTACGGCGGCTGGGTCGACGTCCTCATCCAGCGCCTGATCGAGGTCTTGCGCTCCTTCCCGCGCATACCCCTCTGGCTCGCCCTCGCGGTCATCATCCCGCCGACCTGGCCGAGCACGGCCCTCTACTTCGGCATCGTCATCGTGCTCTCCTTCATCGGCTGGATGGGCGTCGCGCGCGTCGTGCGCGGCATGGCCCTCTCCCTCCGCGAGAAGGAGTTCGTGCTCGCCGCGAAGGCCGCGGGCAGGCGGCCCCTCAAGATCGTGCTCAGGCACATCATCCCGAACACCGCCGGCTACCTCGTCGTCGTCGCGACCCTCTCCGTGCCCGGCATGATCCTCGGCGAGAGCACGATCAGCTTCCTCGGCCTCGGCATCAAGGAGCCCATGACGAGCTGGGGCCTCCTCTTGAAGCAGGCGCAATCCATCGACGCCATCCAGAGCCACCCCTGGCTCCTCATCCCCGGCCTCTTCATCATGGCGGCCGTGCTCTCCTTCAATTTCGTCGGCGACGCGGCCCGCGACGCCCTCGATCCGTACGGGACCGTGGACAAGCTGGAGGCCTGAGATGGACGCGTTGCTCGAAGTCGAGGGGCTCAGGGCCTCGTTCAGGACGAGGGAGGGCGAGATCCGCGCCGTGGACGGCGTTTCGTTCGGCGTGGGCCGCGGCGAGACGGTGGCCCTCGTGGGCGAGTCGGGCTGCGGCAAGAGCGTCACCGCGCGGAGCGTGATGGGGCTCTATTCCGGAAGCCGCGCCTCGGTGTCCGGCTCGATACGCTTCAAGGGCGAGGAGCTCTCGGAGGCCGCGCCCGCGCGGCGCGCCGCCCTCCGTGGCGCCTCCATGGCCATGATCTTCCAGGAGCCCATGTCCGCCTTCGATCCCCTCGCCACGATCGGCGAGCAGATGGTCGACGCGCGCCTGGCCCACCATCCCGGCGGCCGGGGCGCCCGCGCCGAGGCCCTCGAGCTCGCGGTCGAGTCCCTCCGCGCGGTGGGCATCCCCGATCCGGCCATCCGCGCGCGCGACTACCCGCACCGCCTCTCCGGCGGCATGCTGCAACGGGCCCTCATCGCGACCGCCCTCATGAACGAGCCCGAGCTCCTCGTCGCGGACGAGCCGACGACGGCCCTCGACGTGACCATCCAGGCCCAGGTCTTGAGGCTCATGCGCGACCTCCGGCAGAAGCGCGGCATGGGCCTGCTGTTCATAACGCACGACCTCGGCGTGGTGGCCGAGATCGCCGACCGCGTGCAGGTCATGTACGCGGGCCGGATCGTCGAGAGCGCGACGGTCGCGGAGTTCTTCGCGGCCGACAGCGGCCCGCTGCATCCCTACGGCAAGGGCCTCCTGGCCTCGCGGGTCAAGCGCGGGCTCAAGGGCGCGGCCCTGCCCTCGATCCCCGGCACCGTGCCGCGGCCGACCGAGCTGCCCGGGGGCTGCCGCTTCGCGCCGCGCTGCGCGAGCGCGCTTCCGCGTTGCGCGAGCGAGGAGCCCGTCCTCGCGCGGGTCGAGGGAAGTACGAGGGAGGCGGCCTGCTGGCTCCTCGCGGGAGGGGTCGAATGAGCGGCCGGACGATACTCAAGGGGCGCGCGCTCCGCAAGCGCTTCCCGGTCAAGCGCGGCGTCCTCCTCCGGACCGTCGGCTGGGTCAAGGCCCTCGAGCGCTTCGACTTCGAGATCTGCGAGGGCGAGACCCTCGGCATCGTGGGCGAATCGGGCTGCGGCAAGACCACCCTCGGCCGGGTCGTCTCGCGCATCCACCGGGGCGAGGGCGAGCTCGAGTACTTCCCCCGCGAGGGCGCGAGCTTCGACGCGATGGGCGATCTCGACCGCGACCGGGAGCTCGCCTTCCGCCGCGACGTGCAGATGGTCTTCCAGGACCCCTTCGGCTCCCTCGACCCGCGCATGACCGTCGAGGACATTCTCCGCGAGCCCCTCGAGGCCCACGGCCTCGCCGGGCGCGGCCGCGGGGGGCGCCGGGCGACGAGGGAGCGCCTCGAGTCCCTCCTCGGCGAGGTCGGCCTCCACACGGACGCCCTCGACCGCTACCCCCACGAGTTCTCCGGCGGCCAGCGCCAGCGCATCGCCATAGCCCGCGCCCTCGCCCTGCGGCCGCGGCTCATCGTCTGCGACGAGCCGACGAGCGCCCTCGACGTCTCCGTGCAGAGCCAGGTCGTCAACCTCCTCGCCGAGGTGCGGCGTCTCGACGGCCTCGCCTTCCTCTTCATCTCGCACAATCTCGAGCTCGTGCGCCACGTCTCGGACCGCATCGCCGTGATGTACGCGGGCCGCGCCGTGGAGGAGGGCCCCGCCGAGGCCCTCTTCGACGCCCCCTTGCACCCCTACACCGAGGCCCTCCTCGCCTCGGCCCCGAGCTGGGACCCGAGCGACCGCCGCGCCCTGGACAACGACCTCCGCGGCGAGCCCCCGAGCCCCCTCTGGGACCCGCCCGGCTGCCCCTTCCAGCCGCGCTGTCCCAAGGCGACGCCGCGCTGCTCCTCGGAGGCGCCGGAGCTGCGCGAGGTCCTGCCCGGGAGGACGGCGGCCTGCCATTTGGCGTAGACCGGGAATCCGCGATCGATGTTCCATCCCCGGTCCGCCGCGGAGCGGGGGCCGGCCTCCCATGCTTCGCTTGATGCCGCCCGGCTAGTCGTTTATAGTCGGGCCTTGCCCCGATCGGGCTGAGGAGCGCATCCATGGGCCGGAATCGCCTCGTCGTCATGCTATCCCTTCTCTTCCTCGCGTCCTTCCCGCCGCTGCCCGTAGCCGGCCAGGGCACCGCGGGGAAAGGCGGCTCGCCGAAAAGCGCGCCGCCATCGTATTCCTGGCCGGATACGGACAGGGAAGCGCGGATCACGACGCGCGAGCTCGACAAGTTGTCGAAGAACACGGCGGGGATGGCCTACGGGTACATCGCCCGCCAGGTCACGCTGGATTCCCGTTTCTTCCTTCTCAAGGATTCATGGCTCAGGACCACCTATCTCTGCTCCTCCGACGACGGCAGAGTCATCAAGAAGCTCGTGGGCGAGGCCATCCTTTCCGCCACGGGGCTTCGATACGCCTGTTCCGCCGACGGGAAGGCGCTGGAGATCAGGGACAGCGTCGATTCGCGGCTGCTCTTTTCCAGGGAGTTCGCCTTGGGCTCCATCCGCGCCTGCTCGCCCATCGGGTATGAGGATTTCCTGGTCCTCGCGAAGGGTCCGAACGGCTTCTCGTTGTCCCGGATCTCGAAAGGCGCGGCATCGTACGAGGCCTCCGAGGTATGCACGGTGCCGATCCGCGACGAGACCCTGAATTACCCCTTCCTCATCTCCGCCTCGCCCGCCGGCGACCGCGCGCTGGTCTGCCACAGCAAGGGGATCGCCGTCGTGGACATAGCGAAGCGCGCGGTGACCGGCGAGGCCTCGATCCCGAAGAGCCTCGATCCCAAGGCGATGCTCGCCGACCTCCTCCGCGGCGGCATCGGCATCAACAGCGTCGAGGT
This sequence comes from uncultured Treponemataceae bacterium, assembly GCA_964399065.1. Lineage (GTDB taxonomy): Bacteria > Spirochaetota > Spirochaetia > Treponematales > Rectinemataceae > JAKLFE01. The sequence goes on along the minus strand of CAYNPQ010000006.1, from coordinate 31,904 downwards.
CGACCAAGGCGGCGGCAGGGCCCTCGTCTCCTGGGCCGACGGAATCGGCCTCTTCGATCTGGCCACGGCCAAGTTCACGCAGAAGTACTCCGACATGAAAGAAAATGTCAGGGTCATGTCGGTGTTCTCGGGCGACGGCCGCAAGGCCTACGTGGCGTCGAGCTCGCCAAGCGGCGGCCAACGCCTGGAGGCCTGGGACTTGGAGAAGTGGCCGTCGCGGACCGAGCTCGCGCCCGGGCTCTACGGAAAACTCGGGAGCGGCTACACCCTCGGGCTCGCGCTCGCCCCGGACGGGACCCTCCTCGTCTCGACCGTCGGGGCCGTCGCCAAAGTCGATCCGGCCACGGGGGGCTTCACCACCCTCGTCGAAAGCCGGCGACTCGGGTTCTTCGGCCCCGACAAGGGGAAGGCCTACTTCGCGTCGGGGCGTTCGCTCCATCTCGTGGATCTGGCCCAGCGAAGGACGGTCCGGACCTTCCGCGCCTCCTCCCCGATCGCGCACGTCGGCATGAACGCCTCCTCCACGCTGCTAACGGCGCTCGCGACCGACGGTTCGATCTCCCTCCTCGACGCGACGAGCCTCTCCGTCATGGATGAGTACCGGGTGCCGGACGGCCTTTCCGCGACATCGGCCTCCTGCAGCCGGGACGGGACGACTCTCCTGGTCGACTACATCACCATGGGATTCGACCAGCCGAGCCTGAGTATCGTGGACGTCAAGACGAAGTCGGAGCTCCTGCGCTTCAAATCGCAACAGTCTTGGGCCTCGTGGATCGAGGGGACCGATGTCGTAAGGATCGGGTATTACGAGACGGGATATGTAGCCAAGGAGAAATACTACTCCGTCCCTCAGAGGAGCTTCGTCAAGCCGATCGAGGGGAAGTCCGAGGGAGGGAGGGAGGGCGCGGCCTCCCTCGAGCGGGACGGGATCGCCTATACCTTCGAGAAAGGCCCGGGCTTGAGGCTCCTCCGCGGCGGGGACACGTTGGCTGACATCATCGCCTTCGAGGACGGGAGCGTCCTGACGGTGGCCGAGGACGGCTACTTCGACTACTCCGGCGGAAACCGCGTGCCCTCGGACAAGGTGTACCTTGTCAGGGGCGTCCGGGTCTATTCCCTCGACCAGTTCTCCGACCGGTTCTTCAGGCCGGGGATCATCGCGGAGAGGATACGGGGCGGGGCGGCGGCCGGGGCCGCGGCGGCCGACATCCGAAAAGGCTTCGCGACCCCGCCCCTCCTCTCGATGTACGCGAAGGGGAAGAACGGCGCCTACCTGCCCATCGGCGTCGAGTCCGGGTCTCCGGGACCCCTCGCGTCGGCGGTGTCGACCGACGGGCTCCTCGCGGCGGACGGGCGGGTAACGGTGAGGCTCGAGGCGCGCGACTCGGGAGGCGGCATCGACGGCCTCGCGCTCTTCGTCGGGAACAAGGCCGTCGGGGACGAGACCCGGGGCATCGACGTCCGAGCGGCGGCCGGGGGCGTCCTCGTCCGCGAATACGCGGTGGCCCTCGCCGAGGGCGAGAACCAGCTGCGCGCGGTGGCCTTCAGCTCGGACCGCACCGAGTCGCCGCCCGTCGCCGCCAGGCTCGTCTACGCCGCCCCGAAGCCCCCGAGGCCCGTCATGTACGTGGTCGCGGTCGCCTCGGACTCGTACCGCAACCCCAAGTACAACCTCGACTACGCCGTGGCCGACGCGAAGGGCCTCGTGTCGGCCCTCCGCTCGAGCGCGGGGAAGCTGTTCGAAAAAGTCGAGGTCGCGACTCTGTACGATTCCGCCGTGCAGGCGGAGGCGCTGCGCCGGGCGCTGGGCTCGGTCGCCGCGACGGCCAAGGCCGACGACGTGTTCGTGTTCTTCTACGCGGGCCACGGCATCGCCGTCGAGGGAAGAGGCGCTGGCGATTTCTATTTCGTCTTGCCCCAGGTCACCGCGATGAGCGACGACGCGAACGTGGCGGCGGGAGGGATCTCCTCGACGGAGCTTCGGGGCCTGCTTTCCGCGGTGCCGGCGACGAAACAGTTGGTGTTGGTCGATGCATGCAACTCGGGCGCCCTCGCGAGGGGCTTCTCCTCGCGGGGTATCGGCGAGGAGATGGCCCTCAGGCAACTGGCCCGTTCGAGCGGTTCGGCGGTCCTCACCGCCACCGACGACCGCCAGGCGGCCAGCGAGATCGCCCAGCTCGGGCACGGAGTGTTCACCTACGCCCTCGTGCAGGGATTGCAGGGGTCGGCGGCGACGCAGGACGGTCGCATCACCGCGACGACGCTCAGGGCCTGGGTCGACAGCTCCGTCCCCGAGCTGAGCGAGAAGTACCGGGGGACCGTCCAGTATCCGACGACCTTCATGTTCGGGCAGGATTTCCCCATCGGCCTGAGATACTGATTCACGGGCGGGCCCGGCTTCGGCTCCGTCGCCCGCCTGCTTATTCCCGCCGGGGGGAAGCACCCGCCCTGTCCGTATCGGCTAACGCTTCACATCATATAGTTCCTTGCCGCGCACGGAAGCGGTCATCGGCAGGCCGGTGTCGTAATCCCATTGACGGCTTTCGTACTCTTCGTTCTCCCGCTGCCGGGTCAATCCGTGGTTCTGCCAGGTCGGCCGGAAGTCGGTCCGCCAGGGGCGGGCTGCCCATTGGTATCCCCGGTACAGGTCGCGCGTCCGATCCATCTCCTCCACGAGCGCGTCGTGAAGGCGGTCGCGCTCAGCCCGGCAGTCGGGCGATTCGATGAGATTGACCATTTCGTGCGGATCCTCCGACAGGTCGTATAGTTCGTCGGTATCCATCAGGTTGATGGTCAGTTTCCACCTGCCGTCGGTCGCCGAACGCATCATCTGCAATCCCCCGAAGCCGTCGTGGTCGACTTCGTAGCGGGTGAATTCGCAGAAGACGTAGTCGTTTATCCGTTCCGCCGGATCCTCGAATTGCGCCAGCATGCTTTTGCCTTCCAGCAGCTTGGGGACGGGAATGCCGAAATAACTCAGTACCGTGGGCGTGACGTCTATGTGGCTGGCGGGCGCGCGCACGACGGCTCCCCGGTTTTTCCCGTTGCCCTTTCCCGGCTTCACGATGAGGGGGACATTGGCTATCTCTTTGTAAAAGCTCGCGTTCTTCCCTTGGAGGCGGTGGGAGCCCAGCATGTCCCCATGGTCGGAGGTGAAGATGACCAGGGCCTCCGGCGCCGCGCGCTCGACCTGTTCCAGGACCCTTCCGATCTCGTGATCGACGAAGCTGTTGCAGCCGAGGAACAAGGAAAGCATCTTCGAGCCCGCGCGCAGCTCCTCCGGCCGCTTGTCGATGTCCTCTCCCGCCCAGAGGCGCTGCAGGAGCGGCTTGCCTGCGAGCGTATCGTGGAATGCCGGGTTGTCTTCGAACGCGAATCCGTCGTACATGCTGTTGTACGGCGCCGGACAGATGCAGGGTCCGTGGGGTTCGTCGTAGGAGACGGCGAGGAAGAAATCCTCTTCGCCGTGCCGGGAAATATACGAAATGGCCCTGTCGGATACGCGGTGGGCGTAGGTCATCTCGGGTTTCCAGCTCGCGTCGTAGGCGGTCTCCGACTTCCTGGATCGCAGGCGTTCCGCGTCGCTCAATTCCTCCAGGTAATTGTGCATGTCGTACCAGGCTTCCGGGTTCCATCCGTCCGGGCAGATCCCGAGTCCGAAATAATCGCCTCCGTCCAGATGCCATTTCCCCGTATACGCGGCCGGGATTCCGTTGTCCCGCAGCCGCTGCCCCAGGGTCTTCACGTTCGCCCCCAGGGGGACGCAGTTGGTCACGGCGCCGTTCGAATGGGGGAAGGTTCCGGTGAAGATGGCGGAGCGGGCGGGTCCGCAGACCGGCTGGCAGCAATACGCCTGCTCGTAGCGGATTCCCCGGGCGGCCAGGCGGTCCAGGTTCGGCGTCTTCATCCGGCTGTCCCCGTAGCAGCCGAGCATATCCTTCCGGGTCGTATCGGTCATGATGAACACGATTTGTCGCGGCATTTCCTTGCTCCGAAAAACTAGCCTTTCACTGCGCCAGAGACGAGGCCTCTGATCATGTACTTTTGGAAAAAGAAGAACAGCACCACCACCGGAAGCGTCCCGATTATCGAAATGGCGTTGACCAGAGACCAGTCATAGGACAATTCGCCCAGGTAGCGCAACGCGATGCCGACGGAGAGGGTCCGCAATCCGTCGGTCTGCAGGAGGGTCGCCGCATGCAGATAGTCATCCCAGGTCATGAGGAACGCGTAGATTCCGACGGCGAGGAGACCTGACTTCACCAGGGGGGATACGACGGCGAACAGTATCCTCCATCGGCCCGCCCCGTCCACGTAGGCCGCCTCTTCGATCTCTTTCGGGACGGCGGCGAAGAATCCGGACATCAGGACGATGCAGAAAGGAACCTGGGCGGCGAGCAGCGCGAACATCAAGCCGGCCAGGTTGTCGATGAGGCCTATCCTCCCCATCATGACGTACAGGCTGATCATCCTGCTGACGACGGGAAACATCTGGGAGACCAGCAGGATGGCGAGAAGCGCCTTGTTCCAGCGGTTCTTGAACCGGGCTATCGAATAGCCGGCGAAGATGGCGACCCCGCAGCTGAGGACCGCGACGCCGGACGACACGAGGAGGTTGTTGCGGTAATACACGAAGAATTGGTTGTGCTCCGTGAAGAGCTTCGCGAAGCTGCCCAAGGTAGGGTCGCGGGGCAGGAAGGTGGGCGGATATTGGTAGGCCTCCATGTTCGTCTTGAAGGAGGTCACGAGCACCCAATAGAGCGGGAACAGGAGGAAGAGCAGGATCAGGGCGAGGACCAGGTACTTGCCCGCGGCCAACGGCATGGAATCCTTCCTGATGCGGGGAACTTTGGACATGGCTTACCCCAATTCCTCTACGCGGAAGATCCGGTTGTAGAAAAAGACCACCAGCACCATCAGCAGCATCCACAGCGTGGTCACCGCCGCGCCGGCGCCGAGATCCATGGAGACGAAGGCTTCCTTGTAGCTCAGTACGGCCAGCGTGGTGGTGGCGTTGTTCGGGCCCCCTCCGGTCATGGTCCAGAAAAGGGGGAATTGCTTGAAGTTCTCTATGATGGCCATGGAGACGGAGACCTTGATCACGGGATTGAGGTAGGGCAGGGTGACCGAGAGGAAGCGCCTTATTTTCCCCGCGCCGTCTATCATCGCCGCCTCATGTATCTCCTCGGGGACATTCTGCAGTCCCGCGAGGAGGAGCAGGGACATGAGCGGGATCTGCTTCCAGAGCGCCGCGACGCCCACTCCGGCCAAGGCGGTCCGCGGATTGTTGAGCATGGCGAAATCATTTTTCGTTCCGAAGCTGGCCAGGTGCACCAGGTATTTGAACAGTCCGTACTGTGGCTGGAAGAGCCACATCCATATGAGCGCGGAGATGACCGTCGGAACGACCCAGGGAGTCATCATGACGCTTCGCAGGAGGCGGGCGCCTCTCGGATTGGCGTTCAAGATCTGGGCAAGCAGGAGGGCCAGGACGAATTGCATCGTCACCACGGCGAGCACGAAGCCGAAGGTGCGTATCGTCGCCCGGGAGAACGCGTCGGTCTTCGCGAGGTTCAGGTAATGCGCGAAGTCGTTCCACGTGCCGGGTTTTCCGCTGATGATGTTCCTGACCCCGAATTTCTGGAAGCTCTTGGCGATGGAATCGAGTACCGGGATCAGGATGAACCCGACCGTCAGCGCCAACGCGGGCAGGTCCAGTCCGAAGGCGAACAGGCTGTCCCGGCCGGCTCGCGTGGAGTATTTACCGCGCATGCTGCACTCCCTGGGGAAAGGAGGGCCGGATGCCTCCGGCCCTCCGGATACCGGATTATTGGGAAATCTTCACCGACGCCGTGGACTTGAATTTCTCGATCGCCTCGCCCACGTCCTGCTTGCCGACGGTGACGGCCTGGGCGAGCGAGCAGAGCTCGAGATTGAGCGCGGAGATCTTGGGGATGAAGGTCTGCGCCTGGACTTTCCCCGCGGCTCCGGACGCGCCTTTCAGGATGCTGTTGTTCACCACGCTTTCGATGGCGGACATCGATTTCTTGGCGGGATACGCGGGGGTGAGGTCGCGGAGATAGGAACTGAGCACGTCCTTGCTGATGACGTACTCGACGAACTTGGATACGGCGGCCCTGCGCGCGGCTCCGTTGTCCGCCAGGATGAAGCAGTGGGCCTGGAGGAGGCTCTGTCCGGTTCCCTTGCCTCCCGAGAGCGGCTCCGCCGAAGCGGTGAAATTGACCGCGTCGGGGTTGATGGTCTTCACGCCGTTGAAGCCCCAGCTCTGGTCGTAATACATGGCGAGCTGCCCGAGGGCGAAGAGATTCCGCAACTCCTTCAGCTTGGCGTTCTGGGGATTGTACCCCTTCTGGTCGAGCGACTGGACCATGGAGATCGCATCCTTGAAGCCCTGGTTGTCCACGGCCAGCTTGCCCTTGGCGTCGAGCACCTGCCCCCCGAAATTGAAGATCATGGCCGTCAACGACGCGCCCGAGACGGGGACGGAGGCGGTGGTCTGGCCGAAGGCGTACACCTTGTTGCCCTTCACGTCCTTGAGCTTGGACAGCTTCTCCGCGTAGGAGAGCATCTCGTTGTAGGTCCGCGGCGGCTTCGCGGGGTCGAGACCCGCCTGCTTGAAGAGATTCTTGTTATAGTACAGCACGTACGGCGAGACGTAGAGCGGTATTCCGTAGGGCTTCCCCTCCACCTCGAAGGACTTGAGCACATCGGGGTAGAAATCGTCCACGAAGGCGGGCGCGAGGATGTCGCGGACCGGCGCGGCCAGGCCGGCGTCCACCAGGCCGGGAACCCAGTCGATCTCGCCGAAGACGGCGTCCACCTTGTTGCCGCCTCCCGCCATGTTCACCACCTGGTTCACGATCTCGCCGTAGGGGGCGGTCACCCATTCGACGGCGATGCCGGGATTGGCCTGTTCGAATCCCGTCTTCACCTGCTTCCAGAAGGGCTCGTAGCCGCTTTCGAGGATGGCGTAGTTGGCGACCTTGATGGTCACGGGCGCCGCCGCCGCCGGCGCCAATGCGAACACCGAGATGATGGCTCCGAGCACCAAGACCGTTGTAAACCTGTTCATTCGTTCCTCCTTTTCCGTATGCCTACACGCTTTTGCGCGTGACGAGCTTCGTGGAAAGATGCTCCTCCAGCCGATGTCCGGAATCGTCCGATCGATCGATCAGCGTCATCAGCATGCGCATGACCGCCCTGGCGATCTCCTGCTGCTGGATCTCCACCGAGCAGAGGGTCGGTTCCGAGTAGCCGCAGACCCGGGAATTGTCGAAGCCGATGAAGGAGATGTCGGCGGGAATCGCGTATCCGAGCGCCTTGTAGGCCTGCATACCCGCCAAGGCGATGTAGTCGTTCCGGCCCACCACCCCGTCGGGCACGAAGCCTTCCGCGGCTCTCCGCCGGATCTGCGCGGCGAGCTCCTCCTCGTTTCGGCAGCGGGTTATCAGATTCGGCTCCAGGCCGGAGGCCGCGCACTGGTCCCAGAATCCCTTGAGGCGCCAATCGCGGAAATCGCCGCCCTCTCCATCGGCGCTGAGCCGATCGAGGAAGAGCAGCTTCCTCCTTCCGCGCTCGACGAGGACGCGCACGCAGTCCCGCATTCCCTGGTACAGCCCGGTGTTGATCAGGCCGTAGCCGCCGTGTATCGAACTGTAATCCCTGATTTCCAGCAGCACGATCGGGATGCCCGTGTTCACCAGCAGCTGGATGTTCCGCATCGGGAAGGCGGCCGAACCGATGACGATCCCGTCGAAGAATTTGGAATAGATCCGATTGACGAAGTCCTCGTCGCGGTGGTCCGCGCAGAGGGATATGAAGTAGTCCGACCGGTAGGCTATCGCGTCGATCTCCTCGATGAGCTTGCCGAAGTATTCGCCTTGTATGTCGTCGGCGATGAAGAGGATGTGGTTCGATTTCTTCCCCTTGAGCGTCCGGGCCATGACGTTCGGCCGATAGTTCAGCGCCTCTATCGCCTTCTCGACGCGCTTGCGCTTTTCTTCCTTGACATATCTGTTGCCGTTCATCACGTAGGAGACGATCGTCTCGCTTACGCCCGCCTGTCGGGCGACATCCTTCCGGGTGATGGTTTTCAGCCGCTTCTGCTCGTCCATTGCCCTTGTCCTGCCGGGATATACACACGAGTGTACACCTGGAGGGTAAATCCCCTGCTCGTATCTGTCAAGGGAATATGTCGTGCGACCAAGATTGTTGGCGGCGAAAGGGCGTAGGACTTCCCGGGCCCCGCCGCCGCGGGCAAGGCTGCTTGGAAGGGGGGGGCGCGGGGGGGCAACCTTCCCCGAAGGTGGCCCTCCCGCTCTCTCTCCCCCCAGACCACAATCTCGGCAACACCCCCGGGAGGGCTTGCCCTTTTCCGGGTTTCTCGTAATCTTTGGGCGAGGAAGGAGAGACCGCCTTGTCCCAGATCGTCATCCACAACGGCAACCTGCTGGCCGGCTACGCGCGGATGGAGAAGTGCGCCGTCCTTGTCGAGGACGGCCGCCTGGGCGACGTCTTCTCGGAGCGGCGCTTCGAGCAGAAGCGCTTCGAGCCCGACGCCCTCGTGCTGGACGCCCGGGGCGCCTACATCGCCCCCGGCCTCATCGACAGCCACATCCACGGCTTCGCGGGCTTCGGCACCGAGGACCTCTCGACCGACGCCATCATGGCCATGTCCGAGCGCCTCGGCGGCTACGGGGTCACCGCCTTCTGCCCCACCATCTACCCGATGGAGGAGGCGGACATGCTCGCGGCGATCCGCGCCTGCGTCGGGGCCATGGGCCGCGAGACGGGGGCCAGGGTCATGGGCGTCCACCTCGAGGGGCCCTTCATCTCGCCGGCGCGGCTCGGCGTGCAGCGGCCCGAGTTCGTGAGGCCCGTCGACCTCGAGCTCATGGAGAGGTTGTACGAAACCGGCCGCGGCCATATCACCAACATGACCGTCGCGCCCGAGATCAAGGGCATGCGGGAGCTGGCGCTATACTGCATCAAGCGCGGCATCGTCCTGCAGGCCGGCCACACGGACGCCACCTACGAGAACATGCTCGAGGGCATGCAGGCGGGCATCCTCCACTCCACGCACTTCTTCAACGCCATGTCGAGGCTGCACCACCGCGACCCGGGCGCGGTGGGCGCCATCATGATCCACCCCGAGCTCTCCTGCGAGATCATCGCGGACGGCAAGCACGTGCACCCCGACCTCATCCGGCTGCTCATGCGCGACAAGCCCATCAGCAAGGTCGTCCTCGTCACCGACTCCCTGAAGCCCACCGAGCAGGGGAACTGCCCCCTCTTCGCCAATCGCGAGGAGGTCTACAAGTCCGACGGGATCTTCCTCCGCAAGAAGGACGACGTCATCGCCGGGAGCTCCCTCACGATGATCAAGGGCCTCGAGAACCTCGTGGCCTTCGGCGTGCCCATCGAGAACGCCGTCGAGATGGCCTCCTCCAATCCCTCGCGGATCCTCGGCCTCGGGAAGCGGGGCCTCCTCGTGCCGGGCTACGAGGCCGACCTCGCGGTCTTCGACAAGGACTACCGCGTGCTGGCCACGATGGTGGGGGGGCGCTTCGTCAAGAACGAACTGTAGGGCCGTCGCGTCCCCTCCCTCGCCGGCATCATTCCACGAATGAGCGGCAGAGCATGTCGAACTCCTCCTGCGAGGGGCGCCAGCGCGACTCCTTCGGGGTGAAGCCCGAGTCGAAGTCGCGGGCCGCGGCCTCGTCGACCTCGTAGACCGGGCTTCCGCGGTAGAGGTAGTCCTTGGTCCCGAGGATCCCGGCGCCCAGTTCGAGGACGAGCATGCAGGTCGGGAACCTGCCCGGCGCCATCGCGATCCGGCGCTTCTTGCAGTTCTTGAAGCCGAACTTCACGTAGTTGCCGGGATTGCCCAGGATGACGATCGCGGGCCAGCCCCGCTCGCGGGCGAGCCCGACGGTAGCCTCCACCAGGCGGCTCCCGACGCCCCTTCTCTGGCATTCCGGCAGGACGCTCAGGGGCCCGAAGGTCAGGATGGGCAGGGTTTCCCCGTCGGCCGCGTCGAGCCAGGCCTTTGAGTACATGATGTTGCCGACGATCCGGCCGTCGGCGACGGCGACGTAGTCCAGCTCCGGCACGAAGTCCGCGTGCGAACGCATGACGTGCGCGAGGTAGTGCTCGACGCAGCCGGGTACGTGGACGTCCCAGAAAGCCTCGCGGGTGAGGTTCTCCACCTCGCGGCGATCCGCCGGCCGCTCGAGCCTGAGTTCCAGTTCCATGATCGTTCTCCTCCGGCCGGGCCTCAGCTCCCGGAGCCCGCGTAGCGGCGCAGGCCGGCCTTCCAGGCCAGGCGCGTCAGGGCGGTGAAGGCCGCCGTCGCGGCGACCGCGGCCGCCCAGGTCCCCGCGCCCGCCTCGCCGAAGAAGGCCTCGGACGGGAAGCTCGCGATGAGGCCGTAGGGCAGGACCGCCCTGAACAGGATCCTCCAGGGGCCGCGCAGGGCCTTGCCCGGCAGCTTGAAGCCGAATTCCACCAAGGCCCCCTCGGCCTCCTGCAGGCCGCCCGTGCGTCCCAGCCAGAAGGCGCTCGTCCTCGCGAGGACCATGAGGTCGTACATGAGGACGAGCATCAAGACGAGGGCCAGCGCGTAGGTCCCGACCGCCGCCGGCGTCGGCCGGATCCCGGCGGCCGCGGCCGAGCCCGCGACGAGGCCCAGGGCGGGCAGGAGGAGGAGGGCCGAGCCCGGGTCCGCCCGCTCGAAGCTCAGGCAGGCCAGGGGATCGGCGGGCTTGGCCAGGTAGAGCTCGAGCCTGCCCGTCCTGATCGCGTCGGGGATCTCGAGGATGCCGAAGAAGAACAGGCTCATCCAGGTCGCGTCCAGGAGCATGAAGGTGCCGACGAAGAAGATGGTCCGCCAGCGGTCCCAGCCGGCGATGCTGTCCGCCTCGCGGTACACGATCAGGAAGACCGCGGCCTGGAGGGCGAAGACGGAGCTGTCGACGATGAAGGCCGACCAGAAGGAGGCGGGGTCCGCCGTATAACGTGTCAGTCGCAATTTGAGCATGGTCCCGACGACGCGCAGGGTTCTCCTCACGATCCGGCCTCCTCGTAGCGGGGGGCCAGGGCGCCCAGGGCGAGGCGAGACGCCAGCGCGAGCGCGACGACCCAGGCGATGAGCAGCGCCAGTGCCCTCGGCGCCTCGGCGAGTCCCTCGCCGGTCCAGAGTCTCGCCGGCAGCGAGGCAAGTGCGGGGAAGGGGGTCCAGGCCAGGGCGGCGCGCGCCCAGCCCGGCATCATCGCGAGCGGCACCAGGGTCCCGGAAAGGAAGTCGACGAGCTCGTTCTTCACCATGTGGAAGGGCGTGATGTCCTGGAAGGCGAAGGCGAGGAGGGAGGTCAGGTAATTGAGGAGGGCCAGGGCCACCAGGCCGAGGGCCAGGATCGGCAGGGCCCAGGCGAGGCCGGCCGGGTGGGGAAGGGCGCGGGGACCGATGACGAGGGCGGCCGCGGCGCCGAAGGCCAGGACCAGGCAGGCCTGCCAGGCGCCCCTCCCCGCGGAGACCGCGAGGAAGCAGCGCATCGGGTCCACGGGGCGGGCCAGGTACTTGGAGAAGGCCCCCGAGCGGATCTCGGCGGCGAATTCCCAGGCGTAGCCCTCGGAGCGGTCCAGGGTCCGCAGGACCGAGGCGACGAGGTAGTAGGAGACCAGCGCGGCCAGGTCCATGCCGCCCGCCTCGCGCCGGCCGGCCCCGCCGGGCAGGACGGCGCTCCACAGGAGCCAGGCGAGGAAGATCCTCGCCCCCGCCGAGGCCAGGACCAGCGCCGCCTCGCCGGGGTAGGCCAGGCGCTCCGAGAACGCGATGCGCGACATCTCAAGGTACTTATCGCGCATCGCCGGCCTCCGCGGAATAGAGCCGCGAGACGGTGTCGCCCATCTCCTCCTCCTCGATCGCCAGGTCGAGGACCCGGAAGCCGCGGCCCACGGCGGCGATCGCCTCGCCGACCTCGTCGGGCCGGAGGCTCAGGGAGAATCCCCAGGGGCCGCTCTCGGCGAGCTCGCCCGGAAGCGCGGCGAGGGCCCCGGGATCGACCGCCCCCGGCCCGCCGGGCTCGAGGCTGACGCGCAGTTTCCTGCGCGCGCGGGCTCCCGCGAGCATCTCCTCGGTGCCGCCGTCGTAGCGCTTGCGTCCGGCGACGACGAGGACGCAGCGCGGGCAGAGGGCCCGGATGTCCTCCATGTAGTGGCTGGTCAGGACGAGCGATATGCCCCGCTCGCGGTTCTCGCTCCTGAGGAAGTCGCGCAGGGCCTTCTGCGTGGGGGCGTCGAGGCCGATGGTGGGCTCGTCGAGGAAGAGGAGCTCCGGCCCGTGCAGGAGGGCGGCGATGAGCTCGACCCGCATCCGCTCGCCCAACGAGAGGGAGCGCACGGGCCTCTCGAGGAGGCCCTCGGCGTCGAGGGCCGCGGAGAGCCTCGCCAGCTCGCCCCGGTAGCGGCGCTCGGGTATGCCGTAGATGGCCTTGGCCAGGGCGAAGGAGTCGACGGCGGGGAGGTCCCACCAGAGCTGGCTCTTCTGCCCCATGACGAGGGCGATGCGCGAGAGGAAGGCCTCTCGGCGCCGGGCCGGCTCGTGGCCGAGCACGAGGGCGCGGCCGGAGCTCGGCGAGATCAGGCCCGTCAGGAGCTTGACCAGGGTGGTCTTCCCGGCTCCGTTGGGCCCGATCAGGCCCAGGAATTCGCCCCGGCCGAGGACGAGGTCGAAGCCGTCGAGGGCGATGGTTTCGCGCATCGTCGGCCTCGCGAGGCCCTTGAGCGAGGCGCGCAGGCCCTCGGCCTTGGCTCGCGTGCGGTAGATCCTGCCGAGGGAGCTCGCTTCGATGATGATGTCGTCGGGTGAATGCATGGTTTCCGCCTGTCGTTCCGTCCGCGCGTGGGCGCGGCATCGAGGGGCGCCATGGCCCCTCGCGCCGGCCTGTGAGCGCGGCCGGCGCGGCGTCGGATCGGTCGCGGCCGCCGGGAGATCAGCGGGCCGCGACGAGCGCGGATTCCAGTGTCAGCATCCGTGAGGATCGTATAAGGGCCGGAAGGCCCGCGTCAAGGGAGATCCGTCGAGGGCTGGCCGCTCCTGCCCGAATTCGGTACTCTCGAATTTCCGCATGGAGGAACAGGAATGAGGTTGATCATCCGTCCCGACTACGACGCCGTCTCGTCCTGGGCGGCCAGCTACATCGCCCGCCGCATCCGCGACTTCGCCCCGAGCGCGGCGAGGCCCTTCGTCCTGGGCCTCCCGACGGGCTCGACCCCGATCGGGACCTACGCCGAGCTGGCGCGGCTCCGCCGCGAGGGCAAGGTCAGCTTCGCGAACGTCGTCACCTTCAACATGGACGAGTACGTCGGCCTGCCCGAGGAGCACCCGCAGAGCTACCACTCCTTCATGTGGGAGCAGCTCTTCTCGAAGGTCGACATCCCGCGCGGCAACGTGAACATCCTCGACGGCAACGCGCCCGACCTCGCCGCCGAGTGCGCGCGCTACGAGGAGAAGATCCGCTCCCTCGGCGGCATCGAGCTCTTTCTCGGCGGCGTCGGCGCGGACGGCCACATCGCCTTCAACGAGCCCGGCTCCTCGCTCTCCTCGCGGACCCGCGTGAAGACCCTGACCAAGGACACGAAGATCATGAACTCGCGATTCTTCGGCGGCGACCCCGAGAAGGTGCCGAAGACCGCGCTGACGGTGGGCGTCGGCACCGTGATGGACGCGCGCGAGGTCCTCGTCCTCGCCTCGGGCATCAACAAGGCGAGGGCCCTCCAGCACTCCATCGAGGACGGGGTGAACCATCTCTGGACCCTCTCCTGCATCCAGCTCCACCCGCACGGCGTCGTCGTCTGCGACGAGGACGCGACCATGGAGCTCAAGGTCGGCACGGTCCGCTACTTCAAGGAGATCGAGGCCGAGAACATGGACAACGGCCTGTAGCTCGGCGCCGCTCCGGTTCAATCGCTCCGCCCTCCCGCGCGCGTATGCGCTATACTGGAGGCATGAAGCGCATGGGGGAGCCCGCGATCGACCGGAGCGGCCGGTTCACCTACCGCGATTACCGGAGCTGGCCCGACGAGGAGCGCTGGGAGCTCATCGACGGGATCGCCTACGACATGAGCGCGGCGCCGATGATCAGGCACCAGGGCTTGGCGTCGGAATTCGCCTTCCAGGTGGCGTCCTTCCTCAAAGGCAAGCCCTGCCGCCACTTCATCGCGCCGGTCGACGTCCTCCTTCCCCGGCCGGGGCAGGAGGACGATGACGCCGACTGCGTGGTGGAGCCGGACATCGTCGTGGTCTGCGACCGCTCGAAGGTCTTGGAGCGCTACATCCGCGGCGCCCCCGACCTCGTCGTCGAGATTCTCTCGCCCTCCACCTCGAAGAAGGACCTCCACGAGAAGTACGCCCTGTACGAGCGCGTATGCGTCCGCGAATACTGGGTGGTCGAGCCCAGGGCCGAGTGGATCAACCGCTATGTCCGCGGCGCCGACGGAGTGTTCGGCCCCGCCCTCGTCTGGGAGCGGGGCCAGGGGCCGGTGGCCTCGACCGTCCTCGAGGGCTTCTCCCTCGACGCCGAGGCCCTCTTCGCCGATGCCTGAGCCCCCGACCCGACTCCGGCCGTCGTCGCCGGCCGCGGCTTCGTGCTAGGATCGGCGCCATGATCACCAAGGCCGAGGGGCCCGACGAGAGCCTCGCCCTCGGGGAGGGGGCCGACCCCGTCCTCGCCTCCTACTACCGCCTCATGCGCCTGAAGCGCCTCTACCGCCAAGGCTGGCTCAAGCGCGGAGTCCCCGCCGAGCTCTGCGAGTCCGTGGCCGAGCATTCCTTCGGGACGGCCTTGCTCGCCCTCCTCATTCTCGGCAAGGGCCGCGAGGGGCTCGACGGCCAGCGCGCGGCCCTCCTCGCCCTCGTGCACGAGATGGGCGAGTCCTACGCGGGCGACATCACGCCGGTGGACGGGGTCTCGAAGGAGCGCAAGCGCGAACTCGAGCGAGACTCCATCCTGCGCGCCCTCGAGGGCCATCCGGACGCCGACTGGTTCCTCGCCCTCTGGGAGGAGTTCGAGGAGGGCGGAAGCCCCGAGGCTCGCTTCGTGCGCGAGCTCGACCGCCTCGAGATGGGGCTGCAGGCCGCGTTGCACGACGCCGAGGGCCATCCCGGCATGCCCGAGTTCTTCGAGAGCGCGCGCCGGAGCGTGCGCGAGCCCCGGCTCCGCGCCCTACTCGAGGAGGCCATCGGAGCCGCGGGGCGGGCGGGCCGCGGCCCGGCCCGCTAGCGGGCGGCCGTGCCCAACCGCTTCAGCCGCCGCATCCGCTCCGGCGAGATCGACGGCGTCGAGGCCCTCAAGTCCGAGTTCAAGGCCCTCGCCAAGCTCGCCCACCCCGACCTCGCCGCGCCCGGGGCCTCGGGCGGGGAGTTCGCGGCGCTGCGGGCCGAGTACGAGGACGCGTTGCGCGACTTCGTCAGCCTCCGCTACGGCGGCCCCGCCGCCGACTCGGGGTCCGCCCTGGCCTTCGACCGCCGCGCCCTCTACGCCGAGCTCGCGCGCCTGCTCGCGCGGGGTTTCCCGAAGCGGCCCCGGCACGAGAAGGAGCGGGCCCGCTACGAGCGCGAGCGGCATCTGGCCCGCGCCCGCCTCCGCGCCTGGGACGATAGCTACCCCGCCCTCCTCGACGGCTTCGAGGAGGCGATGCTCGACCTCAAAGCCGCCGGCGCGGACGAAGCCTTCGACGAGGCCCTCGCCCTCCTCGCCTCGATCCTCGAGTACCACGCGGGCGGCGTCGAGGCGGCCAGGGCGGTGATCCTCCTCGACTACGCGCGCTTCCGGGCCGCCGGCAGGCGCGGCGGGGCGGCCGGGGAGGCCCCGCGAGGCGCCGATCCCGCGCCCCTTTCCGAGGACGCGTTGCGCGCCTTCATCGGCCTCCTCGCCGCGGACCTCGAGCTCGGGCCCGCGTTCCGCTGAGCCGACGCGGCGCTCAGGCGACGCAGGCCGGTCCGGCCGCGAGGTCGGCGACGAGGATGGACAGGAAGGCGAGGGGCCGCGTCTCGCCCCGCGAGCGGAGCAGGGATTCGGCGAGGGGGAAGGCGTTGCGGGTGTAGGCGGCGAGGTGCGCGAAGCCCATCTCGTGGTAGAGCACGACGTTGGTCAGGAGGAAGTAGAGGGAGCGGGCCGGGTCGTTGTCGACCGAGAGCCAGCCCGAGCCCTTGGGGTAGATCGCGGCGTAGCCGGCCTCGAGGGCGAGGAAGGCGGTGAGGGCCCGGTCCTCGGGGTAAACCTGGTCGCGGCCCGCGAGGTAGGCGAGGAGCCGCTCCCGCGAGGCGTCGTAGCAGGAGCGCGGGTAGGGGGCCTTGGGCCTGCGGGGGAAGCCGCGGCCGAGGAGGTCGTTGAGGCTCTCGTAGAAGGCGTCGCGCGAGAAGACGAGGGGCTTGATGGGGCGCGGCTTCGGGCGGGGCTCCCTGCGGTCGGCGGCCGGCTCGCCGCCCGCCGCGGGCTGGAGTCCCCCCCTGAGGTAGGCGAGGGCGGCCTCGTAGTCGGCGCGGAGGGCGATGAAGGCCTTTTCCGTGTCGCCTAACGCGTTATCCGGGGCCGCCGCTCCGCCCTCGGCCCCGACGCGAGCGTCAGCCCCGACGCGAGCGTCGGGATGCACGCGCTTCGCGGCCGCGCGGAAGGCGCGCCTGAGCCCCGCCTCGTCGGCGATGCGGCCCGACTCGACGAGCTCGATGAAGCCTCGACCCATGGCGACACTATCCGCTCCGGAGGCGAGGCTCGTCAACGGGCCTGCGGCGGGCGGGCGGGCCGCATGGTTTTTCGCGCGTGAATGTGCTATAGCCCCGACCTCCTGCCCTCCCTCCTTCCTTGACAGGCGCTCTCCGGTGAAGGCACCATCACATCCGACGCTTCGCGGAACGCGCAATTATACATGGGAACGAGGAATCCGATGACTTCCATCCTGAGGCCGCATGCCCCCAGAGAATACCGGCCAAGCCTGCCGGCACTACTCCTCGTCCTCCTCGCCTGCTTCGCTGTCTCATGCGACCCGTCCCCGGGCAAGTCCTCGGGCGGGGTGAAGGATCCGCCCTCCGAGGCCCTCGCCATCGAGAGCTTCTCCGTCACGCCCGACTCCTGGACCGACAACGTCACGGTCTCGAAACGCCTCATCTTTTCCTGGGCGACCAAGGGGACGCCCGTCGCGTACTCGGTCTGGACGAGCGCCGACGGCACGTACTCCGGCATCGACACCGAGATCTTCTCCTTCGACGACGGATACATCCACGACAGTCACCTGGTCGCCGTCGATCCCGCGACCGCGCCGCGAGGGCTCCGCTGGTATCTTCTCGTCGTGCGCGACGCGAAGGGGGCCGAGGCCTACGCGCCCTGCCAGGTGGACTACGGAGAGACGGGGGATCCGACCATGCCGGTCCGTCCCGGCGCTCCGATCGACAGCGCCTTCTGGGGCAGGTGGCACCGGCTCGACGCGAGCAACGGCGTCTACATCGGCGACCGCTCCGTGACCCTCGATTCCTACTGGACCGAGGATGGCATATATAACTCGACCGATCTCGAGATTCCCGCCGCGAGCGCGACATCCGACCTCCTCCGGCTCGAGCACGCGGCCCTCTCGAGCGCCCTCGAGGTGCGGAGGCTCGACGCCGAGCTCCTCGAGGTCAGGTCGACGGGCTCCGGCCTGAGTTACCTCCTATACCGTTCCGGCGCCGAGCGCATCGGCTTCAGCGGGGTAGTCCAGTACGACATGGAGCTTCCCGCCGCGTTCAAGGCCGCGCGGGGGCTGTCCGGAGGCAGGGCCCTCACGAACGCGGCCAACGTCAGCCTCGTGATCCAGAACGTGCTCAACGCCACCGATCGCTTCACCGACGTGAAAGCCGGCGCCGACGGCGTCTTCAGGGTGGGCGGAGCCCTGCCCGACTCGACCTATTCGGTGACCCCCCTCCTCAAGGTCGAGGGCGGCGAGCCCGTCCCCGTGGGCAGCATCGAGGGGGCCGGGCAGGGGACGGTCCTCGTCCGCCCCCTCCTCGACGGCGAGGACACCGGCGTCGTCGCCGTGACCGACAAGGGCTACCGCTACAAGGCGAGCGCGGCCTACGATCCCTCCGAGGGCTACGGTTTCGACGACGGAGCCTGGCGCTACTTCCTCGTCGCCGACAGCACGGCCTTCTACAGCCTTCCCTTCCGCATCTCCAATTTCGGGGGCGCCGCCACGCCCGCCTTCAAGGTGACCCTGAGCGGCCGCGACGGAGGCCTCCGCTTCCAGGACCGCGCGGAGGGCGACTATCAATTCAAGGAAAAGGTGACCGCTCCCTGCGCCTCGATCGGCGCCGGCGGCTACGCGGATTCGTGGTGGAATTCCCGCTACGACTTCATCGGGATGGAGATCCCGGAAAATGCCTTCGATTTCACGGGCCGGGACTACGTCGACACCGCGATCAAGGTGGAGATCGACGACGACGCCGATCCCGATGTCGACTGGACCGACTTCGTGCCGCTCCGCGTCTTCCACAACGAGACCGCGAGGCTTTCGTTCAACCTTTCTAATTCAGGCGGCGCGGGCTTCCTCATGTCCCTCATCACGCCCGACGGCCTTCTCGTGCAGGCGGGCAACGGCTGGGGAGGGGGCGAAGCCTCGCTCACGATCCCCGTCCAGAGTCACGCCGCGAATCCCTATCGCGTCATCCTCTGCGGTTCGACCTCGAGCGAGGAGGTCCAGTATTCCCTCTCCCTGGGTTCCGACGCGGCGACCCTCGGCGCCAACACCCGCTTCGAGCCCTCGATCAGCAACACGAGCGCGAATCCCGAGAAGCTGTACATGAACCAGGCTTTCACCTCGAAGCTCGCGATGGGGACGAGCGCCTTCTTCGACCTCGCGTTCCAGGTCCAGGCCGAGCTCGGCGGCCTCGCCCCCCCGGAGCCCTTCGCGCCGGAGCTGAGCCTCTCCTGGACGGCGCCCGACTCCCGCAACTTCGTCATCACGAGGAGCCTGGCCGACGGCGGCGAGAAGGCGGTACTCAAGTCCCTGGCCGACGATTATCGCCAGACTTCCTTCGTGGACACCGGCGCCGTCCCGGCCACGCCCTACTTCTATACGATCCAGGGCTTCGATCCCGCGAAGGGCTACACGAAGGCCGTCACCGTGCCGGGATACCTCAGTCCCTGGAGGAGGACGATCATCAAGCCGGTCGCCCCCGCCTCGACCTCCGGCCTGCCGTATTCTCCGCTTCGAGTCTTCCGCGACGGGCCCGCGGGCTTCGCGACCTACGACGGGAACCGCCTCGTGCGCCATGACGCGACCGGGGCCTTCGTCTCGAGCTTCGACCTCAAGGCCGCCGACCTCGCGCCGATCAGGGCGGCAGACGGATCCATCGCCGCCTGGGCCGCTACGATCGGCGGAGCGCTCTGGCGATACGACGGTGCGGGCGGCGGCAGTCTTGTGGAGACGCTTCCCCATGCCGGCGAGCTTTTGTGCTCGGGAGGCGCCATCGCCCTCGTCGGCTCCTCGCAGTTCACGCTCTACGACGGAACGCTCGCCCGGACCGACGGGCCCGCCGTCCTCCCCGCCGGAAATATCGGAGCCTCGGCCTCCGGCGGCCTCGTCGCCCTGATGCTCGATCCGAAGTTCGTGGGCGATCCCTTCTATGATCCCCTCGGCTTCACCCGCTACCCCGGCGAGCTTTATTTCCAAAACGGGACCGTGTCGATCTACGGGCCGGGCGGCGCGGGCTCGCCCGCGTCCTCCCTCGAATTCTCACTCGGCCTCTTGCCCTATCTTGCGCGCATTCCATTCGGTTACGAGAAGGACTACGATCTGTATTATAACGATGGTTGCTGGATCGGCGTGGACCACCCTCAGCGCGACCTCTCCGGCTCGACCTGGATCTTCATGAGAGGCTTCCGCTCCTACAGGCCCCGGCTCTTCGACTCTCCTCTTCCCGACATCTCGCCGGCATTCTCCTTCGTCGTCCGCATCGACGCCACGGGAAAGATGGACGGATTCTTCGGCGGCTCGGAGGAGGACTATCCCGACCTCGCCGCGACGGCCTCGGACTATGAGGTCGACGCCTCGGGCGACCTGTTGCTGTTGCGAGCCGGTACCCTCGAGCGGTATACGGCCAGATGAGGCCGGCGAAGTCGTCGAGCTTCACCCGACGTCCTTCGTTTGCAATGCGGAGGACGGCGGTTTAGCATTCTAGTCGGCGCCCGCGACGCGGCGCGCCTTTGGAGGAACCGATGGCCTTCATGGAATGGGACGACAAATTCAGCGTGGGCATCCCGAGCATCGACGCCCAGCACAAGAACCTCATCGCCCTCATCAACAAGCTCAACGAGACGATGCGGAAGGGCTTGGGCGGCCAGGTGATCGGCGGGGTGATTGACGAGCTCGCCGACTACACGCGCACCCACTTCACGTACGAGGAGGAGCTCTTCTCGCGCCACTCCTACCCCAAGTCCGCCGCGCACGAGGCCGAGCACCGCGACTTCGTCGCGAAGGTCGGCGACTTCAGGGAGCGCTTCGTCGCGAAGCGCATCGGCATCTCCGTCGACGTCCTCGACTTCCTCGTGGATTGGCTCAAGGGCCACATCATGAAGTCGGACAAGGAGTACAGTTCCTTCCTGGTCGGGAAGGGCGTGAAGTAGGGAGGGGGCAGACCCTTCGCGCATGGGGTCAGACCCCAATTGACTGGGGGTCAGACCCCCAATCTTCCAGTGCCAGCCCCCCGCACACCTGGGGTCAGACCCTAATATGCTTGGGGTCAGACACCCCTTGGGGTCAGACCCCTTCCGACTGGGGGTCAGACCCCGCCTAAACCAAGCGCCGTAAATTTCGGGAACGTTCCCATTTTCTTCTTGCGGGTTCCGCGGGGTTGTGCTACACTCTCTTTGGGAACGTTCCCAATCATGGCGAAGAGCAAAATCGACATCCACGAGGTCGCCCGGGTCGCGGGTGTCTCGAAGAGCACGGTGTCGCGCGTCATCTCCGACCGCGGCGGCTCGGTGAGCCCGAAGGCCCTCGAGGCGGTCAACGCGGCGATCCGCGAGCTCGGCTACACGCGGAATACCGTGGCCGCCTCGCTCCGCACGCAGCGGACCTACCTCGTCCTCGTCATGGTTCCGGACATCGCGAACCCCTTCTGGTCCGAGGTCGCCCGCGCCGCCCAGGACGGGCTCGAGGCCGAGGGCTACTCCGTCGTCGTCGGCAACACCGACTGGAGCGACGCGCGCGAGTCGGGCTACTACGACCTCGCGCGCTCGGGCAGGTTCGACGGGCTCGTGCTCAACAGCGTCACGGGCGACGTGGCGGCGATCAAGGCCCTCGGCGTGCCCGCGGTCCTCATCGGGGAGCGCTCCGAGGAGGTCGAGGTCGACACGGTCGGCTCGGACACGAGACAGGCGACCCGCCTCGCCCTGGACTACCTCTACGAGACGGGGCACCGCAGGATCGCGATCGCGACGAGCGAGTACGGGACGGAGCGGGCCCTCTCGCGCCGGAGGCGGACTTACGACGAGTTCGTCGCCGAGCGGGGCCTGCCCGCCGAGCCGGGGCTCGCGATCTCGGTGCGGCTCTCCGCCGAGGGCGGCCGCGAGCTCGTGCGGCGCTTCCTCGAGCTGCGCGAGCGGCCCGACGCCCTGTTCTGCGGCAACGACATCCTCGCGATAGCCGCGATCGACGAGTTCCGCGCCGCAGGCCTCGAGCCGGGGCGCGACGTCTCGATCGTCGGCATGGACGATATCCCCGCGGCGGCCCAGTGCCGGCCCGGGCTGACCACGGTGCGCAAGCCCCGGGCCCTCATGGGGGCCCAGGCGGCGGCCCGGCTCGTCGCGCGGATGCGCGACCCGGACGCGCCCTGCGAGAAGCGGCTCTTCCCCGGCGAGCTGGTCGTGCGGGGGAGCGTGGCCGTGAAAGGGAAGGATCGATGAAGACGAGGCAGGAGCTGCTCGCCGACCGCGGGCTCTACGAGTCGAGGGCCGCGGGCGCGCTGATAGGGCTCGCCGTCGGCGACGCGGTGGGCGATCTCGGCCGCAGCCAGGACTACCGGGCGCGCTACGGGATCGTGACGCGGCTCTATCCCGAGGCGAGGAGCACGGACGACACCGAGTTCGGCGCCCTCACGGCCCGCGCCCTCCTGGACTGCCGCGGCAGGCTCGGGCCCGAGCTCGCCGCCGCGGCCTGGCGCAAGTACATCATCGACCGCGGAGGCGCGAAGAAGCGCGCGGGGCGGCCCCTCTACGGCGCGATCGAGAACCTCTCGCGCGGCGTCGAGCCCCCCCTCTCGGGCAGGCACAACGTGATGAACGTGGACGACGGGGCCGCGATGCGCGCGAGCCCCCACGGCATCCTCTGGGCCGGCGACCCCGGGCGCGCGGCCGCCTCGGCCGCGGCCGACGCCTGCGTCAGCCACGACGCGGACGGGATCTGGGCCGCCGAGGCCGTGGCCGCGAGCGTCGCGGTCGCGATCGCGGGCGGGAGCGTGGACGAGGTCGTGGCCGCCGGACGGCGGCGGATCCCCGCGGGGAGCTGGCTCGGCGCGGCGATGGACCGCGCGATGGCGATCTGCGACGCGATGCCCGACATCGAGCTCGCCTACGAGGATCTCCACGCGAGGCTCTGGACCCCCGAGCACGCGACCGCCCCCGAGGCGATCCCGCAGGTCTACGCCGTGTACCGCCTCACGGGCGGTGACCCGAGGCGGGGACTCCTGTGGAGCGCCAACTTCGGCCGCGACGCGGACACGATCTCGGGCCTCGTCTGCTCCTTCGCGGGCGCGATGCGCGGCATCGAAGCCTGGCCGGCCGACTGGGTCGAGCACGTCCGGAGGCCCTCGGGGGTCTGCCTCGAGTTCGCCGCCGACGAGGACCTCGTCGAGCTCTCGCGCGAGCTGGCGGCGCTCGCCTACGAGGCCTGACGCGATGGCCGGCGCGATGGGCCTCGGGGCGCGCCTCCGGCGCGAGTCCTTCCTCTTCGTCCTCCTCGCGCCGGCCCTCGTCTACTTCGCGGTCTTCCACCTCTGGCCCATCGCGGGCATGGTCATGGCCTTCCAGGACTTCCGCATCGTCGGGCCGAGCAAGTTCGCCGGCCTCAAGCACTTCAAGGCCCTCTTCTCCTCGCCCTCCTTCCTCCAGGTCCTGCGGAACACGCTCATCATCTCGTCGATGAAGATCATCCTCTTCTTCCCCCTGCCGATCCTCTTCGCGCTGATGCTCAATGAGCTCCGCTCGAGGGTCCTGCGCAAGTTCGTGCAGGCCACCGCCTACCTGCCGCACTTCCTCTCTTGGGTCGTCATCGCCGGGGTGTGGATCTCCTTCCTCTCTCCCTCCTCGGGCGGCGCGAACAAGCTCCGCGCCCTCCTCGGGATGAGGCCCCTCGACTACATGACGGACAAGAGCTCGATCCGCTGGGTCCTCTTCGCCTCGGAGACCTGGCGAAGCCTCGGCTGGGACTCGATCATCTACCTCGCGGCCCTCATGCGGATCAGCCCGAGCCTCTACGAGTCCGCGGAGATGGACGGGGCGGGGCCGCTGCGCAAGACCTGGTCCATCACCCTGCCGGAGCTGGGGCCGACGATGATCACGGTCTTCATCCTCAACCTCGGCTTCTTCCTGAACGCGGGCTTCGACCAGGTCTTCAACATGATGAACGACTCGGTGATCTCGGTCGTGGACATCCTCGACACCTACGTGTACCGCATCGGCCTCCTCAACATGCAGTACTCCTTCTCGACGGCCGCGAGCCTCTTCAAGGGCCTCATCGGGCTCGCCCTCATCCTCGGCACGCACGGCGCCTCGAAGCGCGTGACCGGCAAGGGGCTGTGGTGATGCGCGGCGCACCCTCCTCGGCGCGGGACCGGCTCTTCCGCGCGGCCGTCGGCCTCGTCCTGGTCCTCGTGTCCGTCGTCGTCCTCGTGCCCATCCTGAACCTCGTCGCGCTGTCCCTCTCCGACCCGCGCCGCGTGTCGGAGGTGACGGGCCTCACGATCCTGCCCAAGGGCTTCTCGACCCTGAACTACCGGGTCCTCGCGGCGAACCCCCTCTTCGTCCGGAGCATCCTCAACTCGATCCTCATCACGGCCGTCGGCACCGTCATCAACCTCGCGGTCACCTCGATGGCGGCCTTCGCCCTCACGAGGCCCTCCCTGCCGGGGCGGCGCCTCCTCATGCTCCTCGTGATCGTCGTCATGGTCCTCGAGCCCGGCCTCGTGCCCGAGTACCTCGTCGTGAAGCGGATCGGCCTCATGGGCAGCCGCTGGGCAGTCATCCTCTACAAGGCGGTCAACGTCTACTACCTCATCATCCTCATGCGCTTCTTCGAGGAGGTCCCCCAGTCCCTCCTCGAGGCGGCCATCGTCGATGGGGCGGGCTACGGCGTCGTGTTGCGCCGGATCATGATCCCGCTCGCGGCGCCGGCCCTCGCGACGCTGGGCCTCTTCTACGGGGTCTACCACTGGAACGAGTACTTCCGCGCGAGCATCTACATCAGCGACCCGATGAAGTACCCGCTCCAGCTCATCTTGCGGCAGTTCGTGGTCCTCGACGACACGACGACCCTCATCGGCTCGGGCGCCATGCTGAGCTACGACGAGGCCGCGCGGATGAGCTACGGAGCCCTCAAGGCCTCCACCATCGTGGTGGCCATGCTGCCGGTTCTCATCGTCTACCCCCTGATCCTGAAGTACTACACGAAAGGGGTCATGGAGGGCGGAGTGAAGGAATAGGAGGATATCGTGAAGAAGGGAATCGTTCTCCTCGCGATGGCGGCCCTCGTCGCCCTCGGCGCCTGGGCCGCGGACCCGAAGGTCCGGCTCGTGCTCAAGGACCTCGACACCGACCCGAACGCGCCGGCCTTCATCGAGCTCATCGAGAAGGGCATGGCCGCGGCCGGCACGCCCGTCGACATCGAGCTCGTGAAGGTGCCCCAGGGCAACTACGCCGAGAAGCTCAGCCTCATGATCATGTCCGGCGACGTCCCCGACCTGATCTACTTCCAGGGCGGCGACGACCAGCTCGCGGCCCAGGGCGTCCTCGAGGACCTCCGGCCCTACATCGACAAGTCGAAGTACATCAAGGGACTCATGGACCCGCACTCGGTCCAGCGCGTCGCGAGCTATCCCTACATCGTCTGGCTGGCCCCGCCCCGCGTCCGCGCGCCCGTGATGCGCAAGGACTGGTTCGACTCCCTGCCCTCGGCCAAGGCCGTCGCCGCGAACCCGAGCACGGACACGTACTACGTGCTGTTCAAGGACCTCGTCGCCAAGAAGGGCGCCAAGTTCGGCATCTGCGTGACCGGCGCGACCAACGGCGTCGAGGAGCTCGACGCCATCTTCGACGCGGCCTTCGGCAACACCTCGACCTGGCTCAAGGGCGCCGACGGCAAGTGGGTCTACTCCCGCGTCACCGCCAACGAGAAGGCCAAGCTCGAGTTCTACGCGAAGCTCTACAAGGAGGGCCTCCTCGACCCCGAGTTCCTCACCAAGAAGTGGGACACCAAGGAGCAGGTCTTCTACGAGGGCAAGGCCGGCATGATCCCCGGCGTCGCGCCCGGCTCGATCGACGTCTACGCGAACAAGATGCAGAAGGCCCAGAACAGCGACATCGTCGCGCTGCCGCCCGCCAAGGGCAAGGCCCAGGGCCTCACGCCCTTCGTCGACGTGACCAAGGAGCCGCGCGGCTTCGCGATCGCCGCCACCTCCAAGGTCAAGGCCCAGGCCTTCGCCGTGCTCGACTTCATGTGGAGCCCCGCGGGCACCAAGCTCGCCAAGCTCGGCATCCCCGGCATCCACTACAACGACGACGGCAAGCAGTACGTCCTCACGGACAAGTACCCCGAGTGGGCCATCGGCTGGTTCGGCGACTCGCTCAACGGCTTCAAGCCCGACAAGCCCCTCTCGCGGCCGCTCATGAACCAGTCCGCGGTCGACGCCGGCGCACTCGCCAAGAAGTACATGCTGGCCGACAAGACCTTCCTCGTCCCCCAGCAGTTCGTCACGAACTGGGACGCCATGACCAACCTCTACAAGGAGTACGTGGCCGACATCGTGACCGGCAAGAAGCCTGTCTCGGCCTTCGACGAGTTCGTGGACAAGTGGAACAAGGCCGGCGGCGTCGACGTCACCAAGTACGCCAACACGGTCCTGAAGTAAGTGTTTCAAGAGGAACCACGGAGACACGGAGTCCATTGGAGATCACGGAGAAAAAGACGAGGAAGGAATAGGAGCTTGAGGGAAGAGAAGGATTGTCTCTTGTCTTCCTCCTTCCCCCTATTCCCATTCTTCCTCCGTGATCTCCATTCTCCCTCCGTGCCTCCGTGGTTGCCTTTCATTTCCTTGTAGTTTACGGCGATTGGAGAATCCATGCCCCCCATCCAGAGCGACTATCTCGAGCGGCTGTACGCCGGCTTCATCGGCAAGAACGTCGGCATCAGGCTCGGCGCGCCGGTCGAGCCGGCCATCTGGACCTACGAGCGGATCCGCGAGATCTACGGAGAGGTCGAGGGCTACCTCAAGCCCTACCGAAATTTCGCGGCCGACGACGACGCGAACGGGCCGGCCTTCTTCGTCCGCCCCCTCCTCGAGGGCCCGCTCGCGGCGGGCCCGGGTCCCGCGCGCGAGCTCGAGGCCTCCGACGTCGCGAAGGCCTGGCTCGACTACGCGCGCGACGGCGCGGGCATGTTCTGGTGGGGGGGCTACGGCCGCTCGACCGAGCACACGGCCTACCTCAACCTGAAGGCGGGCATCGCGGCCCCCGAGTCGGGTTCGATCGCGCGCAACGGCAGGACGGTCGCCGAGCAGATCGGCGGGCAGATCTTCGTGGACAGCTGGGGCCTCGTCTGGCCGGGGCGGCCCGGCAAGGCGGCCGAGTACGCGGCGACCGCGGCGAGCGTCTCCCACGACGGCGAGGGCCTCGAGGGGGCGCGCTTCGTCGCGGCCTGCGTGGCCGCCGCCTTCTCCGAGGAGCCGGGCGAGGGCGAGGCTTCGATCGCGCGCCTGCGCCGGGTCTTCGAGGCGGGCCTCGCGACCGTCGGCCCGGACTCGACCTACGCACGCGTGGCGCGCGCCGTCCGCGACTTCCACGACGCTCATCCGGGCGACTGGCGCGCCTGCATGGAGTACCTTCTGGCCGAATGGGGCTACGACCGCTACCCCGGCCTCTGCCACATCATCCCGAACGCCGGGGTCTGCGTCCTCGCCCTGCTGTACGGCGCGGGCGGCTTCGCCCGCACGGTCGAGATCGCGACCATGTGCGGCTGGGACACGGACTGCAACGCGGGCAACGTCGGCACGATCGCGGGCGTCCTCTACGGCCTCGGCGCGATACCGCCGAAGTACCGCGACCCGATCAACGACGCGATCGTCCTCTCCGGCGTGTCGGGTTCGCTCAACGTCCTCGACATCCCGAGCTTCTCGCGCAAGCTCGCCCGCGCCGGCTACAGGCTCGCGGGCGAGGCCGAGCCGCCCTCGCTGGCCTCGGCCCTCGCGGCCGGCGACGGCGAGTCGGCCCTGGCCTTCGATTTCTCCCTGCCGGGCTCGACGCACGGCCTCCGGGTCTCGGATCCCGTGCAATGCGCGATCGCGCATCGCGAGCTCCCTGCGGTCGCGGGCGGCGCGGCGCGCGGCGCCCTCGAGTTCCGCTTCGACCGCCTCGAGCGCGAGTCGACGGGTCGGCTCTTCCACAAGCCCTTCTACCGGCGCGCGGATTTCGATGACGAGCGCTACAGCCCGACCTTCGCGCCCGCCGTCCGCCCCGGCCAGCGAGCGAGGATCGCCTTCGTCCGCGAGCGCTGGGAGGGCGACCGGATAGGCGTCCACGGCTATGTCCGCGACTCCTCCTCGGGCGCGCTCGTCGAGACCACCGCCCCGATCTTCCCCGAGCCCGGCGTCGAGAGCCTCCTCGAGTTCGAGATCCCGGCGGTCGGCGGGGCCCAGGTCGACGAGGTCGGCCTCGTCGTCACGGGCTGGTCGGGCGCGAAGAAACGCGACTCGGGCCGGCTCATCGTGCGCTCCTTCGCGGTCTCGGGAAAGGCGCGTTACGCGATCGACCTCGCCCGGCAGGCTGTCGAGTTCGGCTGCGTCACCCCATTCTCGCACGACCGCGGCTGCTGGTCGGTCGAGGGCGGGCGCATGCATCTGATGACCCACGAGAAGTGCGCCTCCTACACGGGGGGCCACGCGGTCCGCGACCAGCGCGTCTCGGCCCTCGTGACGCCCCTCGCTGGTGGCAGCCACCTCCTCGTCGCGAGGGCCGGCGGCGCGATGCGCGGCTACTGGGCGGGCTTCGACGGCCCGGGCAGCGTCGCGATCTGGCGGAACGACTTCGGCCTGACCCGGATCGCGGAGGCGGCTTTCCGGTGGGAACCCGGCCGCGACTACCGCCTGCGCCTCGAGGCCATCGTAGATCGCATAACGCTCTCTGTCGACGACCGCGCGGTCGCGTCGGTCCGCGACGCGGCCCACGCCTCCGGCATGGTCGGCTGCGCGGCCGCGGGCGCGGCCAGGGCCCTCTACGGGCCCTTCGAGGTCGAGGAGCTGTGATGGCGGGCGAAACGGCGGAGCGTGCCTTCGTCGCGGGGAACGCGTCCAAGTCGGATTGCGTCGCGCGCTACACTCCGGGCGGCGCTTCCCTGTCGATCAGGATCGAGTCGTCCGTCGCCGTCCTCTTCGGCAGGGCGATCGAGTCCGCGGCCCGGCGGGTCGCGGCAACCTTCGGCGCGGCGACCGGCGAGCTCGCGGTCAAGGACGACGGCGCCCTCGACCACGTAATCGAGGCGAGGGTCGAGGCCGCGTTGCGCGACGCGGGTTTCGGACCGGATCGCGGCTCGGCCGGCTTCGCGGGCGCGCGGGGGCTTCCCGCCGGGGCGTTCGCGAGCCCGCGCGCGCGACGGCGCCGCTCCCGCCTCTACCTGCCCGGCGACAATCCCGACCTCGCCGTGAACGCCGGGCTCTTCGGCGCCGATTGCGTCGTGCTCGACCTCGAGGACTCGGTCGCACCCTCGCGCAAGGCCGAAGCGCGGATCCTCGTGCGGCGGACCCTCGAGTCCTGCCGCGGCTTCTTCGGCGACGCCGAGATCGTCGTCAGGATGAACCCCCTCTCCGGCCCCTACGGCCCCGCCGACCTCGCCGAGATCGGTCCGGCCTTCCCCCAGGCCCTCATCCTGCCGAAGTGCGAGTCCGCGGCCGAGGTCGAGGAGCTCGACCGGGCCCTCTCGAGGCTCGAGGCCGAGGCGGGCCTCCCCGCCGGCGCGATACTCCTCATGCCCCTCGTCGAGACGGCCCGCGGCGTCCTCGCCTCAGCGGCGATCGCGGCGGCCTCGTCGCGCAACGCGGCGCTCTGCTTCGGCGCCGAGGATTTCTCGCGCGACATCGGGGCGCGCCGGACCGCCGCGGGGGCCGAGTCACTCGTCGCGCGGCAGTCGATCGTCATGGCCGCCCGCGCCGCCGGCATCCAGGCCCACGACTCGGTGTTCTCGGACGTCGAGGACGAGGCGGGCCTCGCGGCCTCCTGCGCCGAGGCGCGGGCCTTCGGCTTCGACGGCAAGGGCCTCGTGCACCCCCGGCAGGTCGCGGTCGCGCACGACGCCTTCGACCCGAGCCCCGAGGAGCTGGCCGAGGCGGCGCGCGTCGTCGAGGCCCTCGAGCTCGCCGAGGCCTCGGGCAGCGGCGTCGCCTCCCTCGAGGGCAAGATGATCGACGCGCCGGTCGCCGCCAGGGCCCGGCGCATCATCGGCGCGGGCTCAGCGGCGGGGAGGGACTAGGGATGGAATGGAGGACCAACTCGCTCGGAAGGCCCGTGCCGGCCGAGCTCGGAGGCAGGCCTTCGAGGCCCTTCGCGGGCGCCTTCGCGGCGCCGGCCGCCCCGTCGCCCGGCGTACTTCCCCGAGTCCGCTCCCCGCGGCAGCCCGCCGCGAGGGGGAGGCCGGACAAGCTCCTCGGCTCCTGGGACGAGCTCCTCGACGCGATGGAGCTACGCGACGGGGCGACGATCTCCTTCCATCACCACCTCCGCGACGGCGACTCGATCGTAAACGAGGTCCTCGGACGGCTCGCCGCCCGCGGCCTCCGCGGCCTCGTCGTCGCGCCCTCGGCCCTCTTCCCCGTGCACGACGCCCTCGTGCCCTACATCGAGTCCGGCGTCATCGCGAGGATCGAGGGATCGATGAACGGCGCGGTCGGCGCGGCCTGCTCCCGCGGCGCGATGCGCGACATCGCCGTCCTCCGCTCCCACGGCGGGAGGCAGCGCGCCATCCAGTCGGGCGAGCTGCGCATCGACGCGGCCTTCATCGCCGCCCCCTGCGCCGATCCCTTCGGAAACGCCAACGGGCGGAGCGGCAGGTCGGCCTGCGGCCCCCTGACCTACGCCCAGCCGGACAGCCTCGCGGCCGCCAGGGTCGCGGTGATCACCGACGGCCTCGTGCCCTATCCCTGCTCGCCCTGGTCGATCCAGGGCGGGAACGTCGACTTCGTCCTCGCGGTCGAGTCGATCGGCGATCCCGCCAGGATCGTCTCGGGCACGACGAGGCTCACCAAGAGCCCCACCCAGCTCCTCATCGCCGACCTGACGGCCCGATTCATCGAGGCGACCGGGATCATGCGCGAGGGCTTCTCCTTCCAGGCCGGGGCGGGCGGGATCTCCCTCGCCGCGACGGTCGCCCTCGCGGCGCGCATGCGGAAGGCCGGCGTCCGGGCCTCCTTCGCCCACGGCGGCGCGACCCGGATCCTCGTCGACCTCCTCCGCGAGGGCCTCGTCGGCGCCATCGTCGACCTGCAGAGCTTCGACCTCGACGCGGTCGCATCCTGCCGCGAGGATCCTCGCCACATCGAGTCGACGCCCTTCACCTCCTACGGCCCCGACGCCGCGGGCTGCGCCGCGAATATGCTCGACGTCGCGATGCTCGGGGCCACCGAGATCGACCTCGACTTCAACGTCAACGTGAACACCCACTCCGACGGCCTCCTCCTCCACGGGATCGGCGGCCACCAGGACGCGGCCGCCTGCTCGGGCTGCTGCATCGTCACCGCGCCCTCCTTCCGCAAGCGCATACCCATCGTCCGCGAGCGCGTCACCACGGTCTCATGCCCCGGCGAGGTCGTCGACGTCGTCGTGACCGAGCGGGGCATCGCGGTCAACCCGCGGCGCGGGGAGCTCGCGGAGCGGGCCCTCGCCGCCGGCCTCCCTGTCGTCGGCCTCGACCGGATCATGGAGAGGGCGAGGACGATCACCGGCAAGCCCGACGAGCCGGCCTTCGCGGAGCGGACGGTGGCCGTCGTCGAGTGGAGGGACGGCTCGGTCCTCGACTCCGTGCGCCAAGTGGTGGGATAATGCGCTCAACGGAGGTGGTCACATGAAGGAAGTGCTGCTCATGTACGCGCGCTACGCCCAGCGCGCCGACGCTTCGGTAATCGAGCTCCTGGACAAGCTCACGGGCAAGGCGCGCAACGAGGGCCGCGGGAGCTACTACAAGAGCCTGTCGGGCCTGGCTTGCCACGTCGCCGGCGGCGTCTGCTACATGCAGGGCCTGATGCGGGCCTCCCGGCCGGCGGCCGCCAAGGCGCTCAAGGCGACGGACGGACTCAAGATACCCGAGGGCGCCAAGCTGACGGGCGCGCAGTGGGAGGAGCTCAAGGCGGCCTGGGCGAAGGCGAACCAAGCCACGGTCGACCTCGTGTCCGCGTTGGGCGAAACCGATCTCGCCGCGCCGGTGAAGCTCGACTGGTACGGCGGTAAGCCCGAGTCGGTGCCGCTCTGCTTCCTCCTCCACCAGATGTACGTCCACGGGACGCACCACCGCGGACAGATCTCGCAGATCCTCGACTCGATGGGCGTCGAGCACGACTTCTCGGGAATCGACGTCGAGTTCCTGCCGAAGGCCTGAGATGC
>CAYNPQ010000005.1:0-86350 GCA_964399065.1 uncultured Treponemataceae bacterium | reverse complement strand
TCGGGCATCATGTCGAACATGCCGCCCCAGGAGCGGCCGCCCTCGAGCTTCGGCACAATGTGGAAGTGCAGGTGGCCCATCTTGTCGCCGAAGGCGCCGTAGTTGAGCTTGGCCGGCTTGACCGCCGCGGAGACCGCCTTGGCGGCGCGGGCGAGGTCGCGCCCGAAGGCGGCCAAGTCCGCGGGGGAGAGCTCGTAGAGCTCCCGCGCGTGTTCCTTGTAGGCCAGGATGCAGCGGCCGGGATGGCTCTGCTCCCTGAAGAGGAATAGGGTCGAGACCTCGAGCGAGGCTATCTCCAGGGCGAGGTCGGCCGGCCTCTTCCCGGGAACGCAGTAGAAGCAGTTCTCGTCGTGTTTCATGCGATACCCCCCGCCGGGAGGATAGCAGGACGGAGCGCTGCGGACAAGCGCGAAAGGCCGTATACTGGGCGCATGCCCGTCCTCACCATGGACCCTTCCCTGCTCCGCGAGGCCGCGAGACTCTGCGGCAGGGCCTTCGCCGAGGATCCCCTCTATGTCGCGGCCATGGGGGACAGGCAACTCCGCGAGCGCTGCGCGGAGGCGATCGCGGCCTGGTACCTCCGCTACTGCCTGCGCTACGGCGAGGCCCTCGCCGCCGCGGCCTCCCCCGCGATCGAATCGGCCGGGAGGGGAAGGACCGCGTCGCCGCTCGGCGGGGTCGCGCTCTTCCTCCCGCCTGGCGCAGCGGCGATGCCGCCCGGCAAGTCATTGCGCGCCGGGATGCTCCGACTCCCCTTCGAGGCCGGGCCGGGCTCCCTCGGCGCCCTGCTCAGGCTCGCGAGGATCGAGCCCGTCGCCAACCGCGCCTGGCGGGAGGAGGCGCCGCCCGGGGCATGGTACCTCCTGTTCCTCGCCGTCGACCCCGCGCTCCAGGGAAAGGGCGTCGGATCATCGCTGCTCCGGCCCTTCCTCGCGGCGAGGGACGCGTTGGGCGAAACCGTCTACCTCGAGACGCAGAATCCGCGGAACCTGGACCTCTACGCGCGCTTCGGTTTCGCCCTCGTCGGGGAGCGGCCGGTGCCCGGCCTCGCCGGCGTCGCGCACTTCTCGATGCTGCGGCGCCCGCGCCGCTAAAAAAGGCGCGGGCGCCGCGCCATCGTCACTTGACGAACAGGGGCGTGAGGACCAGGGCCATGAAGCCCGCGGTGAGGAGGCGCATGACGACGCCGAGCACGGCGGCGCCCATGGCCTCGCGATGGCTCAGGTCGGAGCAGGAGGACCAGATCGTCGGGATCTGGCCGAAGATGACGGAGAAGGGGAAGCCCGAGGCGGCGAGCACGAAGGAGCCGACGACGAAGCGCGGATCCATGGTCGCGGCGACGTCCTTGAGCTTGGCCATCGCGAGGGTCGGCGAGGAGAGGATGCTGATCATGCCGGTCTCCGGGTCGATGGCGAGGGCCTGCAGCATGGCTCCGAGTCCCGCCTCGACGGGCTTCCACACTCCCACGTAATCGAGGGCGCCGATGATGGCGAAGATCGCGGCGACGGCCGGGATGACGAGGAGGAAGAGGATGTTGGCCCCCTCGCGGGCGGCGTCGAAGATCATCGCGAGGGGCGAGTTGGTCGGCGTGAAGCTCGGAACCTCGGAGAGGTCGACGGCCTTGGTCTTGCGCCAGATCGTGAGGCGGAGGAGGAGGGGCACGACGACGAGGGGGAGGAAGATGGCGAGGATGACGACCGGGAAGGCCCGGACGCCCACGGCGGTCAGGGCCACGAGGCCGAACATGAAGGTCGAGAAGGACTGCTGGGACTGGACCATCGTGCAGATGGCGATCTTCTGCTCGTCCTTGGTCGCCCCGGCCTTCTGGAGGATGGGGCCGGAGATCTTGCCCGCGGCGTTGATGTCGCCGAGGATGTTGTAGACGGCCGGGATGATGACCGCGGGATTCACGCCGATGAGCTTCGCCGCGGGCAGGAACATCCGCATGAGGGCGTCGGTGAAGCCGCAACGCTCGAGGATGCGGCCCATCATCACGCTGCAGATGATCGCCACGCCGACCGAGCCGGTGAGGAAGACCTTCACGACGGTCGGCACGGCCTTGTCGACCATCGCGTTGAAGATGCCCGCGATCCACTCGGGCTTGAACATGAGGAGGACGAGGGACGCGACGACCAGCGCGATCCCCGCGATCTCGATCTTCCGGAACGGTCGGCGGACCTTGCCCGCCTTGACGGAATCAGCCATGAATGCCTCCTTCACTTCCCGGCCTTGGCTAGGTGTTTTTCGGACATGAGCCTCGCGTAGTCCCGGATCGCCGGGGTCCCGAAGCTCTCGAGGGGCGCGCTCGTCATGCGCTCCCTGAATACGTGGACCTCGAGCCCGGGCAGGAGGGCCTGGATCGCCATCGCCAGCGGCAGGCCGTTCTCGAGGATCTCGAGGGCGTGCGAGTTGCCGCAGATGAAGTTGAGCCCGAGCTCCCTCGCCTTCTCGACGAGGGAGTGGCCCGCGCGGACCCGGCTGATCGTGGCCAGGACGGTATCGACGCCGGGGTGGTCGCGGACGACCTTCTCGAGATGCTCCGGCGTGAAGCCGGTATGCGGGAAGATGTGCGCGATCTTGCGGACGGGGCTCTCGGGCTTCCCGAGGAGGATGACGCCGCGCGCGAGGAGGTTGGTCTCCTGCAGCCCGGGGCAGGCGCGGATCCCGCGTTCCGACTCCAGGAGCGCCTCGTCGAGATCGGTGCCCATGAAGGACTCGATGCGCGCGAGCATGTCTCCCAGGGTCTTCACCTCGGGCAGGGCGTCGCCGACGTTGAGGATGTTGCCGGGAATGCCGCCGTAGGAGACGTCCACGAGCGTGGGGGAGTGGCCGTGCAGGTAGGCGATGCCGGGGTGGAGGCCGTGGAAGGCCTCATGGAGCTCGAGGCCCGCGATCCCGTAGAGCCCGAGGTAGGTCTTGAGCAGGACCCCGCCGCAGCTCGCCGCGTCGGCGAGGGGATGGTGGGCGACCATCGCGTCGACGCCCATGGCGCCCGCGAGCTCGATCGCGCTCTCCGTCATGGTCATGAGCACCGCGACCTTCCCGATCTCCTTGCCCATGTCGCCGCAGACGAGGCCGGGCAGCTCGGTCACTGCCTTGCCCGGAATGCCCGATGACTTGGTGACGACGAAGCGGTTCTTGCCGCAGATGCCGCCGGCCTCCGTGACGACCCGCCCGCCCGTTATGCGATCGAGGGCGAGGACGAGGTCCTTGACGATATACGCTCCCACGATGGTCCTCCCGATTGATTGCCGCCGACGCGCCCCTCGCGCTCGAGCCCGGGGCACGAAAAAAGGCCGCCGGTTCCAGGCGGGGAGGGTCCGGGACGGGACCTTCCTCGTGAAGAACCAGCGGCCTTGTCGGGCTCTCGGTCATCCGAGCTCCCTCGACCAGCTTGCTAGCGTCGCTCGGTGGAACGTATCACGGGTCTTTCGGATCTGTCATATTCTTTTTATCGATTTCCCGGAAAGCGGCGAAGGGGGCGCGGGGGAACCGGGCGAGGATTCCCCTCGCCCTAGATCCTCTCGAGGAGCCCCACCAGATCCTCCTTGAGGAGCAGGATGCAGATGGAGGTTTCCGTCGCCGGGTCGTAATCCTTGAGCACAGCCTGCACGGGAAGGCTCATCTTCTCCTCGAGCAATGCCTTGAAGCCCTTCTTGAATTCCACGAGAAGCGCTATGTCGATCATCCTCGCGGCCAGCTCGTCCTTGTGGTCGAGGGATGACAACGCGAAGACGCGCCGGTTCTTGGCGATGATGAAGACCTTGTCCTGGATGAACTCGACCTTCTGGGTCTGGAGCCCCTGGCCGAAGATCCTCTGGTTGACCTCGTTGTGCAACTGGGCGACGGTCTGCTTGAAATCGCCGAGGGTCATGGAAGGCTCCTTCGTCGAATCTAGCGTCGCCTAACGCGCCTTTGCCGGGTCGGATTCGAAGCGGGTCTCGTCGATCCTCTCGATCTTGCCGGTCCTGCCGTCGAGCCTGAAGACGCGCCACAGGGTGCCGGGCCTCCCCTGCGGGATCTCGGCCTCGGCGATCAGCTCCGACTCGCGGTACACGCGGACCTTCGCCCCCGAGTACGAGAGCGCGCTCGAGGTCTTCGAGGCGAGGTCGGTGAAGTCGTGCACCGCGTAGACGTAATAGCCGGGATCGAGCCTCTCGAGGGTGATGGTCTCGGGGCCGAAGCCGTCGGTATCGTCCCTGTCGAGGAAGTGGCGCCTCTCGTAGGAGCGCATCGTCCGGTAGCTGATGTGGAATTCACCGCCCGCGGGCGTGGGCCCGACGATGTGGGCGTCGAGGTCCCGGGGCGCGGCGCCCCAGGAGAGCACGAAGCGGTACTGCTTGTCGGTGAGGATCGTCGTGATGTGCGCGTCGGCGCGGACCGGATACTCGGCGCCGATGAAGGCGATCTCGTCCTTCCAGCCGATGGAGCCGGGCTTGTCGACCGCGATCGACCAGGCCCCGAAGTCCGCGGGGATGACGTACTTGCCGTCCGGCCTGGTCGAGGCGGTCATGGTCGTGCCGTCGACCTTCTTCCTGATGGTGACCGTCGCGCCCGCGACCGGGTCGCCGGTCACGGAGTCGGACACGATGCCGAAGACCATGAGCTTCGAGGGGAGGACCGTGCCGTCCGCGACGACGGTCCCGTCCTCGCCGATGAGGTCGAAGACGTGCCAGATCGCCCCGACGCGGTCGGGCGGCTCGAAGGTCCAGCTGCCCGCGGCGGTCCTCACCTGGACCTTGAGCTTGGCCCGCGCGAGGCTTCCGGGAGCGGTGAGTCCGTCGAGACTGCCTTGGTCGGAAACGAAGAAGCCGTAGAGGCCGGGCCGGATCGAGGGGGCGCTCCAGACCGCCATGCCCCCGATGAGGGAGGGCGAGACGCCGATACGCCCGTCTTTCGAGCTTCCGCGCGAGGTCGAGCGGAGGACCTCGCGTCCGCCGTCGGGGGCCTTCGGCATGACGAGTCCGCCCTCGAAGCCGTCGAAATCGTCGGAGTCCCAGCTAAGGGAGATCTCGAGCCCTTGCGCGTAGCCGGCCGCCGCAAGGCCGAGGAGGAGGACCGTCGCCGCGAGGAGCCGCCGCGCCGATCCGGCGATGCGGATCGTTTCCCTGTTGATCATGATTTTCGCTCCATGGTTCCCGGATCGAGGGAGAATATATCATAGGTTCGAAGGCGCATCACCCCTTTGCGCGCAGGGATTGCAGATAGGCCTGGCAGACATCCTTGAGCTCGCGGCAGTCGTCGGGCGTCGTATGGTAGCCTCCCGAGCTCGTCTCCTGCCGTATGACCACGGTGCCGAAGTCGCCGTCCGAGCCGGGCTCGATCTCGAAGCGGCTGCGCTTGAGACGGGAGGCGGCCGCGTAGGCGGCGCCATCCGTCCCGCGCGTCAGCACGACGGCGTAGAGATAGGGGACCGCGCCGTTGGGGCCCTTGTTGACGGCGGCCTGAACCTGGACGCCGACCAGGTCGGCGGGCGGCCTCTTGAGCTCGAGCATGAGCCGGAGGTCCTCGGGCACGTCGAGGCCGGCGGCGTCCTTGTCGAAGCGGATGTAGGGCGCCGCCGCCAGGCCCTCGGGCAGGGGCTCGGAGAGGAAGGCGCGGATCGAAGGCATCTTGAAGGCGATGGTCTCGGGCACGAAGACCCTTACGCGGCCGAAGAAGAGGGCGGGGGCGAGGAGGGCGATGGCGTTGACGAGGATGAACGACAGGTCGCGCCTCCCCGCCACGGCGAAGCCGACGAGGGCGAAGAAGAGGAAGGGCGAGGCGATGCCGACGAGTACGCCCGTGCCGACGCTGCGCGTCCGCCGCTTGAGCTTCTTCGACTGGCGGATCCCGTCGTCGAGGCGGTCCACCTCGGCCATGGTGACGGGCCTCCATTCCTCGAGGCCCTGGTCGGCCGGCTTGTTCGTCGCGACCCTGAGCATGAGGGGGAACCAGCCGGCCACGACGAGGAGGAGGCCGGGCAGGTAGCTCCCGGGGATGGCCAGGCCGAGGGCCACGCCGGAGGCGAAGAGCCCGGCCGAAAGGGCGAGCCTCGAGCCGAGCCCGAGCTTCCCGAACCTGAACTCGTCCTTCATGAGCGACCTCCCGCGGCGCCGGCCGCGAGCGCGAGCTCGCCGGTGCCGGCGTATTCCCAGTACAGGGGACAGGCGCCCTGGCAGGCCGCGAAGGAGGGGCATCCCTCGCAGGAAGGGGGCGCGAAGCGCTTGTTCTTCAGGTATGTGGCCCGCTCGGAGAACCAGATCTCGCCGAAGCCCCGCTCGAGCAGGGAGCCGAGGCTCTCGGGCCAGGACGAGCAGGGCAGGATCGAGCCGGAGGGAGCGACGTGCACGAGGCCGTCGGCGGCGGCGCAGCTCTTGTTTCCGAGGCCGCGGGCGACGGGATTGTAGAGGCAGTAGGGCGTGGGGCTGTACCACAGGAAGGAGAGGCCGGCCTCGAGCGCCGCGCGCCTGACCGCGTCCACGACGGCGCCGACCTCCGAATAGGGCAGGAAGAGGCCCTCGTTCGCGAGGCCTCGGCCCGAGGGGATGAAGAGGTTCATCGAGAAGCGCCGCACGCCGAGGGAGCCGAGGAAGGCGGGGAGCCGCGGCAGGCCCTCCGCGTTCTCGCGCGTGATCGTCGTGTTCGTCTGCACCGCGATCCCCGCGCCGAGGAGGGCCGCGATGCCCGCCCTCGTCGCCGCCCAGGCGCCTTCGACGCCGCACAACGCGTCATGCACCGGCCCCTCGGGGCTCTCGAGGCTGACCTGGGCCGTGTCGATGCCCGCCGCCTTGATCGAGGCGGCGCGGGAGGGCGTCGCGAGGCTGCCGTTCGTGATCAGGTTCGTCCGGAGCCCGAGCGAGGCCGCGAAGGAGGCGAGCTCCTCGAGATCCGGCCGCAGCAGGGGCTCGCCCCCCGTGAAGGAGAAGAAGGGGATCTTCGCCTCCTCCTTGAGGATCCGGATGATCCGCTTCCATTCCTCCGTCGCGAGCTCGGGCGCGTCCCGCCGACCGGCCCCGCAGGGCGACTCGCCGGCGGGTCCGCAGCCCGCATAGCAGAAGCGGCAGCGCTCGTTGCAGCGGTAGGTCAGGGCGAC
This sequence comes from uncultured Treponemataceae bacterium, assembly GCA_964399065.1. Lineage (GTDB taxonomy): Bacteria > Spirochaetota > Spirochaetia > Treponematales > Rectinemataceae > JAKLFE01. The sequence continues at coordinate 79,275 of CAYNPQ010000005.1, read as the reverse complement.
CTCGCCGAGCACGGGCAGGCGCGTGAAGTCGAAGCCGTAGCGGACGCGGGCGAAGCCCCCCGCGGGCTCGCGCCCCTCGTAGGCCGCGCGGAGCTCGTCGAAGAAGCGGCCGAGCTCGAGGGCGCGCGCGGCGTCGAGGCCGGGCAGCTCGGCGAGGCGGCCCCCGGCGTCGAGCCAGGCCGCGAGGGGCAGGGCCGAGCCGCCGAGCTTGTACACGCGGTTCGGCGGCACGATGAGGACGGAGTCCTCGGGCCGGAGGAGGAGCCAGGGCCGCACCGAGCGGTAGAAGTCCTCGTCCGCGCGGAGCCGCCCCCGCGCCGCGGCGTCGAGGGGAGCCGTCCTCAATGGGCGCCCCCGGACACGCAGGCGGAGTGGCAGGCCGAATGGCAGGCCGAATGGCAGGCTGAGTGGCAGGCCGAATGGCAGGCATCGTGGCAGGCGTTGTGGCAGGCCGAGTAGCAGGCGTCCACGGTGCCGCCGGGCAGGCTATGGCAGCCCGAGAAGCAGGCGGCGCTCCGCATGAACTCGGCGTAGCCCACGTTGAGCTCCTTCGGCAGGGCGACCGCGGCGCGATACTCGTGGTGGCGGCTCAGGTAGGAGTAGCCGATCCAGTAGTGGTAGTAGGGATCGCGTTGCGCGATCGAGTCCGGCCTCGACGCGGCGGCGGCGCCCGCCCCGCCGGCGCCCTCGGCCTCCTCGATCTTCTTGCGGTAGTGGGCCTTGGTGGCCTCGAGGTCGCAGTCCCAGACCTTCTCCTGCAGCTTCTTGATGGCGGACTCGAAGAAGTCGGCCATGAGGCCCGAGAGGGGGCGGCCCTCCGAGTCGAAGGCCGCGAGGAAGGCCTCCTCGTACTCCCGCTCCGCCTTGCGCGAGCCGAGGACGCGGATGCGCAGGGGGTCCTCGGAGAGGACTTCGATCAATCCCTGCCGCCCGAGACCCTCGAGCATGAGGGCCGCCACCCGCGGGAGGGGCAACTCCAAAAGGAGGGCGACCTCGACGGGGTGGAGGCCCTCGGCGATCTTGCCGGGCACCTGGTAGGAGCCCACAAGAATGCGCGGGGGCGACCAGGAATCGCCGGCCCAGGTGACCCCGGCGAGGAGGGCCTTCCGCTTGCGGAAGGAGGAAAGCCTCCGCAGGTAGAGGAGGAGGGCGACCGCGACGAGGGGGACGAAGATGGCGGCCGCGACGGCCGGCCTGGACCTGAGCCTGGCGTCGAAGTAGTCGACCTCGGGCTCGTAGGCGGGCGCCTCCGCCCCCGCGGGCGCGCCTTCGGATCCTCCAGCGAGGGCCGGTTCCTCCGCCTCGGAGAGGCTCGCGGTCAGCGCGAGGTAGTCCTCGGGGAAGTAGATCTGTATGCGCTGCTCGCCCTCCGGAGGGACGTCCTTCTGGTAGAAGAGGCCGGTCAGCCAGTGGCCGCCCTTGCCGTCGGCCGTGCCGTACCAGTCGATCTTGTTCTGCGCGTTGAGGAATTCCTCGGTGAGGACGGGTATCGCGGCCTTCTCGTCGTCGCTGAGCTTCTCGGCGCCCACGGCCTTGGGCAGGACCAGGCGGACCGCCCGGTACTCGAGGCCCTCGTCCCACCAGACCGGACCCCAGTTGAACACGACGAGCTTCCTGCCATCGGAGGAGGTCGTGCGCTGCAGGAGCCCCTCGGCGGCGAAGTCGCCGGCGTACGTGAGGTTGTAGTAGGCCGTGCCCGAGAAGCCCGCGCCCCCGGCGAGCACGACGTCGTACTTGCTCCCGCTCACGCGCTTTATCGCGAGGGCCGAGCGCCTGCCGCCGGGAAGGTCGGCCCAGCAGCGGCTCATGTCCCAGACAGGCTCGAAGGCCTCGCCTTCGAAGTAGAAGCCGTGCATCTGCCCGCCCGAGGCCCGCCACTCGAGGCGATGCGCGACATCGGCCTTGCCGTCCGCCCTGAGCACGACCGTGACCTCGGCGGAGACGAGGTCGGCCGAGAGGGCCGCGGCCGCGCCGGGGAGCGCGAGCGCGAGCAGGGCGGCCGCGAGCGCGGCGAGGAGGCCCCGGTTCGATCGGCGCTTCATTTCAGCTCCTCCTCTATCGCGATGAGGTCGGCGGGCGGTATCTCGCCCGCTGCCCCGGCCCGACGGGCGGCGATGAGCGCGGCCTTGCCGCGCAGGGCCTCGGCGGTTCGTCGCTCCGCCTCGGGAAAGGGGTCGGCGTCGGGGAGCCCGAAGCGGCGCTCGGTCGAGGCCTGGTCCCGCTCCCGCTGGTAGGCATCGACGAGCTCGAGGGAGTCGAGGACGGCCTGCGCCGCCTCGGGATCGCAGCCGCGCGATACGACGAAGGCGTCGACGAGGCGTCCTGCCTCCAGGACGATGAGGTCGCGGGCCTTGGCGACTTCGCCCTCGGGGAGTCTCAGGGCCGCGAGCCTGGCGCGCGCGGCCGCGGCCGCATCGAGGCGCTCCGCGGCCCGGCCCTCGGCGGCGCGCTCGCCCTCGGCGACCGCGGCGCGCTGTCCTATCCCCGTCGCGAGGGAGAGTATAATGGAGCCGGCCGCGACCGCGACCGCGACTCCCAGGCCGCCGAGCGGGCCGGCGCCGATGGCCATCGAGGCGCCGCCCGCGCCGAGGGCGACGAAGGCGGAGCCGATGCCCCAGGGACTCCTCGAATAACGCCAGAAGAACTCGCGACTGTCCATGCGTCCATGCTAGCGCGGCCGCTTCTTGGGCGCAAGACGGGCTAGTAATCCAGGACCGTGATCTCGACGCGGCGGTTCCTCGCCCTGCCCTCCTCGCTGTCGTTCGGGGCGATGGGGCGCGAGGATCCGAGCCCCCGGTACATGATGAGGCGCGCGTCGATGCCGCGGGCGGCGAGCTCGGAGGCGACCTTGGCCGCGCGCTTCCCGGAGAGCTCGAGCTCGCCCGCGGCCTTGCCGACGGCGGCGCTGTGGCCCTCGACGAGGATGCGCCTCCCGGGCAGCGAGGACAGTGCCGCGGCGATCGCGTCGAGGCGCCAGAGCTCGGCGTCGAGGATGCGGTCGGAGTCGGCGACGAAGCGGAGGTCCCGCACGCGGAGCACGAGGCCCTCGGGGCCGCTCCCGACCTCGACGCCCGCCTCCTCGAGCCTGTCGCCCTCCCCCCCCGCCAGGAGGGCGCCGGGCCCGGCTCCGGCAGGGGGAGGCGGTTCACCGGCGAGGGAGGTGCCGGAGTCCGGCGGGGCCGCCGCCGGAGCTGTCGCGAGCGACGGAGGCGCCGTCGGCGAGGCCGCCGCCGGAGCGCCAGGCGGGGGCCCGGAGGCCTGCTCCCGCGCGGCGCCCGGGGTCGGGGGCGAGGGCGGAGAGGCCGACGGGCCTCCCTGAGGCGGGGCCGGGCCGCGGAGGGCGAGGAGCCCCGCGTCGCGGTCGATCGGCGAGCTTCCTTCGTAGAAGACGAGGTTGAATCCCGCCCTCCGCTCGCTCCCGCCGCCGGCGAAAAAGAAGGTTTCGTCGAAGCGGTCGCGGATATGCAAGGGCGAGAGCTCCGCCGCGTCGAGGTAGATCTCGAGATCGTGGGTGCCCGCTGCCCGCTCGAGGCCCGCGGGCGGCGACGCTGCCCGCCCGGAGGATTGGTAGCGCGTCGCGAATTTCGCCACGAGCTTGAGCGCGGGTTTTCCGAGGTACTCGGCCGGCCCGGCGCTGCGGTACTCGGCGAGGAAGGGGATGCGGATCCGGCCCCCGGGCAGGTCGACCGAACGCTCGCCGGGGGCGACCCAGGAGGTGCCGGCCTCGATTCCGCCGGCGGGGAGGGAGGGCAGGCCGCGCAGGGCGGGGAAGCCCTCGTCCTCCTCGAAGGAGGGCGATCCGCCCGCGCCGGCCGCGAAACGTGAGACGCCGGAGCGGTCGACCGCCCGGGCGGCGCTCCTCATGTCGCGCATCGTCTCCTCGAGGACGTAGAAGCGGCCCTCGAAGCGCGCCGTCCCCGATCCCGTCGGCGCGATGGGCGAAACAGATCCCCTGGTCTCGCGGTAGGCATGGCCAAGGTACTTGCCGTCGCGGTACACGGAGAAGTCCGAGCGCTCGGTGACGCGGTACGCTCCGGCGACCGCCGACGGCTCGGCGGCGAGCGGGAGGACGAGCGCGGCGAGGGCCGCCGCCCCCGCGACGCGGGTCGCGACGGCGCGCGTGGTCAGGCCTCCCCCACGGCGGCGACCATCCGCGTGAAGCGCTCCGCGCCCTCCCTCCGGAAGGAGCCGAGCCTCGCGTCGCAGGCGGTGCAGGCCTCGATCGACAGGAGGGCGCCGATCCCGAGGCGCCTCGCCAGGGAGACGTTGGCCGATCTCAGGTCGATGCGCGGCGAGCCCCCGAGCGTAGGCGCGGATTCGGCGCCGAACTCGGCGGCGAAGGAGGCCGCGCGCTCCGGCGGCACGTCGTAGCAGCAGGGCCCGATGGCCGGGCCGAGGATGACCGAGAGATCGGCGGGTCGCGCCCCGAAGCGCTCGGCCATGAGCCCGACCCCGGCCTCGAGGATGCCCGTCCCCTTCCAGCCCGAGTGCAGGATCCCGAAGGCTCCCGATGCGCGGTCGAGGATCCAGATGGGCATGCAGTCGGCGACGGTCACCGATGCCCAGAGCCCGGAGCCCGGCGGCAGGACGATGCCGTCGGCGCCGCCCTCCGAGGCGGCCTCCGCCTCGAGGAGGCGGTGCTCGCCGGCGCTCGCGGGCGCGAGGACGCGCCGCGTGTGCATGAGCTCCACGCCGAGCACCCTCGCAGGGTCGACGGAGGCCGCCCGGAAGAAGCGCTCGCGGTTCGGATTGGCCGACGATGTCGAATAACGCATGTCTCCCTCGCTCCTGAGCGAGAGGAGGGCGAGGATCGGGCTCGCGGCGGCCCCGGGGAAGCGGAGTCGCAGGGCGCCTCCCGCGGGCGGAGGAAGGGGAAGGGCGACGAGCTCCATGTCCTAGGCCGCGCCCCCGAGGTCGAGGCCCGAGAGCTCCGAGAGGAAGAAGAGCGCCCGCTCGCAGCGGTCCTTCGCGACGGAGAGGGACTTGAGGAAATCGCGGTTGGCCTTGCCGTCCATGTAGGCGAGGTTGGCGAGGGAGTCGTAGCGGCCGCCCGCCTCGCCCTTCAGGATCCCGCCGAGGAGGCGGACCATCTCGGCGAGGGACTCGGCGGCGGTCCTGACCACGCGCTCGGCCTCCTCCTCCGCCTCGCGCGCGATCGCCAGGAGCTTGCGGTGCTTCACCGGGCCGGGCGAGATCTCGGCCTTGGCCCGAGCCCAGGCGGCCCCCGTCTCGCCTCCCGGCGCCAGCCTCGCGTCGAGGGCCGCGAGGGCCTCGGGCAGTCGCCCGAGGCCGTCGAAGGCGTCAGTGAACTCGATCCTGTTGTCCTTGCGGTAGAACTCGCCGTCGACGAGGATGATCTTGAAGGGGCGCGAGAGCTCCCGCTGGTAGGCCCCGCGCAAGAAGGCGTCGAGGAAGGAGAGCGCGCCCTCGAGGCGTATGGCCGGGCCGGCTTCGCTTTCCTCGCGCGAGATGTTCTCGAAGCCCCTCGGCCCGGGCTCGCCGACGAAGGCGACGATCTCCTCGGCGAGCTGGCGGTAGCGGCGGTCGGCCTTCCAGTCCTCGACGAGGGAATCGATGCGCTCCCGCCAGAAGGACTTGAAGATGGCGAGCCAGTCCTCGCCTCCCGCGAGGTCGCGGGGCTGGTAGGCCGGATCCCCCGCGACGAGGCGCGAGATCTCGGCCATGGGCAGCTCCGCGTTGAAGGCCCGGATGCGCGAAAGGGCGGCCTCGGCCTTGGCCAGGTCGGCCGCGAGGATCGACTCGGCCTCGGGCCTCGCGATGGACTCGCGCTCGACGAAGACGAAGAGCGCCTCCATCAGGGCCGTCGAAGGCGGCTCGGACATGGATCGCATGAGGTCTCCGAGCTCGAGGAAGAGCTCGCGCGCCTCGGCGTAGCTCGCCGCCTCGGCCCCGTCGGGCCCGAGGCCCGGCCGGAAGGTCCCGAGGAGGCGCTCGAAGAGGAAGCCGGAGAGGCGCTTGAGGAAGAGGACGCTCCGCAGGTCCCGGTACATCGCGCGCCGGCCCGCCTCGTCCATGCTCGCCAAGGCCTCGTCGAAGGCGTCGAGCATCGCGCCACGCAGCTCGGTCTCCTTCGCGTCGGGCGCGGCGGCCTTGAAGGGATCGGTCTCCTCGACGAGGCGGCGGTGGAGCTCGGGGAGCTCGATCGAGGCGAGGAAGGCGAAGAAGGCCGCGCGGTCGCGCTCGACGCTGCGGTCGAGCAGGTCGTAGAAGAAGCGCGCCGCGTCCCTGAGCTTGCGGAGCTCGTCCGCGACCTTGGGGAGGAGGACGGCGCGACGCTGGTCGACGAGGAAGGGGAAGCGCGACTCGATCCTGCGCGCGATCTCCTTGAGGTCGTCGTCGCGCAGGAGGGTCTCGCGGGTCCTGCCCGCGAACATCGAGCGGATCGACAGGAGGAGCCTGGCCAGGAAGCCCAGGGAGGCCGCCCGCGCGGCGTAGTCGTAGTTCTCGGTCTTCGGGCGCTCCGAGGCCTTGTACAGCGGTTCGTCGGAGACCGGCGCGCTCGCCGCGATGCGCGCCAGCAGGTCCCTCCGCTCCTGGACCGAGAGCTCGGCCGCCAGTTCGTCGAAGATGGAGCGTTCCGCCATGTACGCTAAGCCTATCGAGGTCGCCGCCAAAAAGCAACGCCGGAGGGCGGGATCCCGCGCCTACCGGGCGGATTCGACCAGGGCCTCGAGGCCGGTCAGGGGATGGCGGAAGCGGAGGCGGCAGGCGTGGAGGCAGAGCCTCGGGGCGGGAGCGCCGCCGTAGGCGGCGTCCCCGCGTATGGGCAGCCCCACCCAGGCGAGCTGGGCGCGGATCTGGTGGCGGAAGCCGAGGGCCAGCGAGGCGAGGATGAGGAGCCCGCCCTCGGCGGCGGCGGCCTCGAGGATGGCCGTGGCGTAGGAGCGGGGAGCCGCCCTTTCGCGGGCCGCGACAGGCTCGGCGGGATCGAGGCAGGCCACGCGGGCCGCGCCCGGTCCGAAGGGCTTGAAGCGCGACTCGATGCGGAGCCCCGGCGAGGCGCCGATCAGCGCGGCGAGGCCGCCGGCTTCCGAGCGGCCGAGGGCCGCCTCCCATGCCGCCGCGTCCATACCGAGAGGCGCGGAGCGGAGAGGCCTCGAACCGGCGAGTCCCGGCGCGGGCGAGGGCGCGACCGCGGCGAGGTACTCCTTCACGAAGCGCCCCTCGGCCTGCTCTCGCAGGAGGAACTCAAAGGCGGCGGGGCTCCGGGCGAAGAGGACGAGGCCCGAGGTCTCATAGTCGAGCCGATGGAGGAGGCCGCCCTCCCCCGCCGCCCTGCCGGAACCGCGCGCGGCCCCGGCCGTCTCGGGGTAGCGCTCGAAGACCCAGGCGCAGAGGTCACCCCCGCCCTTTCCGGGGGCGCTGTGCATCCGCGGAGGCTTGTAGACGGCGACGAAGGCCTCGTCCTCCGCCGCGATCGCGGGGAGCGGGCCCGTGTCGAAGGGATCGGCCATGCCTTCGTTATACACGGCTGGGAGAAAAACCGAAAGACGGCCCCGCGCGCGGCCGATACTCGTACCGGAGGATCATCAGCATGCCCAGGATCGCCCTTCGGGAAATCGCAGGATACGACGCGCCGCCCGCGCGTTCCGGAAAGGTCGGCGCGACTCGGCGGCTCCTCGGCGCTCTCGCGCTCGCCTCCGTGCTGGCCGCCTTGCCGGCCGGCCGTCTCGCGGCCCAATCGATCCTGGACAGCCCCGCCCCTGCGGCCAAGCCCGCTGGCCCCGTCCCTTCGGCCCCGGGGCAGGCGGCGGCCCCGGCTGCCAAGCCCGGCGAGGACAAGGGTTCCTCGATCCCCCGGGGCTTCCGCGGCATCGAGCTCGGGATGGGACGGGACGAGGTCGTGGCGGCCCTCAAGAAGGATCCCGTCTACGCCTTCCGCGGACCCGAGGACGTCACCCTCCTCCCCTCGCCCAACCAGAGCCTGATCGACGTCTCGGGACTCTCCTTCGTCAAGCGCGCCTTCTTCCAGTTCTACGACGGGAAGCTCTGGGTGATGATACTGACCCTCAACCCCGACAAGATCGACCACTACTCGATCTACACGAGCCTCGCGGCCAAGTACGGCGAGCCCGGCCTCCTCGATCCCAAGGAGGCGCGCTGGGAGGACGGCGAGACGCGCGTCGCTCTGGAGCGGCCCCTCTCGCTGCGCTACATGGACCTGAAGGCCTACGCCGACCTCCTCGGAAAGTCGGAGGCCAAGGAGGGCGTCGTCGAGCTCGAGCGCGAGGAGTTCCTCGGCGGGCTCTAGCCCGGGGGCCTCAGGCTCCCGTCTTCGCCTTGGCCCCCGCCAGCAGGGCTGATTCGCGCAACGCGAAGGTCGCGGCCAGGCAGACGAGCGAGAGGGCTGAGAAGGCCGTCAGCACGGGGCCGAGGAGGCCCTTCACGCCCATCAGGGACATGAAGACGATGCCCGACACCTGCCCCGAGAGGAGGAGGAGGCCCTGCGAGGTGGACTCGGGGGCGGGCCTCCCGATCTCGGCCGCGTACTCGAAGCCGACCGGGCCCGCAGCCATGACGAAGAAGCCGAGGAGGGCGGCCGAGATCTTGGCGACCAGGTAGGCGCCGGCGGGATCGGGGGCGAGGAAGCGCGCGAAGGCCAGGCCCGCCACTCCCGGGACCATGCCCGCCATGCAGAGCACGAGGAAGGGCTTGCGCTTCCCGGCGGCGTCCGAGGCGAGGGGGATGACGAGGGCGCCGAGGATGCCCGCGCCGATCATGAAGGTGCCGATGAGACCGTCGGAGTCGCTCACGCCGAGGTGCCCCGCCACCGCGTCCACGAGGGAGCTCAAGGCGTTGAAGATGCCCAGCCCGATCGTGAACAGGGCGAGGAGGAGGCGGTAGTCCCGGGAGGCGAAGAGGGTCTTCATGCCGGCGAGGGAGCCTTGCCGCTCGACGGCCTCCTCCACCGCCTCGCGGGGCCGCTCGCGCAGGAGCGCGAGGCAGGCGAGGGCCGCGGCGGCGGTCCCGAGGCCGTAGGCGAGGAGGAGGGAGTCGACCCCGGCGCCGTAGGCGGGCGAGGATGGATCGCCGGCCACGACGAGGGGGCCGACCACCATGGCCAGGACGATGCCGAGGTACTGCGCGAGAGAGGCGAGGCCCACGGCGAGGCCGCGCTCGCCCAGGGGGAACCAGCGCGCGCAGACGGCGGTGGCCGCGTTGATCACGAAAGGCTGGGCGACCGCGAGGACGAGCTGTCCCGCGAGGACGGCGGCGAAGCTGCCGGCGAAGAGGCCCTTGACGAGCCCTCCGGCGACGCAGAGCAGGGAGCCGATCCCCACGCCGACCCTGATGCCGTAGGTGTCGATGACGTAGGAGGCCGGGAGGGCCGCGACGAGGTACACGAGGAGGTAGGACATCGCGAGGAAGTCGACGCCGAAGGGAGAGCCCGCGGCGATCTGGCCTCCGTAGAAGCGCTCGGCCGCCCGGGCCACGGGGGCCAGCGAAACCCACTGCGCCTGGACCGCGGCCGTGACGAGCATGAAGGCGGCGAGCACCGCCCAGCGATACGGGGACGACTTCGCCGCTTCATTCTTCATCGCTCACTCCTCCGTCTTCCCGCCGAACTGCAGGCGATACAGGTTCCAGTAGAGGCCGCGCCGATCGAGGAGCTCCTCGTGGCGCCCCTCCTCGGCGACCTTGCCTCCCGAGAGCACGAGGATGCGGTCCGCGTGGCGTATCGTCGAGAGGCGATGCGCGATCACGACGCTCGTCCGCCCGGCGAGCAGGGCCTCGAGGCCGCGCTGGACCATGCGCTCGGTCTCCGTGTCGATGGAGGCCGTGGCCTCGTCGAGGATGATGACAGAGGGATCGTGGGCGAGGACGCGGGCGAAGGAGATGAGCTGGCGCTGGCCCTGGGAGATGTTGGTCGCGCCCTCGGAAAGCAGGGTGGCGTAGCCCTCGGGGAGGCGCTCGATGAACTCGTCCGCGTGGACCGCGCGCGCGGCGACCTTCATGCGCTCCTCGCTCACGCCGGTCCCGAGCCTGATGTTCTCCTCGATGCTGCCCGAGAAGAGGAATACGTCCTGGAGGACGGGCTGGATCGCGCGGCGCAGGCCCGGCAGGGGCAGGTCGCGAAGGGGATGCCCGTCCACGCGGATCTCGCCGCGCTGCACGTCCCAGAGCCTCGTGATGAGGCTCGCGATCGTGGTCTTGCCGGCGCCCGTGGGACCGACGATGGCGACCATCTCGCCCGGCTCGACGCGGAAGGACAGGTCGCGGAGGATCCAGTCCTCCTCCTTGTAGGCGAACCAGACCCTGTCGAACTCGACGTGGCCGCGCAGGGTCGCGGGCATCGCGACGCTCGGCCGGTCGGGGATCGCCTCGTCCGCGTCGAGGAGCCTGAAGACCCGCTCGCCGCCGGCCATCGCGCTCTGCAGGAGGGTGTACTTTTCCGAGATGTCCATCACCGGGGAATAGAACATCCTGATGAGGTTCACGAAGGCGATGAGGGTGCCGAGGCTGAGGAGCTGCACCGAGAGCGCCCGCGCCCCGAAGTAGATGATGATCGCCGTGGAGACGCTCGAGAAGAGGTCCACGAGCGGGCGGAAGGTGGCGAAGACGTACATCTCGCCGAGGTTCGCCTTCATGAGCTCGCGGTCGTGCGACTCGAACTCGCGGCGCGAGGCGTCCTCGCGTACGAAGAGCTGGACGACCGCGATTCCGGCGAGCCGCTCCGCGATGTAGGCGTTCACCCTGGACAGCCACTGCCGCTGGCGGCGGAAGGCGTCGCGCGCCTTGCGCCGGGATATCGCGGTGGCGACGAGCACGGGCGGCAGGGTCGCGAGGGTCACGAGGGCGAGCCGGATGTCCAGGACGAGGAGCATGACGATCACGCCCGCCATGATCGAGGCGTCCTTGAGGAAGGCCGAGACGACGTCGGTGAAGAACTGGTTGACCGTCTCGACGTCGCTCGTCATGCGCGTGACGAGGCGCCCCACCGGCTGCTTGGAGAGAAAGGAGAGGGAGCGGGTCGACGCGTGGCGGAAGAGCTGCATCCGCAGGTCCTTCATGACGCGTTGCCCGATCAGGTTCGAGAGGTAGGTCTGCGCGAAGTTGGCGACGAGGACGAGGACGAGGGCCGCGAGGAGGAGGCCCGCGTTGCGACGGATGAAGCCGAGGTCGACGCCGCGCAGGGCGCGGGCCTGGGCCGCGGGCATCTCGTGGAGGGCCTTGACGGGAATGGACGCCCATGGGCCCTCGACCTCGAAGAGCGACGCGTTGGCCGACACCGTCTCTCGGGGCCCGGGCTCCGCGCCGTCGATCCTCGCGAGGTACAGGCTCTCGGAGCCGAGGTAGCCCGCCTCCTCGAGGACGCGCCGGTCGCGTCCGTCCAGCGAGGCGAGGCGCGAGGCGCGCAGGACGAGGCTGCCGCCGATCGAGGGCTCGTCCGGCCCGAGCTTGAGGCCCTCGGCCTCCTTGCTCCCGACGGCGCGAGCGTCGAGGGTCCGCCAGGTGGGCATGAGCGCGTCGTCCACCACCCGCTTGATGATGACGGGGAGGTAGAGCTCGCCCATGGTGGCCAGGGCGAGGGCGAGGAGGGTCGCTGCCACCGCGGCCTTGTAGGGCCGGAGGTAGCCCATGATGCGCCCGACGATGCGGGGATCGTAGTCCTTGGTTATCTCGTCGGTCTCGAAGAATTCTGCCATGCTCAGGCTCCCCTGCCCTTCGCCTCGGCGGAGGCGAGGCGCGAAGCCTCCGCCTCCAGCTCCTGCAGGCGCGCGATCTCCGCGTAGAATCCGTCGACGTCCGCGAGGAGCTCCTCGTGGCTGCCCCTCTGGACGATCCGCCCCGCGTCGAGGACGACGATCAGGTCGGCGTTCCTCAAGGTCGAGACGCGGTGCGACACGACGACGTTGGTCTTGCCCCGCCGCTCCTCGAGGAGGGCGGAGAGGATCCTCTCCTCGGTCTCGGCGTCCACCGCCGAGAGGGCGTCGTCGAGCACGAGGATCCCGGGATCGGCCGCCAGGGCCCGCGAGATCGCCACGCGCTGCTTCTGGCCGCCGGAGAGGGTGAGGCCCTTCTCCCCCACGATGGTGTCCCATCCGGCGGGGAAGAGGGAGACGTCCTTGTCGATCGTCGAGATCGCGGTCACGCGGCGGAAGCGCTCCTCGCCCATGTCGGGGGCCGCGAAGCGCACGTTGTTCGCCACCGTGTCGGAGAACAGGAACGAGTCCTGGGGCACGTAGCCGAAGGCCTTGCGGAGGTCCCCCAGGTCGCGCCCGCGGACGTCCCCGCCTCCCACGAAGACGGTCCCCTCCGGCGGCTCCGCCAGGCGCGGCAGGACCTTGAGGAGGGTGGACTTGCCCGAGCCCACGCGGCCGAGCACGCCGAGCGTCGCGCCGCGCCGGAGTTCGAGCGTCACGTCGACGAGGGAGGGTGCGGAGGCACCGGGGTAGGTGAAGGTGAGGGAGCGTATCTCGATGTCGCCCGCGGGGACGCCGGCGGCGGCCCCGGGGGCCGAGACGATGGAGGGCTCGGTGGACAGCACCTCGTTGACCCGCTTGAGGCTCGCCGCGCCCCTCTGGAGCATGTTCACCGTGAAACCCGCGCCCATCATCGGCCAGATCAGCATCTCCAGGTAGGCGAGCATCGCGACGATGTCGCCCGCGCTCATGCGGTTCTCGACGACCGCCGAGCCGCCCGCGAGGAGGAGGATCAGGATGGTGAGGCCCGAGAGGAAGGTGATGAAGGGGAAAAAGAAGCCGAAGACCTTGGCGAGCGACAGGGAGGCGTCGCGGTAGTCGTCGTTGGACGCGGCGAAGCGGTCGGCGAAGAGGTCCTCCTTGACGAAGGCCTTGATGACGCGGATGCCGGTCATCGTCTCCTGCGCGATCTCCGAGAGGCGCGAATAGATCTCCTGGATCCGCTTGAAGCGCTTCCCCACCATGCCGCCGAAGAAGATGATGAGGACCGTCACGAGGGGCAGGGGGATGATGGTGAGGAGGGCCGTCCGCGGCGCGCTCGCGATCATGACGGCGAGTATCGACACCGACATGAAGACGCCGTCGACGAAGGCGATGAAGCCCATGCCGGTGGCCTGCCTGATCGCGCCCATGTCGTTCGTCGCGCGGGCCATGAGGTCGCCGGTCTTGTTCTTCTGGAAGTAGTCGCCCGACAGGTCCATGAGCCGCGAGAAGAGGCGGTCGCGCATGTCGGTCTCGATGCGGCGGGAGGAGCCGTGGATGAAGTAGCGCCACAGGAAGCGCCCGGCGGCGATGACCGCGGCGGTGAGGACCATGCCGAGCAGGATCCAGGTCAGCCGGGCGAAATCGACGTCGCCCGAGGAGAGCAGGTCAACGGCGCGCTTCACGAACTGCGGCATGAGGACGTGGCAGGAGTCGACCACGATGTCCGCGAAGATGCCGAGGATGTACTGCCAGCGGTATTTCTTCAGGTACGGCAGGATGGTGCGATACTCTTTGAACATGGCGCGGCCAGTCTATACTTCCGCCCCTTCCTGCACAAGCGGAAACGTCCGGTCCGCGGCGGGAAAAAACGGTTGCGGCCGCGTCGCGGACGGTGCATACTGGGAGCCATGAGCCGCATTCGACTCGCCGTCGCGGGGGCCTTGGCCCTCGCCGCCTGCTCATCCCTCCTCGGATCCTGCGCGGTCCTCGGGGCGGCCTCCAAGGCCACGACGGTCTTCCTCGGCGAGGAGGACCCGGAGCTCGCCGCGGGAGCCCTGCCGACCTTCATCAAGGCCAGCGAGATGCTCCTCGAGGCAGACCCGAAAAACCAGGGCAAGGCCGTGACGACCGCGTCCCTGTATACGATGTACGCCAGCGCCTTCGTCGACGGCCCGGCCTCGAAGCTGCCCGAGGAGCGCTTCGAGGAGCGGAAGGTCGCGGCGGACCGCGCCGGGGCCCTCTACCGCCGCTCCTTCCGCCTCCTCGCGGGAGCCATCGACCGGCGCGCCCCAGGGGCCCTCGCCGCGGCCCGGGCGGGCGACGCCGCGCCCCTCGCGCTACTCCGCAAGGCCGACGTGCCGATGCTCTACTGGGCCTCGGCCTCGGTGCTCGCGGCCTTCGGCCTCAATCCCCTCGACTTCGAGAGCGCGGGCAACATGGGCGCGGCGGGGCTCCTCCTCGCGCGGGCCGCCGAGCTCAACCCGGGCTGGAACGAGGGCGCGATATACGAAATATACCTGTCCTACTACGCGTCGCTGCCGGCCTTCCTCGGCGGCGACCGCGCGAAGGCCCTCGACGCCTACCGGAGGGCCCTCGACTACTCCGGCGGGCGCTCGGCCTCGCTCTTCGTCTCCTACGCGACGGCGATCTGCATGGCCGACGACGACTACGCGGGCTTCAAGGAGGCCCTCGGCAAGGCGCTCGCCATCGACCCGGCCGCCAGGCCCGAGGCGCGGCTCGCCACCGTCCTCGCCCGGGACAAGGCCGCATGGCTCCTCGCGAACGCGAGCCGATACTTCATCATCGAAGAGGGAGAATGACCAGATGACAGCGAAAGCCTCGCTCGCGGCCCGGGCCCTCGGCGCCTGCCTCCTCCTCGCGCTCGCCGCCGGGACGGCCCCGGCGGCCCCCCTCACGCTCAAGATGGCGGCCAACGTGCCCGCGAACAGCCCCTGGGACCTCGGGCTCAAGCGGCTCGCGGCCGAGTTCGACCGGGTCTCGGGCGGCCAGGTCAAGCTGACCTTCCCGCAGAGCGTCCGCGTCTCGGGCGAATCCGACATCATCCAGAAGATGCGCCTCGGCATCGACGGAGCGCTCCTGACCTCGATGGGCTTCGCCGAGCTCTACCCGGACAGCCTCGCCCTCTCCCTCCCATCCCTCGTCAGGACCGACGCCGAGTTCGACGCCGTGCTCGCGGCGATCACGCCCCTCGTGCGGAGCAAGATAGGCGACCGCTACGAGCTCCTCGCCTTCTCGCGCGGAGGCTGGGTGCGGTACTTCTCGCGCCAGCCCCTCGTGTACCCCGAGGACCTCTCGAAGATGCGCGTCTCCGTCGACCCCGTCGACGAGAAGGTCTCCAAGCTCATGCAGAGCCTCGGCGCCAAGACCGTCAAGGGCGACCTCGGCGCCTTCCTCCTCCAGGTCAACTCCAACACCGTCGACACGGCCTTCGTGAGCCCCGTGTTCATCGCGAGCCTCTGGTCCCAGTTCCGCGGGAAGATCAACTACATGAGCCCCTTCAAGGTCTGCCCCTTCATCGGCGCCGTGGTCTTCAACAAGTCGAGCTGGGCCAAGGTCCCCGCCGACCTGCGGCCCAGGCTCGAGGAGGTCCTGCGGGACAACGCGCTCCGCATCAGCGCGGACAGCGCCAAGCTCGAGGACGAGGCCATCGCGGCCATGCTCAAGGACGGGCTCAAGGTGGTGGAGGCGCCGCCGGACGCCGCGGAGAAGTGGAGCGCCGTCATGAGGTCGCGGCGCGAGGGCATAATCGCGACGATGTTCTCCCCCGACATGCTCGAGGCCATCGACGCGGCCCTCGCCAAGGCGAGAGCAGGCAAGTGAGCGACACCGACATCGCGACGTCGCCCAACGCGCCCGCGGTCGCCGCGGGCCGGGGCGGGAGGCTGTTCCGCGGCCTCCGCCTCGCCCTCGTCGCGGCGGCCATCGCCTCCATCGCGGCGCTCGTCATCCTTCCCCTCGCCGACCTCGCGGCCTCGCGCTTCTTCTGGAAGGGCCTGGCGGGGGCGGGCGCGATCGCGAACCACGCCGTCCTCGTGCTGGCCTTCGTCTCCTCGGCGATAGCGTCCCTCGACCGTCGGCAGCTCTCCCTCGCGGGACCCGACCCCGCGAAAAGCCGGCTCTCCCTGGCGGCGGTCTCCTTCGCCGACCTCCTCGCGTCCATGGCGCAGGCCGCCCTCTTCTGGGCGGCCCTCGCCTTCGTGCCCCAGGGCTTCTCCGTGGGATCCATGGCCGGCCCCATCCCCGCCGAGTTCTTCGCGGCCGCCATACCCCTGGGCCTCCTTTTCATGTCCGCCTCCATGGTCGCCGCGCCGGGCCTGCAGCGCGCGCGCCGGCTCGCCTCGGCGGCGGGCCTCCTCCTCGGCAGCCTCCTCGCCGTCTCTTCGATCCGCAACCTCGCCGCGCTCGCCCTCGGCTCGGCCCCCCCGATCCTCGAGGGCCTCTCCTCCGCGGCGCAGCCCGTCGTCGCGGCGTCGGCGCCCCTGCTCCTCCTCCTCTACGTCGTCGCGGCCTTCCTCGGCGCGCCCCTCTTCACCGTGCTCGGGGGCGCCGCAGTCCTCCTCTTCGTCGCCTCGGGCTCCTTCATCGAGCTCGCGCCGAGCGAGGCCTACTCCCTCCTCCGCGGCGGCTCCATCGCGCCCATCCCCCTCTTCGCCCTCGTCGGCTTCCTCCTCGCGGAGACCGGCGCCGGGAGGCGCCTCGTCGCGGTGCTCGGCGAGCTCTTCGGCTGGATCCGCGGCGGCGAGGCCGTCGTGGCCGTCCTCGCCTCGGCCTTCTTCACGACCTTCACCGGCGCGAACGGCGTGACCATCCTCGCCCTCGGCGGCCTCCTCGCCACGGCGCTGGTGCAGTCAGGCGAGTATCCCGAGGGCAAGGCCCGCGGCCTCGTCGCGGCGAGCGGGGCGATCGGCCTCCTCCTGCCCCCGAGCGCGGCGGTCATCGTGTACGGGATCAACGCGCAGTTCATCTACAGCGAGTCCGGCGGCTTCGACGTCGTCTCGCTCTTCCGCGGCGCCGCGATCCCCGGCCTCGCCCTCGTGCTGGCGATGTGCGTCGCCGGCGTGGCCGCGGCGCGCAAGAGCCCCGGGCGGAGACGGAGGCCGAGCCTCACGTCCGCGGGGGCGGCGCTCAAGCCGGCCGCCCTCGAGCTCCTCGTGCCGGTCATCGCGATCGTCCTCTACTTCACGGGAATGGCCGGCCTCACCGAGGTGGGCGCGGTCTGCGTGGCCTACATCGTCGTCGTCGAGACCCTCGTCAAGCGCGAGCTCTCCCTGCGCGGGCTCGGGGCGGCGATCTCCAAGAGCCTCCCGATCCTCGGCGGCAGCCTGATCATCCTCGCGGCGGCCCGGGGCCTCTCCTACTACATCATCGACGCGAACGTGCCCGCCATGTTCGCCGCCTGGGTAACAGCGCGCATAACGTCCCGCTTCGCCTTCCTCCTGGCGCTCAACCTCCTCCTCCTGGTGGTCGGCTGCCTCATGGACATCTACTCGGCCATCCTGGTCGTCGCCCCCCTCCTCATCCCCCTGGCGAGCGCCTTCGGCCTCGACCCCGTGCACTTCGGCGTCATCTTCATCATGAACCTCTGCATCGGCTTCCTGACGCCGCCCGTGGGCATGAACCTCTTCCTCGCGAGCTACGCCTTCAAGAAGCCCCTATCGCAGGTTGTGCGCGAGTCGCTCCCTTACCTCTTCGTGCAGCTGGCGGTGCTCCTCGTCGTCACCTACGCGCCGGGGCTCTCCACCTTCCTGAAATAGGGCTCGGCCGGCATCCGGCTCTTTCAGCCGGCGTCGTCCAGGAGTCGCGCCACCGCGGCCGCGAGCTCGGCCGCGGCATGGCGCCGCGCGGCCATGCACGTGGCGGCCTCCTCGCCGCAGGCGAGGCAGCGGCGCGGCGCGCATCCCACCTCCTCCCTGCGTACATGCACCGGAAGCGCGGAGGCGTCGCCGACCTCCCCCGAAAGACCCGAGACCACGTCGGCGTCGAGGAGCCGGCCCCAGGGCTCGCCCTCCTCGACCGAGACGGCGAGGCGCTTCAACTCGAGGGCCGCACAGTCCACGGCGAGGAAGAGCTCGGGCCCGGTCGGCCCGTCGATCCTTTCGCGTTCCAGGATCGCATAACCCGCCCGGGCCGCGGCCGCCGCGAGCGCGCCCTCGGACCTGTCCATGAGGGCCCGCAACCTCGGCCCGTCCTTGACCGGGCCGGGCATGACCAGGGTCGCCGACAGGAGCGGCCGGCCATGCCTCGCGAGGAGGGCCGCCTGCCTCGCCGCCCGCTCCTCCCGCGCGCGGAGGAGCTCCCCTAGCCCGACCGCGCGGCCACCGACCTCGCCCGTCGCCATGCCGCGATGATAGCGCCCCGCGACGCCCCGCGCCAGATGAGCCGCGCGGCCGCCCCTGTAGGACGGAATCCGACAGCCGAATGGCACTCGTACTTACATACGGACCGGCGGGGAGGACCTAGACTCCAGCCTAGGAATCCCGTTATCGGTAACCGAAAGGAGCGAACGAATGAGAAAGATCGTCCTCGCACTCCTCGTCCTCGCGCTCGCGCTGCCGGCCTTCGCTGCCCCCTATCCCGCGAAGCCGCTCGAGATCGTCGTGGCGAACAACCCCGGCTCCGGCTGGGACCAGCTCGGCCGCGCGGTCAACGCGACCCTCGAGAAGGAAAAGCTCTATCCCCAGCCCATGTCCGTCTCCAACAAGCCGGGCGGCGGCGGCACGGTCGGCTTCGCCTACATGAAGATGCAGTCGAAGAACGACTACTACATCATCCCCTTCTCCCCGCCGGTCCTCATCAAGACGATCGACACCACGCTCCAGGGCTCGTACAAGGAGCTCACGCCCCTCGCCATGCTCACCACCGACTACGAGTGCGTGGCGGTCAAGGCCGACTCCCCCTTCAAGACCCTCAAGGACCTCCTCGACGCGCTCAAGAAGGATCCGGGCGCCTACAAGTTCGCGGGCGGCTCCAGCCCCGGCTCGATGGACCACCTCTCCTTCCTCAAGATCGCCCAGGCCGCGGGCATCGACCCGACCAAGCTCGTGTACGTCGCCTTCTCCGGCGGCGGCGAGGCCATGACCACCCTCCTCGGCGGCAACGTCGCCTTCGCCTCCACCGACACCGGCGGCGTCAAGGCCCAGCTCGAGGCCGGCAACATCCGCGTCCTCGCCATCTCCTCCGCCACCCGCCGCCCCGGCGTCTTCAAGGACGTCCCGACGGTGAAGGAGTCCTCCGGCCTCGACGTGACCTTCGACGTCTGGCGCGGCGTCTTCGGCGCGCCCGGCATGTCCAAGGAAGCCCAGGACTGGTGGGGCAAGACCCTCGAGAAGATGGTGAAGACCCCGACCTGGAAGGCCCAGCTCGACATGTACTCCTGGGCGGACGGCTACATGGCCGCCGACAAGTTCGCGAAGTTCCTCGACTCGGACTACGCGACCTTCAAGGACCTCATGACGAAGGTCGGCCTGATCAAGTAAGGACCTTCCCGAACCATCCCAACCGCGGCGCGGAGGGGCGCGAGCCCCTCCGCGCCGCACGCTCGAGGAGCATCTATGGCAGCAACGAAGCGCGAGGACCGGATCGCCAGCGTGATCGTGGCCCTCTTCTCGGTGGCCTACCTCATGGGCGCCTTCATGATCAAGAAACCCGTCTACAAGCAGCAGCTCGGCCCCGAGGCCTTCCCGAAAGCCGTGGGCTTCCTCATGACCGCCCTCTCGATCGTCTACATCGTCCAGTCCTTCATGGGGAAGGGCAAGGAGGACGAGGCCCGGGCCGCGGTCATCGGCGCAGAGGAGAAGGTCGAGCAGAAGGCCAACCTCAAGAAGATGGTCACCGTCATCGTCATCATGCTCGCCTACGCGGCCCTCTTCATCCCCCTCGGCTACGCCCTCTCCACCTTCCTCGCGATGCTCGCGTCGGTCCTCGTCCTCGACCGGAGGAAGATCGTGCGCGACGTGATCATCTCCGTCATCGCGAGCGCGGGGATGTACGTGGTCTTCAACTACCTGCTCAGGGTCGAGCTGCCCGTGGGCGTGCTCTCCCTGCTGGGACTCTGAGGAGGCGGCCATGAACTTCATCCAGAACGTCACGATGGGCTTCGGGGTCGCGCTCACGCCCTGGAACCTCCTCCTCGCCTTCGTGGGCGTCTTCCTCGGGACCGTGATCGGCGTCCTCCCGGGCATCGGCCCCATGACGGGCGTCGCCCTCCTCATACCCCTCTGCTTCGGCCTCAACCCGGTCTCGGCCATCATCCTCATGGCCGGCATCTACTACGGCGCGATGTACGGCGGCTCCACCACCTCGATCCTGGTCAACACGCCGGGCGAGTCCTCATCGGTGGTCACCTGCCTCGACGGGCACGAGATGGCCAAGAAGGGCCGCGCGGGCCCCGCCCTCGCCGCTGCCGCCATCGGCTCCTTCGTCGCCGGCACCTTCGCGACCCTCATGCTGATGCTCGTCGGCCCCTCGATCGCGAAGCTCGCCCTCAAGTTCGGGCCGCCGGAATTCTTCTCGCTCATGGTCGCCGGCATGACCGTCGTCACGAGCCTGGCCGGAAGGTCCGTCGTGAAGGCCCTCATCTCGACCTTGTTCGGGCTCGCCATCGCGATGGTCGGCATCGACCTGCAATCCTCGGTGCCGCGCTTCACCTTCGGCAACATCCGCTTCATGGACGGCATCGAGTTCCTCGTCGTCGCCATCGGCCTCTTCGCCATGACCGAGGTCTTCGTCAACCTCTCCGAGGTGAAGAAGGACAGCTCCATGGAGAAGATCAAGGGCGGCCTCTGGCTCACCAAGGAGGACTGGCGCTACTTCTGGCCCGCCTGCATCCGCGGCACCCTCTCGGGCTTCTTCGTCGGCGGCGTGGCCGGCGCGGGGGCGGCCGTCGCGAGCTTCGTGTCCTACGGCCTCGAGAAGAAGATGGGTAAGCGCCGCAAGGAGCTCGGCACGGGCATCATCGAGGGCGTCGCCGGCCCCGAGTCGGCGAACAACGCCGCCGCGGGCGGCTCCCTCATCTACCTCCTCTGCCTCGGCATCCCCGGCTCGGGCACCACGGCCATCATCCTCGGCGCCCTCCTCATGCTCGGCCTCCAGCCCGGCCCCCTCCTCTTCACCCAGCAGCCGCAGTTCGTCTGGGGCCTCATCGCCTCGATGTACATCGGCAACGTCATGCTCCTCGTCCTCAACCTCCCCCTCGTGGGGCTGTGGGTGAAGCTCCTCGACATCCCCGAGTACCTCCTCACCATCTTCATCATCGTCTTCTCCTTCCTCGGCGTCTTCACGATGAACATGGCGGTGCAGGACCTCTTCCTCATGGTCCTCTTCGGGATAATCGGCTACGGCATGAAACGGGCGGACATACCGGCCTCGCCGGTCATCCTCGGCATGGTCCTCGGCAAGATGATGGAGGAGCGCATGCGCCAGGCCCTCGTCATGTCCGACGGCTCCTTCATGATCTTCCTCCAGCGCCCGATCTCCCTCTTCTTCCTCATCCTCGCCTTCATCTCCATCACGAACCCCTACTGGAAGTACATCCCGAGGGCCATAAAGGCCGTCTTCGGGAGGAAGCCTCCCGCCGCGGCCTGAGCCGCGCAGGCTGTTTCGCGCAACGCGCAAAGGACCCCGGCAAGCGCCGGGGTCCTTTTCTTCACTTGCGATGCATCCCCGAAAAAGTGAACCGCAGAGGCGCAGAGCGAAGCCCAGGGAAACGCTGGTCGCAGGGAAGAAGGGAGGAAATAAAAAGAATAAAGAGATGTTCACTCGACGACCTGCGCACTATGACAGAATGTTGATGATTCGAGAAACGCAGTATCGTTTTCTTTTATAACCTCTTCTATGATTCCCTTCTCTCTCCCCTCTGCGCCTCCGCGTCTCTGCGGTTCATTCTTTCCCATCCCACGCGCCTTTAGTCTCCCTCAAGAGATGGCCTTCGAGGTCGCGGCTCCCTTGAGGTGCCGCTCGAGCAGGCGGGCCGCGGCCTCCCGGTCGCCGCGCTCAAGCGCATCGAGTATCTCGAGGTGCCCCGCGGCCTGGGCGCGCCGCGGTCCTCGGTCGCCCCTCGCGAGGCGGTACTCGACGAGCCGGCGCAGGTGGTCGACGCGGGCCAGGGCCTCGAGGATGAAGCGGTTCCCCGACCAGGCGGCGAGGGTCTCGTGGAACTCGGCATTGGCCTCGAAGAGCTCCCGCGCGCCCATGGTCCGGTACCCGCCCTCCACGATCCGCTCCTGCCGGGCTCGGAGCGACGCGAGCCCCTCGGGATCAGGCGCGAAGCCCGGCAGCCTGAGCCCCGCCGGCTCGATCGCGGCGCGGAAGGCATAGCTCTCGGCATAGGCCTCCGGCCCTTCGATCAGGGGCAGGAAGCGCCAGCCGTGGCCGACCTGCCGCTCGACCCAGCCCTCCGCGGCCGCCCTGGACAGGGCCCCGACCACGCCACCGCGCGCGGCCCCGTAGCGGCGCATGAGCTCGGCCTCCGATATGGCCTCGGGCAGGGCGCCCGCGATGCGGTCATCGGCGAGCCGCTCGTAGAGGCCCTCGCCCATGATGTCCCGCAGCGCCGCCTCGAGGCGCGCGAAATCGCGGCGCGGCGCGGCGCGGACGAGGGCTCCCCGCCCTTCCCTCGCGAGGAAGCCCTCCTCCTCCATCGCCTTGAGGGCGAAGGAAACGGGACTCCGGGACACCCCGATCCTCGCGGCGAGATCCTGCTCCGCGAGTGCGGGCTCGGCCTCCGCGGCGCAGATCGCCGCGATCTCCGAGACCACCTTCCGCCGCAGGGGGCTCAGGGCCCCGAATCCGGCCGCCGCCCGCGGAACGTCGGCGCCATCCCTTGACCTTTGCATTTTGTCATTATATAGTGCGTTTACTGGAATTGGAAGCCCCGGCGCCGCCCGACCTCGGCCCGCCCCGCCGCCTTCCCCAAGGAGAATGCCATGACGCGCGAGCTCCCCGGACAGGCCTGCGAATTCGTCTCCCTTCGCGACGACGCGACGATAGGGGCGGCCCTCCCCCGCATGCCCTACGCCTCGCGGGTCTTCGCGGAGAACCTCCTGCGGAAGGGCGGGAGCCGCGAGGCCCTGGCGGCGCTGGCCGCCGGCCGTCGCGACCTCGACTTCCCCTGGTTCCCGGGCCGCGTCCTCCTCCAGGACCTCACGGGCACTCCGGCCCTCGTGGACCTCGCGGGACTCCGCGACGCGGTCTCCGAGGCCGGCGGGGATCCGGCCTCGGTCGATCCCCGCGTGCCCGTGGACTTCGTCGTCGACCATTCCCTCAAGGTCCTCGTCGACGGCTCGAGGCCCGAGGCCCTCGCCCTGAACCGGGCCGAGGAGGACCGCCAGAACGCCGAGCGCTTCGCCTTCCTCGACTGGTGCGCGGGGAGCTTCCGCAACTTCCGCCTCCTCCCCCGCGGGAAGGGCATCTGCCACCAGTACAATCTCGAGTCCCTCGCGACCGTCGTCTCCCTCGAGGACGGCCTCGCCTTTCCGGACACCTTGATCGGCACCGACAGCCATACGCCGATGATCAACGCGCTCGGCGTCCTGGCCTGGGGCGTGGGCGGCATCGAGGCCGAGTCCGTGATCCTGGGGCGGCCCGTCTTCGCGCCCCTGCCCGAGCTCGTCAGGGTGGAGCTTTCCGGCTCGCCCCGACACGGCTCGACGGCCGCCGACCTCGCCCTGGCCCTGACCGAGTTCTTCAGGAAGGAAGGGGTCGTCGGCTCCGTCCTCGAGTTCCACGGGCCCGGCTCGCGGATCCTCGGCGTCCCCGACCGCGCGACCATCGCGAACATGGCCCCCGAGTACGGGGCCAGCTCCGCGCTCTTCCCCGTCGACGAGGCCACCCTCTCCTATCTCGCGACGACGGGACGCCCCCCCGCCCTCGTCGGACTCGTCGAGGCCTACGCGAAGGCGCAGGGACTCTGGCGCGGCGATTTCGAGGAGGCCGCGTACCATCGCGTCCTGCGCTTCGACCTCTCCGCCGCCGGCCGCGCCATCGCCGGGCCCGCGAATCCCCACGACCGCATCGAGCTCGGGCGGCTCGCGGAGAAGGGCATCGCCCGCTCATCGGAACGCTCCGCGGAGCGCTCCGGAGATCGCGCGAGCTCCTCCGACCGAGCCGCGGCCGACGCGATGCCCGCCGACCTCCCCCTCGTCATCGCCGCGATAGCCGCCTGCACGAACACCGCCAATCCGCGTTCGGTGATCGGCGCGGCGCTGCTCGCGCGCAAGGCCCTCGCCCGGGGGCTGCGCCGCAAGAGCTGGGTCAAGGCCTCCTTCACGCCGGGCTCGACGGCGGTCGCCGCCTATCTCGAGTCCGCCGACCTCCTCGCCCCTCTCGCCGAGCTCGGCTTCGGCATCGCGGGCTACGGCTGCGCCACCTGCAACGGCATGTCGGGCCCCCTCCTCGCGGGCGTCGAGGAGGAGATCGCGCGCCGCGGTTCGGCCGCGGCCGCCATAGTCTCGGGCAACCGCAACTTCAACGGCCGCATCCATCCCGCGGTCGCGCGGTCCTTCATCGCCTCGCCCGCCCTGGTCGTCGCCTGGTCATTGGCCGGGAGCATGGCGATCGACCTCGGGCTCGAGCCGATCGGCCGGGACCGCCAAGGCCGCCCCGTCCTCCTCGACGAGATCTGGCCGACGGACGAGGAGATCGACGAGATCGTCGCCGAGAAGCTCGGCCCGTCATGCTTCTCGGAGATGTCCTCGATCTGTTCCACATCGGGCAGCCGCGGCGAGGCCGCGGCGAGCCCCCTCTTCCCCTGGGACGAGCGCTCGAACTACATCCGCAGGCCTCCCTACTGGGAGTCCGCCCTCGTCTCCCCCTCGCCCCTGCGCGGGCTCAGGCCCCTCGCCATCCTCGGCGACAACGTCACCACGGACGATCTCTCCCCTTCGGGAGCCATTCTGGAACGCAGCGCCGCCGGCCGCTACCTGGTCTCGAGGGGAGTGCCGGCCGCGGACTTCAATTCCTACGGCACGAGGCGCGGGGACCACCTCGTGGCCGAGAGAGCCACCCTCGCGAACAACCGCCTGAGGAACGAGATGGCGGGAGGCCGCGAGGGATCGCTCGCGCGGCGCGAGCCCGGCGGCGAGGTCGGCGAGCTCTACGGGATCGCCGTCGATTACCGCCGCGAAGGCCGCGAGACCCTGATAATCGCCGGGCGCAACTACGGATCGGGATCCTCCCGGGACTGGGCCGCCAAGGGAGTCCGCCTCCTCGGGGTCCGCGCCGTCCTCGCGGAGAGCTTCGAGCGCATCCACCGGAGCAATCTCGTGGGCATGGGAGTGCTGCCCCTCGAGTTCGAGCGGGGCGTTACGCGAAAGAGCCTCGGCCTCGACGGCGGCGAGACCTACTCGATCCTCGTCGAGGGCCGGGTTCCGGAGCCGCGCGCCCGGCTCGTCCTCGAGATCGCGCGCCGCGACGGCGGCTCGACGCGGACGACGGTCCTCTGCAGGATCGACACCGAGGAGGAGGCCAGGACCTTCGCCGCGGGCGGCCTCCTGCCCCTCGTGCGCGACGAGTTGCTGCGGGGCCGCGGAAAGCGCGGGGGGGAATGACCATGTCCATCGCGGTCATTCCCGCCCTGTACATGCGCGGCGGCTCGAGCAAGGGCCTATTCTTCCTCGCCGCCGACCTGCCCGAGGACGCCGCGGCGAGGGACCGCCTCCTCGCCCGCGCCGTCGGGAGTCCCGACGCCTTCGGTACCCAGATCGACGGCATGGGCGGGGCTACGTCGAGCACGAGCAAGGTGGTCGTCATCTCGCCTTCCGGCCGGCCCGGCTACGATGTCGATTATCTCTTCGGAGCGGTGGATATCGGCGCCGGCGGCGTCGACTGGTCGGGGAACTGCGGCAACCTCAGCGCCGCGGTGGGCCCCTTCGCCATCGAGCGCGGTCTCGTTCGAGCCCCCGCCGAGGGTCTCGCGACGGTGCGGATCTGGCAGGCGAACCTCGGCGCCCCGATCCTCGCCCGCGTGCCGATGCGGGGAGGGCGCGTGCTCGAGGAGGGCGGCTTCGTCATCGACGGGGTCGCCTTCCCCGGCGCCGAGATCCTCTTGTCCTTCGCGGAGCCGGAGCGGGAGGACGCGCGCGGGATCTTCCCGACCGGGCGCGTCGTCGATCGGCTCGAGGTATCGGGGCTCGGGACGATCGAGGCCACGCTGATCGACGCCGGCAATCCCTCCGTTTTCGCGCGAGCCCTCGATCTCGGCCTCGAGGGGATCGAGCTTCCGGCGGCGATCAACGCCGACGGCGCCGCGCTCGCGCGCTTCGAGGCCCTCAGGGCGGCCGGCGCCGTGGCCATGGGACTCGCCTCGAGCCCGGCCGAGGCGAGCGCGAGACGGCCGCATACGCCCAAGCTCGCCTTCGTCGCGCCGAGCGCGCCCTACCTCTCCACCGCCGGCGCTCAGGTAGCCGCGGGATCGATCGACCTCTGCGTCAGGATCGTCTCGATGGGCAAGCTGCACCATGCGATGACGGGCACGGGGGCCATCGCCCTCGCCGCCGCCGCGGCGGTCCCGGGCACGATCGTCGCCGAGGCGGCCGCGGGCCGGCGCGGCCGATCGCTCCGGATCGGGCACCCGGCCGGCGCCATGAGCGCGGGAGCCGAGGTGGAGAGGCGCGGCGAGGCCTGGATCATGCGCGAGGCGACCATGTCGAGGAGCGCGCGGATCCTCATGGAAGGCCGGCTACGGGTACCGACGGATACGATATCGCGCAACGCTCCTCCCGAAGGGGCCGGGGCATGAGCGGCGACCGCATCGCCCCCGGCGGCCGCCTGCGGGCCGCGATCAACCTCGGCAACGCCCTCCTCGCGGGCCGCGACGGGAGGGGCGAGCTCGAGGGGCCGACGGTCGAGCTCGCGCGGGCCCTCGCCGCCGAGCTCGGCGCCGCAATCGAACTCCTCCCCTTCGACAGCGCGGCAGCCTCGGTCGCCGCGGTCCGTTCGGGGAGGGCCGATCTCGGCTTCTTCGCCATCGATCCAGGGCGGAGCGAGGGCATTCGCTTCACGAGGCCCTATCTCCACATCGAGGGATCATACCTCGTTCGCGCATCGTCCCCGATCCGTCGCAACGAGGAGGTCGACCGCGAGGGGAACCGCGTGGTGGTCGGGGCCGGCTCGGCCTACGACCTCCGACTGAGCCGCGACCTCCGCCATGCGACGATCGTCCGCTGTACCTCGACGCCGGCGGTGGTCGGGACCTTCCTGGCCGGGGGCTACGAGGTCGCCGCGGGGATCCGCCGCCGGCTCGAGCTCGACGCCGCGAGATACGGGGCGGCTGCGGGAGGCGCGGCCCTGCGAGTGCTCGACGGCCGCTTCATGCTCATCGAGCAGGCCATGGCGATACCGGCCGAGCGAGGCGAGGAGGCGGCAGCCTTCCTGGAAGCATTCCTGTCGAAGGTCAAGGCGAGCGGCTTACTGCAGGCCTGCCTCGACCGCCACGGCCTCGCCGCGACGGCCGCCGACTGAACAATATCGGAGAGAGAACAACCGCAGAGACGCAGAGGCGCAGAGAAGAGGAGAGGAGAGGAGAGGAGAGGAGAGGAGAGGAGAGGAGAGGAGAGGAGAGAAGAGGAGAGAAGAGGAGAAGAGAGGAGAGGAATGAAGAATGACAGGCGGAATACTGGGAAGCGGAAACGGTCATCTTGTCGACAGGGACAATATGACTTCTCCCCCTGATTCCTTTCGCCTCTTCCCCTCTCTTCCCCTCTCTTCCCTCTCCTCCCTCTCTTGACTCTGCGTCTCTGCGCCTCTGCGGTTTATATAATCACTGGCGGTTCTTGTCCCGGTACCCCTAGCCTTTCACCTCGCGAATCGTGTCGATGATCGTGCCGTCGCGGTACTCGACCAGGCCCACGACGCGGTCGCCGTAGTCCACGGGATCGGGTACGCCGCAGATCGACTCGGCCTTCTCCCGCAGCTCGCCGATGTCCAGCAGCCCTATGCCCGCGGCGCGCAACGCGTCCGCGAGGTCGCGGCGCCGCGGGTTGACCGCGGTGCCGTAGTCGGTGACGACCAGGTCGACGGTCTCGCCGGGCGTGACGACGGTCTCGACGCGGCGCACGACGGAGGCCGTGCGGCCCCGGACCAGGGGCGCGACCACGACGGAGAGGGCCGCGCCGGCGGCCGTGTCGCAGTGCCCGCCCGAGGCCCCGCGGATGACGCCGTCGGAGCCGGTGATGACGTTGACGTTGAAGGCCTCGTCGATCTCGAGGGCGGAGAGGACCACGACGTCGAGCATGTTCACCGCGCAGCCCTTCGAATTCGGGTTGGCGTAGGCCGAGGCGTCGATCTCGAAGTGCCGGGGATTGGCGGCCAGGGAGCGGGCGGAGTCCGCGTCGAAGTCCTGCACGTCGAGGAGGGCGCCCACGAGGCCTTCCTCGAGCATCCTCGCGGCCTGGCTCGTGATGCCGCCGAGGGCGAAGGAGGCCTTGATCCCGCGCTCGACCATGAGGTCGCGGAGGAAGCGCACGGCCGCGAGGGAGGAGCCGCCCGTGCCCGTCTGGAAGGAAAAGCCCTCCTTGATGACGCCGGCCGCGTCGATGGCGGCCACGGCGGCGCGCGCGATGAGGAGCTCGCGAGGGTCGCGCGTCATGCGCGTGGCGCCGACGGAGATGCCCTTGGGATCGCCCACCGCGTCGACGGGCAGGACCCAGTCGACGAGCTCCTGCCCGATGCTCGCCGGCCCCACGGGATAATCGACGAGGCCGTCCGTAAGGAGGACGACCGAACGCGCGGCGCGGGCGTCGACCATGGCGTAGCCGAGGGAGCCGCAGGCCGACTTGCCGACCGAGCCGCGGGCGTTGCCGTAGCGGTCGCAGCAGGGCACGCCGAGGAAGGCGACGTCGGGCCTGAGCGAGCCCTCGCCCACCGCCCTCGCGCGGCCGCCGTGCGAGTGGATGACGACCGGCTCCTCCATGGCTCCGCGCGAGATCGCGTCGGCGAGGCCGCCCCGGAGGCCGGAGCTGCAGATCTTGCGGATGACGCCCGAGCGGACGTGGGCGAGGAGGGGCGCGTGCACCCCGGTGAGGGAGCTCGGCGCCAGGGTGAGGCCGCGGATCCCGGCCCTCGCTATGGCGTCCATGACCATGTTGACGACGAAGTCGCCCTCGCGGAAATGGTGGTGGAAGGAGACCGTCATGCCGCTCTCGAGGCCCGAGCGGCGGATCGCCTCGTCGATTCCCTCGAGGACCTTGTCCGGCCTGCCCGCGGAGAGGAGCTTGCGCGAGCCGTCGGCCAGCGCGTTGCGCGACCAAGCCCCGGCGAAGGGCTCTCCCGCGGCGTAGACCTCGAGCCCCTCGGGCACTTCCCTTCCGACTGCGTTGCGCGACATCACTTCGCCTCCCCGGCGGCCCGTCCGCCGGCCTTCCCCGCGGCGGCGAGGTCGAGGACCCGGAGAGCCCTCTCGACGATGGGCTTGTCTATCATCTTTCCGTCGAGGGACACGACGCCGGAGCCCCTGGCCTCGGCCTCGCGGGCCGCCTCGACGACGCGCCGGGCCTTGAGCACCTCGTCTGCCTTCGGCGCGAAGGCGGCGTGGACGAGGGGTATCTGGTTCGGGTTGATCACGGACTTGCCGTCGAAGCCCATCTGCTTGATCAACTTGACCTCGCGAAGGAAGCCCTCATCGTCGGCGACGTCGGTGAACACGGTGTCGATCGCCATGACGCCGGCGGCCCTCGCCGCGATGACGATGCGGCCCCTGGCCTCGAAGAGCTCGACGCCCTCCGGGGAGCGCGTGGTCTTCATGCTCGTCACGAAGTCCTCGGCGGAGAGGGCGATGCCGACCAGCCTCGGCGAGGAGGTCGCGATCTCGTAGGCGTTGATGATCGCCAGCGGGCTCTCGAGGGCGGCCATGATCCGGACGCTCCCCGGCGCCCGCCCGACGGCGCGCTCGGCCGCCCCGATCATCGACTCGAGGGCGCGGATGTCCTCGGCCTTCTCGGTCTTGGGAAGGCGCACCACCTCGATGCCCGCGCGCACCATGGCCTCGACGTCGCTCGCGGCCCAGGGCGTGTCGAGGCCGTTGACGCGGACCACCTTCTCGACCGCGCCGTAGTCGATCGAGCGGAGGGCGGAGTGCACGAGGAGGCGCGCCGCGTCCTTCTCGGCCGGCGAGACCGAGTCCTCGAGGTCGAAGATGATCGAGTCCGAGCCGTAGACATGGGCGTCCTTGACCATCGCCGGGTTGTTGCCCGGCACGAAGAGCATCGTCCTGCGGAGCCGCGCCGTCATCTGAGGTACTCCCAGGGAAGCTTGTCCGAGCTCTCTCGGCCGGCCGCCCTGAGGCAGGCGGCGAGGACGCGGGCGCGCACCGTGCAGTCGAGGGCGCTGCGGTCGCGGATCGTGACGCGCGCCGCGGCTACGCCCAGCTCCGCGAGGGCGGCTTCGGCGGCCGCCCGCACCCGCGAGGCGAAGCGCGCGTCGCCTCCCTCGATCCGTATCTCGAGCGCGCCGGCGGCGGGCTCGACCGTGACGGCCGCGTCGCAGGACTCGAGCGTCCCCGCGGTGGCGGTCTTGACGATGTCCATGTTCCGGTCTCCTTGCTCTCAATGCCTGCCGTCCGAGGCCGCGACCCGCTCCAGCACGGGGGCCGCCTCGGGCGAGACGAGATAGTTCCAGGTGCCGTCGGGGACGATTTCGCGGGCCTCGCCGAGCCTTCCCTCGCGGATGAGCCTGCGCACCGTCGAGGCGCTCACCGCCGCCCCCGAGGAGTCCGCGAGCCGCGGGATCTCCACGACCTCGACGCCATAGGAGGGGAGGCAGCCCTTCATCGCCTCGTTGTAGGCGGCGGTGACCTCGCTGTAGGGCTCCTCGCCGATGAAGCGGCGCCGGGCCCCGACCGCCGGCGCGATGCGCGATCCGAAGACGTCGGCGTCGAGGCGGGCGTGGATGCGCGAGGCCTCGCCGACGCGGTCCTTGAGGAAGTAGGTCGGAAAGGTGGCGCGGGACACGATGTAGTCGGTCCCGGGCAGGACCAGCACGTTCGAGAGACCCGCCGCGCCCTCGCGGACGAGGCGCAGGCGGACCGCGAAGGGGAAGGACGAGGCCTCCTCGGCCACGACGAAGAGGAAGACTCGCCGCGAGGCGGCCGCCGCCTCGCGGACGAGGTGGAGGTGGCCGAGGGTGAAGGGGTTGCAATTCATGACGAGGGCCGCGTCGGGGCCGGCGCCGCCAGCCGGCGGCGCGAAGGAGGCCGCGAGGCCCCGGAGCTCCGCGGTCCAGCGCTCGATCCCGTCCCCCTTCTCGAGGAGGAGGGCGGCTCCCGGCGCCTGCCCCACGAGGCGGTAGCCGATCGACTCGAAGACGCCGCGGTTGGCCGGTCCCGTGAAGACGAAGGGGCTGGCGAGGCCGCGGCGCCCGGCCTCCGCCTCGAGCTCGGACATGACGCGGAGCGCGAGCCCCCCGCCCTCGTATCCGCCGTCCACGGCGAGGCCCTTGATCACGCGGCCCGCGAGCGAGCCGACCGCGACCATCCTGCCGCGGTCGAGGAGCGCGACGGAGTAGTCGGGCTCCTCCTCCCAGGAGAGGGAGCGCGAGGCGAGGAAGCCGGCTATCTGCGAGCGGTCCTCGTCCAGGAAAGGGGGATAGATCCTGAGTTCGAGGGAATCGACGCCGCCGGTCATGGCTCGAGTCTCGCCCGAAAGCCGCGCGGGGTCTATAGGACCCGCCCGACTTCGCCTGTCGGCTTTTGTCCTACAGCGGCCCGGCTAGGCGTCGCCCACGAGGCCATGCTTGAAGGCGTAGTGCGTGAGCTGCGAATTGTTCTCGAGCCCCATCTTCTCGAGGACGCGGGCGCGGTAGGTGCTCACCGTCTTCACGCTCAGGGAGAGGAGCTCGGAGATCTCGCCGATCGTCTTGCCCGAGGCGAGGAGGCGGAAGACCTGGTACTCGCGGTCGGAGAGCCGCTTGTGCGGGGGGGCGGAGCCGGCGCCGGTCACGTCCTCGAGGAGGAGTTCCTGGGCCCGCGCGCTCAGGTAGCGGCTGCCCGACACCACCGTCTTGACCGCCTCGACGAGCTCGCCGGGATCGCCCGCCTTGTTGAGGCAGCCCGAGGCCCCGAGCCTGAAGGCTCGGAGGGCGTACTGCTCCTCGGGCTGGATGCTGAGGATGAGGACGTGGGTGCCGGGATCGATGTCCTTGAGGTCCCTGATGAGGTCGAGGCCGTCCTTGCCCGGCATGGAGATGTCGAGGACGATCACGTCGTAGCGGCTCGCGCGGGCGAGCTCGAGGGTGCGCGGACCGTCCTCGGCCTCGTCGACCCGCAGGGTCGGGAGCTGCTCCTCGAGGAGCTGCCGGAGGCCCTTGCGTATGAGGAAATGGTCGTCGGCGATGAGGATGCTCAGCATCGGGGCGCCTCGGGACCGCGCCCGAGGGGGATGCGCGCCGCGACCCGCGTGCCTCCGCCGGCGGCTCCCGCGACCTCGAGCGTGCCACCGAAGGCCGCGCAGCGCTCGCGCATGCCGATGATCCCGAAGGAGTCCTCGGCCTCCGCCCTGCCCCCCTCGATTCCCCTGCCGTCGTCGCGCACTTCGAAGAGGATGCTACCCTCCTCGACGACGAAGCGCAAGGAGACGGAGTGGGCTCCGGAGTGCCTGAGGACATTCGTGAGGATCTCCTGGAGGACGCGGAAGAGGGCGGTGGCGAGTGGGCCCTCGACCTTGGGCACGTCCTCGCCGATCCGGACCGAGGTGCTGATGCCGCTCCTCTCCTCGAAGGAGCGCAGGTACCAGCGGATGGCCTCGTCGAAGGCGAGGGCGTCGAGGGCCACGGGCCGGAGCTTGGTCGCCACCGACTTGACCGCGCCCATCGCCCCCGCGATGGAGCCGAGCATCTCGCCCACGCGCTCCTCCCGGTCGCGGGCGGGCGCGTCGGGGTGGCCGCGGAGCCAGTATGCCTGGATGTTGAGGGCCGCGAGATGCTGGCCGATCTCGTCGTGGACCTCGCGGGCCGCGGCCATGCGCTCCTCCTCCCGGGCCGCCTCGACGTGGCGCGAGAAGTTGACGAGGAGGGCGTTGCGCCGGTGCAGGCTCCGCACGCGCATGGCTATGGCGCCGGCGACGAGGCCGAGGAAGAAGGCCAGGGCGGCGAAGCGGAACCACCAGGTCCGCCACACCGGCGGATGGACGAGGATGCGGAGGGCGGCCCCGCTGTCGCTCCAGACTCCGTTGCCGTTCGCGCCCTTGGCCCGGAGGATGTAGCTGCCGGGCGCGAGGGGCGCGAGGCTGCCGACGTTGTGGAAGCCCAGGTCGGTCCAGCCGCTCTGCCGCCCTTCGAGCCGCATCGCGTAGCGGTTCCTGCCCGGCGAGGCGTAGTCGAGGACCGCGACGTGGAAGCTGAGGCCTGAATTGCGGTAGCCGAGCTCGAGGCTCCCCTCGCCCTTGCCCCCGAAGGAGAAGGCCGGAGGAAGGGCGAGGGCCCCGGGGGCCTCGATCCCGGTGATGGCCACCCGGGGCTCGGGCTCGGTCCTCGGGAGGAGGGCGGGATCGAAGCTCGTGAGGCCGCTCATGCCTCCCGCCCATATTTTCCCGTCCCTCGAGATGAAGAGCGAATTCTGGGCGAGTTCCTTGGAGGCGAGGCCGTCCTCGATCCCGAAATTGAAGAAGATCCCCGACTCGCGGTCGAGTCGCGAGAGGCCTCTCGTCGTGGAGATCCAGAGATCCCCCGCCCGGTCCTGGACTATGCCGTAGACCGTGGCGCCCATGAGGCCCTCGGCCTCGGAATAGTGGACGAATCTGCCGGTCTCGCGATCGAGCCTCGCGAGGCCCGAGCCGCCGGTGCCGACCCAGAGGCCGCCCTCCCTGTCCTCGAAGATGCAGTTGACGCTCGCGTCGCCCAAGGAAGAGGGGTCCCCCGTCTCAGGCGCGAAGCCGGTCATGCCGCCGTCGCCGGGGCCGAGGCGCGAGAGGCCGCCGTCCCAGGTCCCGACCCATAGCCTGCCCTCCCGATCGCGGCGGATCGTCCGCACCGAGGAGCCCGTGATCGAGGGGCCGGCGCCGCCGGGGCGGTAGTGGACGAACTCTCCCGTCGCGCGGTCCAGGCGGTCGAGCCCGCCGCCCTCGGTCCCGACCCAGAGCGTCCCGTCGGCGTCCTCGTGGAGGGCCCAGACCACGTTGCCGGCCAGGCTGCCGGGCTCGCCATCCCGGTGGCGATAGGCGACCAGGCGGCCCGAGGGCTCGAGGCAGAGGAGGCCGCCCCCGTCGGTCCCGGCCCAGATCGCGCCGCCGGCCTCCGCGAGGAGGGCATAGACCTTGGCCTCGACGCCGCTCGTCGGGAAGCCGGCGAGCGGCTTGAAGCCGCCTCCTTCGAGGACGACGACGCCGCCTCCGTCGGAGCCGACGAGGATCCTGCCCCGCGGATCCTGCGCCAGGCCCCTGAGGTCCCTGAGCGGCCTGCCGTCGCTCCGCGTCACGAAGCGGTCGAAAAGCGAGGAGCGGAGGTTGTAGACGCGGATGCCCCCCTCCTTGAGGCCGACCCACATGAGGCCGCCGCGGTCGGTGTACACGGCGCGCACCATGGCCTCCGCGCCGGGCCGCGGCGGTCTCAGGACGAGCGTGGCCGGGTCCACGGTCCCGAGCCCTGAATCGGCGTAGCCGACCCAGATCGAGCCCTCGGCGTCCTTGGCGAGGGCGCGCACGGCCTCCGACGGCGCGCGCAGGCCCGAGGGCGGCCGCGCGTGGCTGATGCGGCCGGCCTCGAAGAGGTCCACGCCGCCGTTCCCCAGGCCGATCCAAAGGCGGTTGTCGTTGTCCGCGAGGAGGGAGCGCACGACGTCGGAGCCGAGCCCTCGGCCCGTTCGGAAGCACTCCCCCTCGGCGGCCCCCGGCGGGAAGCGCAGGAGGCCGCCCCCCTCGGTGCCCGCCCAAACGGAACCGCCCTCGTCGGCGACGATGCAGCGGACGGGAGCCCCTCCCGAGTCCCGGGGCGCCAGGTTCGCATAACGTCCCGTCTCCGGGTCGAAGGGTCCGACGGCGCCGTCGCCGAGGCCGACCCAGAGCCGGCCGGAGCCGTCCTCGCCCAGGGCGAGCACCCGGTCCGAGCTCAAGCCCCCCTCGAGCGGGGGCCCGGCGCGGAAGACCGTGAAGGAATCGGAGCCGGGCTCGTAGCGCGCGAGGCCGCCCCCGTCGGTGCCTATCCAGAGCCTGCCGCGCGAGTCCTCGAGGAGGGCGAAAACCACCGAGGCGGCGAGCGATCCCGAGCGCCCGGGCCCCTGGCTCGGCCGGTAGGACACGAAGGACTCGCCGTCGTAGCGCGAGAGGCCGCCGAAGGTGCCGAACCACATGACGCCCGCGCCGTCCTGGATGGCGCAGTACACCGAGTTGTTGGCGAGCCCCTCGTCCATGCCGAGCTTGTAGGATTGCAGGCGCGAGGGATCGGCCGCGCGGGCGCCGTGCGGTAGGAGGAGGGCGGCCGCGACCAAGGCCGCCCCGAGCCGGCGGGAGCTCAAGCCCGGGGCCCGCCGGCGGCGGAGCCCGCGCCGCCCGCCGCCTCCCGGAGCGCGTACGCGGAAACCAGCTCGGAGACGGCGGCGGCGGCCCCGCCGTTCCGCTCCGCGAGCCCCGCCACCGAAGCGGCCGCCGACTCGATCTCGCGCATTGCGGCCCCGATCCCCGAGGCCGCGTCCCGCAGCGCCACGGTGACCTGCTGGAGCTCGACCATCTCGTCCCCGATCGCGCCCGAGCCGTCGCGGAGCTCGCCCGAACCCGTCCGCACGACGTTCGCGGCCTCCTTGATCGCGGCGAGGGACTCGAGGACCTGCCGCGAGCCCTCGCGCTGCTCGTCGAGGGCGCCGCCGATCTCCCGCTCGAGCTCTCCTAGGCCGCGGATGCGCTCGAGGATCGAGGCGAAGGAGGCGCGGGCCTCGGCGGAGCCGCCGACGACCTCCTCGATCGTCTTGCGGATCCCCCCGATGTCGTTGAAGATCTCCTTGGACTGGAGGGCGGCGCTCTCCGCGAGGCCCCGGATCTCGTCGGCCACGACGGCGAAGCCCTTACCCGACTCGCCCGCGTGCGCCGCCTCGATCGCCGCGTTCATGGCGAGGAGGTTCGTCCGTGACGCGATGCCCGCGACCGCGTCGTTGGCCTCGCGGAGCTTCTCGGACTGGGCCGAGATCTCGCCCACGAGGGCGTTGACCCGCTCGAGCTTGGCTCGCCCGTCCTCGGAGGCGGCGATGAGGAGGGAGAAGCTCTCCCCGAGCCGGTCCACGCTCGAGGCCACACTCCGTATGTTGCCGACCATCTCCTCGACCGCCGCGGAGGAGGAGGCGAGGCCGTCGGCCTGGGCGGTGATGCGGCCGTCGAGGGTCTCGACGGTGCGGCCCATCTGCGCGACGGTCGCCGCCGTCTCCTCGACCCCCGCGCCCTGCTCTGAGATCTGGCGCGAGAGGGCGTCGACGCCCGAGCCGATCCCCGCCACCGCGGCCTTCGTGCGCTCGAGGCTCTCGCCGAGGAGCCTGCCGACGTCCAGGAGCACGGCGACCGAGCCCCGGATCGCGCGCATCCGCCCGCTCAGGCCCTCGCCCATCGCGTCGATGGCCCTCGCGAGAGCGCCGATCTCGTCGCTCCTCAAGGCGTAGCGCGCGTCGACCGCCGCGCCGAGGTCGCCCTCGGCCACCTTGGCGGCCGCGGCCGCGGCCTGCGTGATCGGCGCGGCCATGGAGGCCGATATCGCCAGGGCGAGGACAAGGGAGAAAAGCACGCCGAGGCCGACCATGGCGAGCATGACCGTCGCGGAACTCCTCGCCAGGGCCTCGCTGGACTCGACCTTGGCCGCGGCCGCGTGCATGTAGCCGTCGAGGATCATGCCCGTCGCGGCCTCGAGCCCCTGGCTCGAGCTCGCCACCATCGCGTACATGAGGCCGGGCGAGGCCTTGCCCGCGCGGACGTCGCCGACGAGCACGTCGAGGCTCGTCTTGTAGTCGCCCCAGACCTGGACGAAGGCGTTGAGGGCGCCCTTGAGGGCCTCGTCGTCCACCTCCGACTGCAGCGCCGCCGCGGTCTCCTTGATGTAGGAGTCTTTCTCGGCGAGGCCGACGAGGACCGGTTCCAGCTCGCCCGCCGACTTGAGGACGAGGTCGCGCGACACCGCCTGCGCGGCGCTCGCCGCCCCGTAGAGGCCGAAGACCTTCTTGAGCGGCGCCTCCACCCCGGCGAGGAGGGCGGCGTTCCTCGCCGAGAGGTTCCGGACGTAATAGACTCCCACGAGGCCCATCGCGGCGCCGACGGCCGATATCGAGAGGAAGGCCGCCAGGAGGCGGATACGTATCTTGATGGCTCGCTTCACCTCGTACCTCTCTCGTCTCGGGGGATGGGACCTCTCGTATTATCCCCCATTCGCCTGTCCGCGCAAGCACGCTCCGTTGACTGCCCGCCTTTCCGCCGGCATACTGCCCGCCATGGACGGCATCGTTATCTACACCGACGGAGGCTGCTCGGGCAATCCCGGTCCCGGCGGCTGGGCCTACGTGCTCAGGGACGGGTCCGGCGAGACGATCGGCTCGGGCGGCGAGGCGGCGACCACGAACAACCGCATGGAGCTCCGGGCCGTCATCTCGGCCCTGACCGAGGCCGAGCGGAGGTCGCCGGGGGCCCCGATCGTGCTCTACACCGATTCGCAGTACGTCAAGAACGGCATCACCTCGTGGATCTCCTCGTGGAAGCGCAACGGCTGGCGGACCTCCGACCGCAAGCCCGTCAAGAACCGCGAGCTCTGGGAAGAGCTCGATGCCGTCGCGTCGAGGGTCAAGCCGAAGTTCCTCTGGGTCGAGGGCCACGCCGGAGTCGAGGACAACGAGCGCTGCGACGCCCTCGTCCAGGAGGAGATCCGGCGCCTGGCGAGGTAGGGGCCGCGGGCGCGGCCCGGGCGCTCGGCGCAGGGCGCGATACGGCTCGAGGCGGCCTGCCCCCGCATCGTCCATGGATCGGCGAGGACAAGGTCGAAGCGGTCGGGCTTCTCGAGGACGAGCTCCAGCGCCTGCACGCGATTTCTGGCGTGGACGACCGTCTTCCCCTCGCTCGTGAGCCTCTGGATCTCGTCCCAGGCGGCGAGGACATCGGCTTCGACGAGAAGGATGGTGCTGCTCATGGGACCTCCTCCGGAGTCGAATCGCTTCGATCTCCTGCTTTCTTAGATGCAGATACCGTGCCACCCTTGCCCGGGCCCGGGATCGACACTATGGTTGAGGTCATGGACGAGTCGAGCCGCGGGCCGGGACAGGGCCCAGGGTCGGGCATGGAGAACAAGGCGACGGCGCTGCGGGTCCTCGCCATCGACGACGATCCCGCCGTCCTCGAGATGGCGAGGCTCGCCGCGGTCCGGAGCGACGCGGTCGACGTGGCCTGCGCCTCCTCGGCCGCCGAGGCCTTCGCCCTCTTCGAGGGAGGCGGGAGCTTCGACCTCGTCTTCCTCGACCTCCACCTCGGCGACCGGTCGGACGCCGCCCTGCTCAACGACGTGATCGCGGTGGCCGGGGGCGCCCTCGTCGCCATCGTGACCGGCGACGACAACCCGGCCACCATCGTCGAGTGCATGAAGCGGGGGGCCTTCGATTACCTGCCCAAGCCCATCTCCTCCGCGCGCCTCGCGGCCATCATCGGCCACGTGCGCTCGATCCTCGAGCTGAAGCGCGAGATCAGGATGCTCGGAGGCGAGACGGGCGAGGCCTCCCGCGACCCGGCCTTCTCCCGCATCGTCACGCGGAGCCCCCTCATGCTCGGGCTCTTCAAGGCCATCGAGCGCGTGGCGCGGAGCCCCCTCGCGGTCCTCGTGTCGGGCGAGAGCGGCGCGGGCAAGGAGCTCGTCGCCCGCTCGATCCACGACCTGTCGCGGCGCGAGGGCGCCTTCGTCGCGGTGAACATCGCCGGCCTCGACGACACCCTCTTCGCCGACACCCTCTTCGGCCACGTGAAGGGCACCTACACCGGCGCGGAGGGCAAGCGCCGCGGCCTCGTGCGCGAGGCCGACGCGGGCACCCTCTTCCTCGACGAGATAGGCGACATCGGTCCCGAGGCCCAGGTGAAGCTCCTCCGCTTCCTCCAGGAGGGCGAGTTCTACCCCCTCGGCTCCGACAGACCCGAGAAGAGCTCGGCCCGCCTCGTCATGGCGAGCAACGCGGACCTCCTCGCGAAGGTGAGGGAGGGCGACTTCCGGGCCGACCTCTACTACCGCCTCATGATCCACAACATCGCGGTCCCGCCCCTCCGCGAGCGCCGCGAGGACATCCCCCTCCTCGTGGACCACTTCGCCCGCGAGGCCGCCGCGACCCTCGGCCGCAAGCCCCCCCGCCGCACCGAGGCCTTCCTCGCGGCCATCGATGGCTACTCCTTCCCCGGGAACGTGCGCGAGCTCTTCTCCCTGGTCCACGGCGCGATGAGCTGGGCCGAGGGGGGCACCCTCCCCGCCTCCTACGCCGCGGACTACATCCGCTCGCGCAAGGCCGCGTCGACCGCGGCCAAGGAGCCTGGCCATGGGCTCGCCGACGCCTTCTCCGACCGCGAAGGCCGCTTCCTCAGCCTCGACGAGGTGACCGACCGCCACATAGAGGAAGCCCTGCGGCGAAGCGGAGGGAACCAATCCACGGCAGCCCTCCTCCTCGGCATTTCCCAATCGACGATCAGCAGGAGACAGGCCGGGCGAACTATGAAAAAAGCATAGAGAAAGTGAGGATTTATGATGCATTTTATTAACATAAAAGACTTTAAGCGCTATGCAAAATGCGGGATTATGAAGTCTGCATACCGCTCAGGCATCGCCAAATCCGAGAAAACTCCCTTTCTCCACGGACTCCACAGCCCGGCGGCCGCCCTCTGCTCAATGCACGACTCATTGACAGGAGCGGGGCGCGGATACTACGGTAGGCGGACTCGAGACGGGACGTAGCCTAGGGGCTAAGGCGCTTGCTTTGGGAGCAAGAGATCGGCGGTTCAAATCCGCCCGTCCCGATTGTAGTGCGCTTGCCGAAGGCAATCGCGAGTAATACGGTGGACAGGCGGAGGCGCTCGGGCCTTGGGTCTTGGATGCCCTCGGCTCCGTCCGTCCCGATCATGAAGCGTGCAGTTCGGAGTCTCGCGAAGCGAGTCTCTGAACTGCCGGCGAAGGGGAATGCCTGTACTCAGGCATTCCCCTTCGCCGGGGATCATAGCTCAACAGGATAGAGCAGCTGCCTTCTAAGCAGCAGGTCGCAGGTTCGAGCCCTGCTGGTCCCAAATAAAGAGGCCGCCGGAAGGCGGCTTCTTCGTTTACTGGCGCGAAGGTACATCTCGTCATCCTTCCTTCTGTTTGTTCCGCTGGAACTGCGACTCTTTCCGCTGATCCATTGCTTGCCAATCTGCTTCCTGAGGATATACTTAGCTGGAGCACCTATAGTGCACAGTGATAATGAATGTAATATTCGGAGGAAAAAATGCGGGGAGCCAAGCTTGGCGTCTTCTCTCTGGCCCTACTGCTCTTCATGTCCGTCTTTTTTCCCGGATGCAAGAATCC
This sequence comes from uncultured Treponemataceae bacterium, assembly GCA_964399065.1. Classification (GTDB taxonomy): domain Bacteria; phylum Spirochaetota; class Spirochaetia; order Treponematales; family Rectinemataceae; genus JAKLFE01. Next base: position 39,136 of record CAYNPQ010000005.1, on the reverse strand, counting down.
CGCCACGGAAATTCCTTCGAGCGTCGAGGGAGTGGCGATCCCGCGGATCAGCCCTGCGGGCGGGAAACATCCTGACGCCTCGCTCGTCATCACGATCGCCTGCGACACCGAGAACGCCTTGGTATTCTGGACCGACGACGATACGACTCCTTCGGCTGCGTCCAACCGCTACATCGAACCTTTCCGCATCTACGGTACGAGCGCGAAAATCAAGGTGATAGCGATCCTGGGGGACAAGTCGAGCGCGGTGGCTGTCGCGAGCTTCACCCTGAACGACGGGAAGACATCAAGCCAACTCGGCATCGTGAAGGGCTGGGTACGCATCCCCGCATCGACGCCGGAGGTAGCCGCCCAATCAATCAACATCTTCTCCGACCAGCTCCCCGGCGTCGTCATCCATCCCGATGGCACGGGTTTCTTTTTCATCGACGGTCTGGATACGACAAGGCCGTATGATTTCTTCTTCACGAACCAAGAGGTCGGTCCGATCCTCGGTTCGAGGAGGCTCGCCCCGCGCGCGCTCGGGAATGGAACGGTAGTCGCGGCGCAGATTCAGAGTGTCCTGGCGGTCGCCGGAGCGGGTCTCAATCTCAACGATGTGCAGCTCAAGAAGACGGGGAGGATCCTCGGGAAGGCGCTCATGTTCGGCAGGACCGGCGATGCCCTCGGCGACAACACGGGGATAGACGTGTACGTGCCCGGAACCTCCTTCGCGGCCAAGACCGCGGCCGACGGCAGCTTCGCGATCTGGTACCTGCCGGAAGGCAAGTATCGCCTGAGGGCAGAAAGGTCCGGATATACATTCAGGGAAACCGGCGGCGTAACGGTCCTGTCGGAAAAGGACACGGATCTCTCCGCCGAACCATTGACCATCTACTACGGATACGGGACCGTCACCGGCCAGGCGGCCCTCTCGGATGGATCGACCGATCCGATCTCGAGCGAAGGAATAACGGTCCTCCTCCGGAATCTCAACGACGCCACCTCGACTTTCAATACGACCACCGGCCCCGACGGTTCCTATACTCTCAGCAATGTGGAACCGGGCTCATATACGGCATTGTTCAGCAAAACGGGCTACCTCTCGCGGTCGGTCGACGCGATCGCCGTCACGGGGGCCAAGACGACCAAGGTGGCGGGCATCTCGCTTCCCGCGCTCGGAGGCAGGATCGCCGGGAGGGCGATGGTCCGCGGCGAATCGGACATGAGCGGAACCATCGTCGTCGCCCGGAACGAGTCGAACGGGAAGACCTTCTCGACCGGGACGGGCATCGATGGAAGCTATTCCCTTGATCCCATCCTTCCCGGCAGCTACACGCTGACCGCCTCGAGGGTCGGCTTCAGCACGAGGACCATCGCGGGTCTCGCCTTGACCATGGGCGGCGCTCTCGCCCCCGTGGACTTCCTCGAGATGATTCCCGCGACAGGGACAGTGACAGGAAAGGTCTTCCTCGAGGGAGCGGCGGATTTCAGCGGCGTATCCGCGACGATACGGAAAAGCGACGACTCCACGCTGAGCCTCTCGGCCACCTCGGATTCGCAGGGGACCTACATCTTCACCGGCTTAAAGCCGGGCTCCTATTTCGTGATGTTCGCGAAGGAGGGCTTCCTTTCCGGAGACGGCGTCACCGTGGACCTCGTCTCGGACGGCGTCCAGAACGCCCCGAACGCCAGCCTAAAGACGAGCAAGGCGCGACTCGCGGGGAACGCGACCCTCGAATCCGCATCGGACCATGCCGGGATAGCCATATTGGCCACCGGCGACAATGGCAAGACCTATAGCACGCTCAGCGATGCGGTCGGCCGCTGGGTGTTATCCGGCATGGAGGCGGGGACCTACAGTACCCAAGCCACCAAGGACGGCTACACGACCGCCCGCAGCGATCCCATACTGCTCGGCGCCGGAGCTTCCGTGGACTCCGTCTCCCTTCGCCTGGCCGTCTCCTCGAGAAGCATCTTCGGGAAGGTCACCCTCGAGGGACTATCGCAGCACGCGGGCACGAAGATCACCGCGACGAACCTCGCCGACATCACGAAGATCTATAGCGCCTTGACGAACAATGAAGGCTACTACGCGATCGCGGGCATGCTGCCAGGCAGCTACATCGTCTCCTACTCGAAAGAGAACTACAAAGGACAGACGAGCTCCGCCGTGTCCCTCGCCACGACGAGCACCTACGCGATGCCCGACATCCGTCTCGAGCAGGCCCGCGGCGGCATCCAGGGGATCGTTCGACTCGAGGGCCGAGCCAGTCATTCCGGTATCCGCGTGGAGCTCGTCGGGACTGGCTACGAGACGAGGACAGCGGCTGACGGCAGCTACGGCCTCCAGGTACCCTCCGGCAACTATCCCGGCGGCGTGCGCTTCGAGCGCGAGGATTTCGAGACCGCGATGGACACGGACACGATCACGGTGCTCACGGATTCCACCTTCGGAGTCCACACGGGGAACCTCCGCGCGACCCACAACAGCGTTTCGGGCATCATCGATCTCCTCAGTTCCCTGGACGACTCCGGCATAGCCGTATCGATCGAGGGGCTCGGGGCCTTCACGACCGCCACAGGCTCGGGGGGCGCCTGGCGCTTCGATCACGTCCCGATCGGCAGCTACACCATCCTGTTCCAGAGAGCCCTCACTCCGACGGTATCCGCGCGTATCCTGATAGGGGCTTCCGAAGAAGTCATCGTGCCGAAGCTCGACATGATACCCAACGCGTCGGGGCTCAAGGGATATGTCAAACTCACCGGCATGAGCGATCATTCGGGCATCAAGCTGGGCGTTTCGACCGAGGGCCTCGGCGACCTCGTCGCGACGACCAACGCCTCCGGGTATTTCGAGATAGGCAACATACTCTCCACGGGCAGCCATTCGATCACCGCATCCAAGGCAGGATGGGGCAGCTGGTCCACGACGATCAGCGACTTCAGCCCCCTCGAAGTGAGGACCATCGGCGTAAGCCCTGAAATAGCCTTGAGCGACAGCGCCCCGCCTCTCTTCGATCCCCTCATGGGAGTGGTGATCAACGCAGGCGCGAACTTCACGAGCGATAAAGTCGTGACCGTGGCGCTCACCGCGAACGAGCAGGGCAGCGGCATCGACAAGATGCAGGTGCAGCTCAATGGCTTCCCCGCCTCGCCCAACTGGGAACCGTACCTGCCGATCTTTCAGCGCGACATGTCCAGTTTCCTTACCTACAACGGCAACGGCGACTACAGCTTTACGATCAAGCTCAGGGACAAGGCCCGTAATATTTCGACCGCCGCCAGCGATACGATCACGATGACCGACACCGCCACGACCATCTCGGGCGTCCTCTCCGCGGCCAACCTGCATTGGACTAAGGCCAAGAGTCCCTACAGGATCGAGGGAAACGTACTCGTTGAGAGCGGAAAAACCTTGGTCATCGATCCAGGCGTTGAGGTTCGCTTCGCGGGTAGTTACTATATCAAGCTCGAAGGCGGCATCGATGCAGTGGGGACTGCGGACGAGAGGATCATCTTCGCCAATGCGAAGGATTTCACGGGATCTTGGCAAGGATTCATGATGAGCGAAACAACACCCGTTACCAATGTCGATAAGGACTGGGCCTATATCGGAGGTAATCGATTCGTTTATTGTGTGTTTTCAGACGCGTTCTATGTATTTCGCGGTGGAATAGCTCCATATTTCCGTTATTGTCAGATTGATTCAAATGTTAGCGATCCAATGTCTGCTTCCAGAAACGGATTCTTTATTGACTGTAACCTTATAGATTATCATAATTGTAGTTTTAAAGATTGTATAATAAACTTAGGAAAGGGTACGCTATTAAGAACTCCCGATAACTTAATCAACGTAGTAATCCGTGGAACCCCGCAAAGCTTTCCCATAAATATTCAAGGCTATGGTGGCATTTATAAAAACATCAGTTTTATCAATATTTCTTCCCCAATAAGCTTAAACACAAAGTTGGACTGTATACGTTTTGAGAACACCGGCATATTAGATATTGGAGAATATTGTTCAATAAGCAACTCGGAGTTCATCAATGTAACAGGTATAAAAACTAGTGTTTTTAAAACTGCAAATCAAGCATCTATATGTCTAAAATACAACGACTGGGGCCCTGCATGGACCCAAGAACTTGAAGCGGTCGGGGTGAACGGCAACTTGTCCTTCGTCACCGATTATTACGACGATTTCAATCTCGTCAAGCTTGACCTTTCGGGCTACGTTCCTGCCGGAGCCCTTTCAGGAGCCGGATACGGCGGTGACGCCCTCGTCTCCGTCGAGTCCGCAGGGGTAATCCTTGATTCGCGAGCCTATTGCCACACAAAGGTTCTCGGCGCCTCCACGGGAAGTAGAATACGGATCGGCGCAAGCTATGAGGAAATGAAGGTCGCAACCTGGTCTACATACACGGACTCCCTATCCTTGCCAGTCACTGTCGCTCTGACCGATGTTGAAAAGACAATCTGGGCCCAGGTCGAGGACACGGCAGGCCATCAATCGGTCCCGATGCGAGTCGCCTGCCCTGTGTTCAGGTTCATCGAGGTGGCTGGCGGCTCCTCCGATTCCATACCTGGCGGCACCGCGAATGGAAACTGGTCGGTCTCTTCATTCACTGTCGGAAAGACCGAGGTGACGCAACGCCAGTATGCGGCGCTGATGGGACGCAATCCTTCCATGTATGGCATGGGAGGAACCATCGGCGTGGACTGGATGGAGCATCCCGTGGACACGATAAACTGGTACGATGGGATAGCCCTAGCTAACCGCCTCTCCCAGGTCACGGGTATGACGCCAGTCTATAGCTACACTGGCTATGGGACCGATCCTGCGAATTGGCCGAGCGACTGGAGCTCGACGACGCACAACAACATCATCATCAATCCAAGCGCCAACGGCTACCGCCTGCCCACCTCGGCCGAATGGGAATGGGCCTCCAGGGGCGGCTCATCGAGCCTGGGGTACGTCTATTCCGGGGGAAACACCGTTGAGGATGTCGCGTGGATATCGACCGATGCGACGAGCACGCGGGAAGTCGGAACCAAGAATCCGAACGAACTGAGCATTTCCGACATGTCGGGCAATGTGAACGAGTGGTGCTGGGATTGGGCCGGAGCCGGCATGACTGGAAACAATCCGACCGGTGCGGCCACTGGGACGAACAGGATCCTGCGCGGCGGTTCCTATAGCACCGATGAATCGACGGCCCGTGTGTCATCCATTGTTCAGGATTATCCGAGCAATCGTCAGCCTAATCGGGGTCTTCGCCTTGTCAGGTCACTCCCCTGAGTCAGGACATGCAGCTGGGTGTAATCGGAAAAACAGGGCCGGCGAGAGAGACTCCAAAGAGCCTCCCTCGCCGGCCTTCTGGATCAAGGCCGCTCTACCTCTTCGCGTCCCTCTCCATCCTCTCGAGCACCTCGCCGATCGCGCCCGAGAAGGGGCCGGGCTTCTCCATCTTGATCGAGCAGAGGGCCGCGGCGAAGCGGACGGCGTCCTGGGGATCGTGGTCGAGGCGGCGAGTGAGGTAGGAGGCGAAGGTCGTGTCGCCGCGGCCGGTCCGCCCGGAGAGGTTGGCCGGCGTGAAGGGCGCGCGGTAGACCTTGCCCTCGACGAGGACGATGACCTCGGTGTTGTGGGTCACCATGACCTCGCGGGCGCCCCAGGAGGCGAGCATCCGCGCGGCTTCCTCGCGGTCCTTGCTGCCGGTGAGGATCTCGGCCTCGGCGGCGTCGGTCTTGAAATAGTCGACGAAGGGGAGGTAGCGCTTCTTGTTCTCCCAGTCGGCGAAGAGCATGGCGCCCTGGGCGTCGGCGCGCCGCAAGAGTCCCTGCGCGTCGGCGGCGATCTTGCCGCGGCCCTTGAGCTCCTCGATGAGGGAATCGGGCAACTCGCCGACGAAGAGCCCGGCGAGGTCGATGATCTTCGCCTTGGCGTCGGAGGGCAGGTCCTTGGCGCCGAAGGGCGCGGCCCGGGAGAGGAGCTTCGTGTCGCGCCGCTCGTGGTCGGAGGTCTTGAAGACGTTGAGGATCGAGGTCGTGGCCGGGCTCGGCAACACGATGAGCCGGGCCGCGTCCCGCTCGAGGGGGCCGAGGTCCTTCGCGTCGGCCTCCGCGGCCTTGGTCACGACGAGGACCTTGGCGCCGGCGCGGGAGGCCGCGGCGCAGGACTGTATCACCGCCCCGCCGAGGAGGCGGGTCTCATTGCCGAGGTGGTCGACGATGATGTCGCGCGAGACGTGGCCGAGCATCGCTATGTCGTAATCCATGTTCTCCTCCTGCACTGCGTCGCGGCGATTCTAGCCGCGGGCGAGCAACTCGAAAAGGCGGTCGGGCCGGTTCGTGGTGATCGAATAGGGTTCGAGCCCGAGGACGCGGCGCATCTCATCGGGCTCGTCGGCGGTCCAGAGGAAGACGGGCAGGCAGCGCGGGGCCGCGTAGTCCATGAGCGCCTCTGTGGCCGCGCGGAAGTCGAGGTTGAGGCCGCGGCAGCCGCACTCGAGCGCGACGGCGGCGGCCTCGCGCAATGACTCGGGGCCGTAGCCCGAGGCCGGCAGGATCGGGTCGGCGTTGAGGAGCCGCGCGAAGCCGGCGAGCTCCCCGCGCACCAGGGCCGCGTCGCGCGGCTCGAGGCCGGAGAAGAGCACCGACTCCGCCCATCCCCGCCTCCGCGCGAGCCCGGCCGCCGCGACCGCCGCCTCGGGTTCCTTGGCGTCGAGGTTGAGGGCGAAGGGAGGGGCCCCGGCCGGCCTCAGGGACTCGAGGAGGTCGAGGGCCTCATCGAGGAGGAGGACGGGCCCGCCGGCCGCCCCGGGATGCCTGGCCGGCCCCTCGCGGGCCCAATCGATGTCGCGCAACGCGCGGACCGAGCCGTCGGCGAGGAGGGTCTCGGGGTCGTGGCTCAGGGCCACGCGTCCGTCGGAGGTCAGGCGGATGTCGAGCTCGATCGCGCCCGCCCCCAAGCGCGCCGCGAGGCGGATGTTCTCCGCCCCGTTCGGCGCGCTGCCCAGGCAGCCAGCGTGCGCCGTGACGAGGGGCCCGCGGCGCCTCATTTGAGGTCCAGCGAGTAGGCCGTGGTCATCTGCCGGAACACCACGCGGGAGAAGGCGACGATGGGGAGGGTCGCCAGCATGCCGATGGCCATGAGCTGGCCCCAGAGCGTCTCGAACTCGCCTATGAAATTCGAGATGACGAGTGGCAGGGTCATCTTGTCCGGACTCCGCACGAAAAGGAGGGCGAAGAGGAACTCGTCCCAGGCGACGATGATGGTGAAGATCGCCGTGGCGACGATGCCGGTGCGCACGAGGGGGAAGGCGATCCGCCAGAGGATCTGCGAGTTGGAGGCCCCGTCGATGTCGGCGGCCTCCTCGAACTCGCGGGGCAGGGCCTTCACGAAGCCGTAGAGCATCCAGATGCAGTAGGGCAGCGTGTAGACCTGGTAGACGAGGACGAGGCCGGGGATGGAGTTCATGAGCCTGAGCTTCGCGAAGAGGTCGTACACGGGCACGGCGAGGACCACGGGGGGCAGCATCTTCGCCATGATGATCCAGACGAGGAAGGCCTTGTTGATCCCCAGGGGGAAGCGATGCCGGGTGAGGGCGTAGGCCGCGAGGAAGGCGAGGACCAGGGAGAGGCCCGTCGAGGCGGCGGTCGTCGCGAGGGAGTTGAGCAGGTTCCTGAGATAGCCGCCGGCCGCGACCGCGGCGTAGTTCTCGAAGGTGAGCTTGTGCGGGTAGAAGGTCGGCGCGGGCGAGATGTTCTCGACCGGCGTCTTCAGGGACATCGACAGGATCCAGTACACGGGGAAGAGCGAGACCGCGAGGATGACCGCCAGGGCGATCGGGAAGAGGATCCCGCGCTTTCGCTGAACGTAGCTGGCCACGGTCAGTCCTCCTTCAGGATGCGGCGCATGTACACCAGGGATATGACCACGACCGCCGCGAGCGCGATGACCGAGGCCGCGGAGGACCTGCCGAGGTTGAAGTAGGAGAAGGCCTCGCGGTAGATGAAGAACGAGGTCGTCTCCGTCGCGTTCCCGGGCCCGCCGCGCGTGAGGGCGAAGACCTTCGCGAAGATCTTGAAGGTGTCGATCGTGCGGAGGAGCACGAGGAGGAGGATCTGGTCGCGGAGGATGGGGAGGGTGATGCGCGCGACGCGCTGCCGCGGCGAGGCCCCGTCGATGAGCGACGCCTCGAAGATCTCCGCGGGGATCGAGGCCATGCCGGCCTGGACCACGATGAAGGCGAAGGGCGTCCACTGCCAGACGTCGACGGCGGCCAGCGAGACGAGGGCCTTGCCCTGGTCGATGAGGAAGCCGACTTTTCCGAGGCCGAGCGACTTGAGGACGTAGTTGAAGAGTCCGAGGTCGTAGTGGTAGAGGGTCTTCCACACCGAGCAGACGACCATCGTGGAGAGCATCATCGGGAGGATGGCCGCGATCATGAAGGCGCTCTTCCCGCGGAACTCCCCGTAGAAGACGAGGGCGAGGAGGATGCCGAGCCCGACCTCGACGAAGGTCGTGCCGATGCAATAGACGACGGTGTTCGCGAAGGACCGGAGGAAGAGGGCGTCGGCGAGGATCGACTTGAAATTCGCGATGCCGTTCCATCTCCGCCAGCCGCTCAGGTAGTTGTAGTCCTGGAACGAGGTGACGAAGACGGAGAGCATCGGGTAGACGGTGAGGAGGAGCATCACGGCGAGGGCCGGGGCGAAGATCGCCCAGTAGAACGCCGTCCTGCCCCGCGATCGGCCTTGTCGCATCATCAGGTGTTTCTCCGGCTCGGGAGCGCCGCGGCGGGACTGCCCGCCGCGGCGCGAAGGCTCACTTCAGGATGTCGGCGATCTTGGCGTCGGTCTGCTTCAGGGCCTCCTCGGCGCTGAGCTCGCCGATGAGGGCCTGCTGGACGAAGCCGCCGAAGGCGTTCTCGATCTCGGCCCAGTTGAGGGTGCGGGGCCTGGCCTTGCCGTTCGCGAGGGCGTCGCGGATGGCGGGGTACCAGGGTCGGGCCTTGAGGATGTCGGCGTCGTCGTAGACGGAGGAGCGGCTCGGCGGGAGGCCGGCCTGGAGGGACATCTTCTTCTGGATCTCCTTGCTCGTGACGAACTGGAGGAAGTCGAAGGCGGCCTGCTTGTTCTTGGACGCGGCGGGGATGGCGATGTGCCAGATGCCGATCATGGGCGCGGACTTGGCGACCTCGCCGGGATGCTTCATGACCTTGACCTTGCCGGCGACCTTGGACTCGTTGGGGTCGTCGAGCTTGCCGAGCCAGGCCGGCCAGACCTCGGGAGTGATGCCGGCGCCTCCGCCCAGGAGGGTGTCGCGGACCTGGGCCGTGTTGTTCATCGGCGTGCCCTTGGGCGCGTACTTCGCGAGCTCGAGGAAGTACTTGAGGGACTTGAGACCCTCGGGCGTGTTGACCGAGGGCTTGCCGTTCTTGTCGAAGATCTCGCCGCCGAAGGCCCAGAAGACGGGGAGGTAGGCGGTGAGGATGGGGTTGCCCTTGACGCCGCGGAATACGACGCCGCTCACGGCCTCGCCCTCGCCCTCGGAGATCTTCTTCGCGGCGGCCAGGACCTCGGTCCAGGTCTTGGGCTCGGCGAGTCCGTACTTCTTGAAGAGGTCGGTGCGGTAGGCGAAGAGGGAGACGTTGCCGACGAAGGGCAGGCCGTAGAGCTTGCCCGCGGCTCCGTTCGGGAAGCGGCAGAGGTCCATCGTGCTGCCGATGAAATCGGCGTCGACGGCCTTCCCGGCCTTCTTGTAGAGGGCGCCGAGGTCCTCGAGCCAGCCGGACTTCTGGTATTGCATGGCCTTCGGGTCGTCGATGAGGATGAGGTCGTAGGTGCCCGTCCCGGTCTTGAGGTCGAGGACGGTCTTCAAGTAGATGTCGTCGCCGGAGAGCTTGAGGAGCTCGATGGTCACTTCGGGGTGCTGCGCCTTGTAGGCATCGACCGCCACCTGCATGGCGTTGCCGTAATCGCCGTCGCGGCCGGCGATGACGAGCTTCGTCGCCTTTTGTGCGAAGAGGGAACCCGTCACGAGCAATACGAGGGACAGAGCTACGATGAGAGCCTTCTTCATGTCCAATGCCTCCTTGTGGAAGATGACACGTTACTTTGTTCCATGTTTTTTCATCCTGCAAGCGTTTTCATATCGCTATATGCTAGAATACAGAGGGATGCGTTCATTTCTAACCCTAGCTAATTAAAATATGATATCATACACAGATTGCATGATACGCATTATTAGCATGCTATGTGCGGATCGAGGTGGCCATGGCTGACATGAAGCAGCGTCTGAAGCAGAAAGACTTGGTGGCGGCGCTTTTCGTGTTTTTTTCGGAGGAATACGACCGCAGCGCCGTCGACTCGATCCTCGACCTCGAGCTCCCCCTGAGTCTCGTGCGGGATCATCTCAGGGAGCGATTCGGGATCGAGTACCGGAGCGACGCCTGGATCCTCACCCAGCTGCGCAAATACGAGGAGGAGGCGGGCGTGCCCCTGTTCCGGCGCCGCGAGGGCCCCGGGGGCTCGGTCCTCCTCGGCGTGGCCCGCGACATGCGCTCCTACTTCCAGAAGTGCCATCTCTACGTCACGCAGAAGATCAAGGTGGCCAACGGGGTGCTCGAGCTCGTCGAGCACGAGGTCCCCGCCGCGGGGGGCGGGCGCGGCAGGAAGGTCGGGATGCTCCTCGGGGCGGGCAGCACGGTCACCCGCATAGCCGAGGCCCTCGCCGACAGCCTGCGCTCGCGCCGTCCGGGGGCCGGCGAGGAGCGGTCCTGGCTCGTGGCCACGCACAACCTCGGGGTCATCCACGCGCTCGGGGGCTCGGGCGCGGCCCCCGCCGAGGGCCTCGCGGGGCGGCAGGCCGGCGGCGTCGAGCTCCTCGTCCCCGAGGGGCGCGTCGACCCCTCGACCTACTCGATCCTCGGGAAGAACGAGGAGCTCTACGCGAGGCTCTCCCTCGATTGGTCGATCGAGGGGACCTCCTTCCTCCGCGGCGGCGAGCTCCACGTCGAGAGCGCCGAGGAGAGCGCGGTGAAGTCGGCCATCCTGCACCGCTGCTCGGGCTGGAAGGTCCTGGTCCTCACCGGCCACGAGGCGGTCGACCAGGTCCCCGCCGGGCCCGGGAGCTACGGCCGCGTCGAGGACTACGACTTCGTGGTCCTGCCCCGGGCCTCGCGCGAGGGGCGGGCCCAGAGCCGCTTCGACCGGGCCGTGCGCGAGCTGCGCGAGGGCCTGGAGCCCTGGGTCCTCAACTGGAACTACGAGGTGCTGAGGCTCCGGAAGGCGCGGCCGGCAGGTTAGGCGAAACCGAGGATCAGGCGCCTTCCTCGAGGAGCTCCGCGGGCTCGCCCGCCTCCTCCCCCAGCCCGCCCCCGCGGGCCTCGACGATGGCGGCGAGGCGGGCCACGGCCTCGGAGTTGCGGCGCGAGAGCTCGCGCACCTGGAGGGTCGCCTCGCTCGAGTCGCGCACCCCCGACTCGATGTCGTTCACGCCCTGCCTGATGTCCTCGCCGATGCGCTCGATCTCCGCCACCGAGTCGGCGCTCTCCTTCGCGGAGACGCTGATCTCGGTCGACCGGTTCTTGATGTCGCGGGCGCCCTCGGCCAGGAGGCCGGCCTCGGCGGCCACGTCGGCGACGCCGCCCGAGAGGCGCTCGATGATCGAGCCGAGCTCGTCCATGCTCGCGCGGGCCTCGCGGGTGCGCTCCCCGATGGTCTTGAAGGCGGACTCGGTCTTCGAGCCCGCCTCGCGGACGCCGTTGATCCGCGTGGCCATCTCGCCCACTGTGGAGCCAATGGCGACGGCGTTCTCGTTCGTGGACTCGGCGAGCTTACGGATCTCCTCGGCGACGACGGCGAAGCCCCTGCCCGCCTCGCCGGCGTGCGCGGCCTCGATGGCCGCGTTCATGGCGAGGAGGTCGGTCTGCTCGGCGACGGCGTTGATGATCGAGGCGACCTCCATGATGCGGCCGACGTCCTCGGCCGTGCGGGCGATGAGGGCGTTGGTCTCGCCGAAGCGCTCGAGCTCCTCCGACGCGAGCTCCTCGAGCTTGCCCGAGGCCTCGCGCTGGGTCGAGGCGATGCCCGCGGCGTCCCTCGCGGCCCCGCTCATGGCCTGGGCGCGCTGGTTCGCGATCTCGACGGCCTTGGTCTGCTCCGCGAGGCGCTCGTCGAGGGAGCCCAGGCTGAAGCCGATGGACTCGGTCGCCTTTGAGGCCGAGACGAGGGAGCCGACCATGCCGCCGACGCGGTCGCCTATGGAGCCGACGCTCGCGCGGATCTCCTCGAGCGCCGCGCTCGCCTCGTCCGCGGACATCTGCATCCTGTATCGCACATCGTCCGCGGTGGAGGCCGCGGAGGCGATGCCTTCGATGACGAGCCCGAACCTGCCGACCATGCCGTTGAGCAGGCGCCCGAGCTCCGAGAGCTCGTCCTTGCCCCCGACCGCGCAGGCGACGGCGTAGTCGCCGGCGCTCCAGGCCGCTATCGCCTTGCCGAAGGCCCTGAAGGATGATCCGAAGGCCCTCGCGAAGCCCAGGGCGAGGGCGGCCGAGACGGCGCTCGCGACCACCGACGCGAGGAGGGAGGCGAGCATGATGCGGCGCGTCGCGGCCTCGGAGCGGGTGCGGACCGCCTCGGCGATGGCCTCGAGCGCCGACTCGAGGTAGGTGTCCAGGGTGACCACGAGGGACTGGGCGCTGCTCGCGAGGTTGTAGGCCGCGAAGGAGCGGCCGCTCGCCGCGGCCTTGATCGCGTTCTGGGCGGGCTTCTCGGCCGCGAAGGACGAGGCGTCGCGCTGCACGTTGTCGGCGCTCGCCTTGGACATCTCCCATATGGCCGCGATCGCGGAGAGGCGCTTGGCCTCCTCCTCGGTGGAGAGGTAGGAGGCGATGGAGCGATCCTCCTGGAGGGCGACGAGGAGGGCCGAGACCTCCTCGTAGGACTTCGTCCATTTCTCGACGGTCGTCGCGAGCTCGTTCTCGGACATGATGAGGAGCTCGTCGGTGAGGTATCGGAGCCGGCCGATGGCGAGCTTCGCTCCCGTCGTCGCGCCGATCGCGGCCTCGGATCGCCCCATCGTCTGCCTGGTCGCGACGAGGCTCAGGACGCTCAAGGCGAAGGCGAACCCGACCGAGGCCACGACGATAGTTAGGCGAACTCGAATACGCATCAATGCCTTCCTGCGGAAAGAGCTAGCTACAAGCGCGCGGAGGCATGGTACTTTCGCTCCGAGGGGCTGTCAAGTTCGGGCGGCCGCCCCGCCGGCCGCCTGAATGTATATTGACATGGGCCGGGGCCGGTTTATAATACCTCGGTTTACCTGTCCTCAAACGGGATACACCGCACTTATATACCCACGATAAGGAGTACTTATGGCGCATTCCACCGACCTCATCCGCAACGTAGCCATAGCCGGCCACGGCGGCACGGGCAAGACTACATTGCTCGAGCACCTCCTTTTCCAGGGCGGATCCATCTCCAAGCCGGAGAGCATCGAGTCCGGCAAGACGGTCAGCGACTACGGCGAGGACGAGATCGCCCGCAAGATCTCGGTGCGCGCCTCCCTGACCCACGCCTCGGTCAAGGACGTGAAGGTCAACTTCGTCGACACGCCCGGTTCCTCCGACTTCGTCGGCGAGGTCGTCCTCGCCTTCCGCGCCTGCGAGTCCGCCCTCCTCCTCGTCGACGCCAAGACCGGCGTGCAGATCGAGACCATCAAGCTCTGGCGCAACCTCGAGTCCAGGTCCAAGCCCCGCATGATCTTCGTCTCGCGCATGGACGAGGAGCGGGCCTCCTTCGCCAACGCCCTCGAGGACGTCAAGGGCAAGTTCAAGGTCGCTCCGGTGGCCATCACCATCCCCTACGGCGAGGGCCCGGAGCTCAAGGGCGTCGTCGACGTCCTCAACGGCAAGGCCTACATGGCCCCCGCCTCCGGCGACCAGAAGGAGGCCGAGGGGCCCCTTCCCGCGGACATGGCCGCGGCAGTCGCCGAGTACCGCTCCAAGCTCTTCGAGGCCGCGGCCGAGGGCGACGACGAGCTCATGGAGAAGTACCTCGGCGAGGGCGAGCTCTCGCAGGAGGACACCCTCAAGGGCCTCAAGGAGGCCTTCGCCGCCGGCCGCGTCGTGCCGGCCTTCGCCGGCTCGGGATCGCGCAACGTCGGCACCGCGGCCCTCCTCGACTTCATCGCCGCGATCGCCCCCAGCCCGAAGCACCTCGCGCCCGAGACCGCGAAGAACGGCGACGGCTCCGAGACCGAGGTCGCGGTCGACGCGTCCAAGCCGGCCTCGGCCTTCGTCTTCAAGACCCAGATCGACCAGTTCTCCGGCCGCCTCTCCTACGTGAAGGTCATCACCGGCGCCCTCGCCCCCGACCTCGAGGTCGTCAACGTGCGCGACGGCCGCAAGGAGCGGCTCGGCAAGCTCTACACCCTCCAGGGCAAGAAGCTCGAGGAGGTCCCGGGCCTCGCCGCGGGCGACATCGGCATCATCGCGAAGTCGGCCTCCCTCAAGACCAACGACACCATCAGCGCCTGGGAGAAGCCCCTCGCCTTCGCCCACCTCCGCCTCCCCACCCCGGTCCACATGATCGCGATCTCCGCGGTGAACAAGAAGGAGGAGGACAAGCTCAACGAGAACCTCTACAAGGCGGCCGAGGAGGATCTCACCTTCCAGGTCAGGTTCAACGGCGAGACCAAGGAGACGGTGATCTCGGGCATGGGCGAGCTCCAGATCAACATGGTCCTCGACAAGATCAAGAACGGCGCCAAGATCGTCGCCGAGACCCGCGTCCCCCGCGTCGCCTACCGCGAGACGATCACGAAGAAGGCGGGGGCCGAGTACACCCACAAGAAGCAGACGGGCGGCCACGGGCAGTATGCCCGCGTCGTCTTCGAGGTCGAGCCCCTCGAGCGGGGCACCGGCTACCTGTTCGAGAACAAGCTCTTCGGCCAGTCGGTCTCCAAGGGCTTCATCCCCGGCATCGAGAAGGGCATCCACCAGGCCATGGAGGCGGGCGTCGTCGCCGGCTACCCCGTGGTCGACGTGAAGACCGCCATCACGGACGGCAAGGAGCACCCCGTCGACTCCTCCGAGATGGCCTTCAAGATCGCGTCCCGCGGCGCCTTCCGCGAGTCGACCCGCCAGGCCAACCCGGTCCTTCTCGAGCCCGTCATGAACCTCACGGTCTTCGTCGAGGACAAGGACTTGGGCGGCGTCATGTCCGACCTCTCCGGCCGGCGCGGCCGCATCTCGGGCCAGAACCCGATCGGCGGCGGCATCGTCCAGATCGACGCGCAGGTCCCGCAGGCCGAGCTCCTGCGTTACGCGATCGACCTCCGCTCGATGACGAGCGGCACCGGCTCCTTCGAGGTCGAGTTCGACCACTACGCCCCGATCACGGGCAAGATCGCCGACGACGTCATCAAGGCGGCCGCGGCCTTCAGGACCCAGGAGGAGGAGGAGGAATAAGCCTCCCCCCTGTTTCGCATGACGCGAAGGGCCGCCCCGCGGGGGGCGGCCCTTCCTTTCCGCGGCGGGGGCCGGCGCCTCAGGCGCGGTAGGAGTCGAGGAAGCGGAGGACCGGCCGCCAGCGCTCGGCGCCCTCCGCCTCGCCCTCGTCCATGAGCCTCTCGTAGAGGCCGCCCATGTAGTCGAGGATCGCGCGGCGGTCGGCGCCCGAGGGCAGGTCGGCGAGGAGGTCGGACAGGAAGGCGCGGGCCTCGGGCCGCCCGAATTCCGGCATGAGGCGGCTCGAGTAGTAGAGGGCCGCGGGCACGCAGTTGACGCTGTGCTGCTTCACGTAGAGGACGGAGTCGGTGATGGCGACCGCGCGTCGGTACAGCTCGAGCCGCGGCGCGGCCGCGGCCTCCGCGCGGCCGGCCTCCAGGAACATCCTCTCGAAGGCCGTGAACACGTGGCAGACGATCATCACGTGGAGGCTCGGCACGCAATAGAGGTGGGGATCGACGAGGTAGACGAGCCGGAGCTCCGCGTTGGCCGCCACCGTCGGGCGCGAGGTCGTCGAGACGCGCCGGCGGTACACCGAATAGGCCTCGCGATAGCATGCGGAGAGGCCGTCGAGGAAGGCGGCGCAGGCCGCCGCGGAGCCCGGCCCCAGCTCGCGCCTGGCGTAGGAGAGGGCCGTTATCCAGAGGCGCACGAAGTGGAGGTAGGTCCCCGAGCGCGCCGGCTCGAAGGGCACGAGGCCGTCCAGGGGATGGTCGACGCGCCTGGGCGGCATGGAGCGGGGAGCCAGCCTCGACCCCCACTGCGAGAGGAAGAAGAAGCGCAGGACCGTGGACAGGTAGCGCCCGAGGGCGGCCGCCAGGCGGGGCGAGAGGAGGCAGGCGAGGGCGAGCGGCGCGGCGCCCGCCCGCCTCACCTCGCCGTCGCCGAGGCGCGAGGGCCCCGGCCGCGCCCCATCCGCCTTCGCTGTTTCAGCCAACGCGTCAGAAGCCCTTGATCCGCTCGCCGCAGAGCATGTTCTGGTAGCAGCGGATGCAGCCCGGGAAGACGCCGTCGGGGCTGGCCTTGAGGGCCCGGCGGAAGCGCCGCGCCCGCTCGCCGTTGTAGATCTCGAAGAAGGGCCGCTCCGTGATGTTGCCGAGCACGTAATCGGGGTAGTCGGCGCAGAAGTGGACGTCGCCGTCGTAGTCGATGTTGACCTGGCCCCAGGGCACCGAGCAGCGGCGGCGGACCGGCGTCTCGAGGGAGCCGTAGTAGAGGTCGATCTTGTCGGGCTCGAGGGCAGGCACGGTGATGATGGGATGGTCCGCGTCCATGGCATGCACGCGCTCGAGGATGCCGTGGAGCTCGCGGCCGTCGATGCCCTCGTTGTAGCCCGTGGCGTAGGCCGGGAGGCAGGTTATGTCGGTCTCGAGCTCATCCCGCATGAAGCTCCGGTGCCGCTCGACGATGTCCTCGTTGGTGTAGGTCCCCAGGTTGAAGATGTGCCAGGCGAGCTTGAAGTCCTTCGAGGCTTCCGCGAGGCGGTACAGGTCGCGGTAGTTGAGGTTGTTCACGGTCGTCACGACGCCCATGTAGGGAAAGCGCGAGCCCTGCCTGGCCTTCTCCCGGTTGATCGCGGCGAAGCCCTCGACGACGCGGCGGTAGGAGCCCTCGCCGCGGATGCGGTCGTTCGTCTCCTCGAAGCCGTCGAGGGAGACGAAGAGCGCGTGCCACTTCGCGCGGACGATCTCCTCGGCCCTCTGGGCGAGGAAGGTGCCGTTGGTGTTGACGCTGACGAGGAGGCCCGATTCCTTCATGTAGTCGACGAGGGGGAAGAGGTCGGGATAGAGGAATGGCTCGCCGCCCCAGAGGTAGACCACGGGCTTCCTGTGCTTGACCTGGTCGACGAGGCCCTTGTAGGCCTCGAGGGGCAGGACCTTCTTCGACTCGGCGGCCGCGTAGGCGCCCTTCAGGACGCCCTTGTCGCCGCGCTGCCCGCACATGACGCAACGGAGGTTGCACAGGGGCGTGAGGCGGAAGTACATGAGGTTGAGCACGCTCGTCGTGCCGTCGTAGAGGCGGTTGTCGACGAGCATCGACTTCTTCTGCGCGGCGAAGGCCCTGCCTATCCTGAGGGCCAGGTAGGGGTCCTTGCGCAGCAGCTTCGGCACCAGCGCGTAGTTGGTCTTCACGCTCCCTCCCCCCCGACGAGCCTGTCCATGAAGGCCTTCACGACGACGGGCGGCGCCGAGCGCGGCAGGAGCCCGGTCGCGAAGGCGGCGATCTTGTTGCGGCCGCCGGCGACGACGAAGGGCCGGTTCCGCGCGATGGCCGCGAGGCCCGCGCGGACGACCTCCGCCGGCTCGGAGCCGTTCCGTCGCGAGAAGGCCTTGTAGGCCTCGCTCGCGATCCCGGCGGCGTCGTCGAAGCCCGTGCGCACGTAGCCCGGGAGGAGGCAGGAGACCGCCACGCCAGAGGCCGAGAGCTCGGCTCGGAGGGCGAGGCTGTAGGAGAGGACGTAGCTCTTGGTGGCGGCGTAGGAGGCGAAATAGGGCGTCGCCTGGTTGCCCGCGACGGAGCCCACGTTGAGGATGGCCCCCCTCCCCCGCCGCTTCATCCGCGAGCCGAAGGCCGCGCAGAGGCAGGTCAGGGCGGAGACGTTGAGCGCTATCATCGCCTCGACCTTGGCGGCCGGCAGCGTGACGCTGGGCCCGAAGAGGCCGAAGCCGGCGTTGTTCACGAGGAGCCCGACCTCGATGCCGCGGCCGTCGCAGGCCTTCGCGAGCTCCTCCGCGGCGCCCGGGGCCGAGAGGTCCGAGGCCAAGGTGACGGTCTCGGCGACCCTCGGTCCCTCGAGCCCCGCCGCGAGCCCGGCGAGCCTCTCCTCGCTGCGGCCGGCCAATGCGAGCCGCCAGCCTTCGCGCGCCAAGGCCGCGCAGAACTCCCTGCCGAGCCCGCCCGTGGCCCCGGTGACCAGGGCCCATCCCCTCGCTTCGTCGATCATCGGACTACCGTACACGATGCGGTCCTAGTTGTGAAGCGCCTCGTCGGGCTCTTCGATGAGGACGCCGAGGTCCCCCTCGCCCTTGAAGCGCAGGACGTTGACCATGAAGATGTTGAGCTTGTTCACGAGGCCGGGGGGCAGCTGGTTGCCGTCGACCTCCACCGAGATCGCGGGATAGCCCCGCTCGCGGGCCCAGGGAGTGAAGAGGCCCTCGATGACGCGCCCGATGAGGCAGGCGAAGGGCGAGATGTTGACGATGCCCGAGTAGCCGTCCTGCATGGCCGTGGCGGCCACGCCGGACGAGACCGCGATCTCCGAGTTGAGCTCGTGGTTCACGAAGTGCTCGCTCGTGTTGGCCATGATCTTGCGCATGTCGTGCGGCGACTCGGGCAGGAGCCCCGAGGGCTCGAGGGCGGCGATGATCCGGCGCTCGACATGGTGCTTCCAGGCCTCCTCGATCCTGAGGACGAGGAGCTTGCGGGCGGGCTCGGAGAGGGGCCGCCTCCACCGGGGCAGGAGGCCGAGCCTCTTGCGGAGGTCGTACTCGCGGACGAAGTCGAGGTAGTGGATCCACTCGCAGATGCCGGAGACCTTCGCGATGATGCCCTTGGAGCTGAAGAGGCCCACGAGCTCGTCGACCGCGAAGTCGTCCCGCCTGACGTAGATCTCCCCGACCACGAGGACCTTCGGGGCCTCGGCGGGCCGGCGGGCCAGGGGGATCGAGGCGGCCTCTCGCGCCACGCCTCGGAGGGCGGGCACGAGCTTGCGCACGTCGCGCTCGGCGAGGCCCATGAGCTCCTTCCAGCTCCGCGAGAACCACTCGACGGCGGCCTTCGGGTCGGCCGCGCAGGCGCGGAGGACGTTCTGGACGTCCTTCATGTAGTCGCCTATCGCGAGGGTGAACCACATGTTCCTCGAGAAGTCGGGGCCGAACTCGTTGTAGCTGTTGTCCGCGCTCAGGGTCACCACGACGACGTTCTCGAGCCTGAGGTCGCGGAAGAGGTTCTCGTAGAAGACGAAGTACTGCCCGGTCCTGCAGGGCCCCGTCGTGATGGGCACGAAGAGGAGGTAGATCTCGTCCTTGCGGTACCTGGGCGACGAGAAGAACTGGAGGGCCGAGCCGAGCACGATGTGCGACGGCACGCACTCCTTGCCCGAGGCGTGGGAGCGCGCGAGGCGGATGGTCGCCCCCGTGGCCACGGGCAGGGCCTCGGCGTTGACGTCGATGCCGCGGAGCACCGCGGCCATGAGCTCGGTGGAGAGCTCGCCCATGTTGGAGAGGAGGAGCTTGACCCTCTTGTTCCCGAAGAGCTCGTGCCGCTCGCCCGTCCTCTCGTCGCGGACGTGGAGGGGGCTGCGGCCGTCGTTCACGAAGCGGAGGCCGTTGTCGTAGCGCTCCTCGCCGATCTCGGAGCGCTTGGCGCGGTAGCCCTCGATGATGTCGAGGAAGGCCTCGATCCGCGTGTCGATGCCGGCGTCGGCGGAGTGCGAGTCGAGCTCGAGGACGAGGAAGGGCTTCTGCCCCATCATCCACTTGATGTAGTGGAGGATGAAGGAATCCGGCGCGCAGGAGAAGTTGGAGACGTAGGCGACGTGGAGGTTGGGCTCCTCCTTGACGACGGAGGCCGCCTTCAGGTCCTGCTGGCCGTAGTACCAGTACATGTTGGCGTAGATGGTCTCGTCCTCGAAGGGCAGGAAGTCGAAGGGGATGATCGAGTAGCCCCGCGTGAGGAACTTCCGCGGGATGCCCATGTTGGCCTCGGCGGTGAAGGCGTTGTAGGGCCTGCCGAGGAGGGCGATGACCGGCCGGTCCGCGGCCCGCGCGGCGTCGAGGGCCCGTCGCCCGAGCTCGGAGGCGCGGCGGAAGTACTCGTCCTGCGCCTCGCAGGCCTTGTCGAAGGCGGCGGCCATCTCGGCCTCGCCCACGCCGAGGCGCTCGCCCATCGCGCGGAAGTGCTCGAAGGCCTTCTTCTTCCCGAACTTGAAGGAGACGACGACGGGGAGGAGGCGCTCCGCGGGGATGTCGGGGAAGGCCTTCCCGATGTAGTAGGGCAGGGCCTGGGTGATGGGGCAGAAGTTCGCGTGGACCTTCTCCTCGTAGCTCGGCATGTCGCGGAAGTGGGGCAGGAAGATGAAGTCCGGCCTCCGCTTCCAGGCGTCCTGCACGGCCCCGTGGGCGATCTCCGCGGGGAAGCAGTAGGTGCTCTCGGCCCTGGCCACGCCCTCGTGGTCGACATCCTCGGAGAGGAAGGTCTTGACGCCGAGCTCGTGGAAGAGCCGGGAGTAGAAGGGGTAGAGGGTGTGGATCGAGAAGCAGCGCGGGATGCCGATGGTGATCGGGCGCCTCGCGACGAAGGTCGCCGGGTCGGGCGCGCACTTCGAGAACATGAGCTCGCTGCGCTCCGCCACCCAGTCGACGGCGCCGCGGTCCTCGACCTTCTTCCTCATGTTCGCGTACTTGTTGCAGCGCCCGCCGAACATGTACTTATGACCCGACACGAGGAGGACCTGGATGGGGCAGAGGTTCGCGCAGGCCTTGCACGCGAACACGCTCTCGTAGACGATCTCGCGGCCGAGGATCTCGTCGAGCTCGTAGCCGCCCTCGGCGAGGAACCCCTCGCGGGCCTTCTGCCGCGCGAGGAGGGCGACGCCGAAGGCGCCCATCAGCTCCGGGCTCGGGGGCACGAGGATGGGCTTGCCGAGGAGGGTCGCGAAGGCGAGGGGCACGGCCTTGTTCTTCGCGACGCCGCCCTGGAGGAAGACCGAGCGGCCGATGGTGCGGTTGCCGACGACGCGGTTCAGGTAGTTGGCGACGATGGAGCAGACGATGCCCGCGGTGATGTCCTCCCGCGTGGCGCCCTGCTGCACGGCCTTGCGGATGTCGGAGTTGATGAAGGCCGAGCAGTGCTCGCCGAACTTGAGCGGCGCCTTCGAGAGGAGGGCTATGTCGCCTATCTCGGCCGCGCTGCGGATGTTGAGGTCGCCCGCCGCGGACTCCTCGAGGAAGGAGCCCGTGCCCGCCGAGCAGGCCTCGTTCATCGCGTAGTCGATGGGCACGCCATTCTTGAGGAGGACGTACTTGGCGTCCTGGCCGCCGATCTCGAAGATGGTGTCCACGTCCTTGGAGAAGTGCGTGGTGCCCGCGGCGTGGGCGATGATCTCGTTGTAGACGCCGGGGGTCTCGAGGAAGACGCCGAGGATCTCGCGCGAGGAGCCGGTCGTCGCGGCGAGGGGGATGCGGATGCCGCCCTCGCCCAGGTCCTCCCGGACCTTCTTCCTTATCTCCTCGACGCAGAGCTTGAGGGCGCGCACCGGGTCGCCGTGGGTCCGCCCGTAGTGCGAGGCGACGACCTCGTCGGTCTCCATGTCCACGAGGCAGGCCTTGGTCGTCGTGGAGCCGCCGTCGACCCCGAGGACGTAGCTCCGTCCCGCGACCGCCTTGCCGGTCCTGCCCTCGAAGTAGGTCACCTTGTCGCGGGCCCCGTCGAAGCCCTCGATCGCGTCGAACTTGACCTCGCCGCGGCGGAGGAGGCGCTCGGGCCTCGGCAGGGGCGAGCCGCTCTCCCGCGCCAGTATCGCGGCGCCGTAGGCCTCGAACCAAGGCGCCTGCGCGGGGACGACGAACTCCACCGAGGGCGCGAGCTCGCGCATGAAGCGCAGGATGTGCGGGTTCCGCGTCGTGCCGCCGCAGAGCATGACGCGTCCCTCCTCGACCTTGGCCCGCTTGAGGAAGTCGACGACCTTCGTGGCCATGACGAGGCTGAGCGAGAGCACGATGTCGTCCTTCGTGGCCTCGCGCTTGTTGAGGCGGTGCGTGCAGTCGCTCTTCATGAAGACCGAGCAGCGCGTCGAGAGGGGAAGGGCCTTGGCCTGGGGGGAGATGCGCGAGACGTCGTCGAGGGTCATGTCCATGCGCGCGAGCTGCTGCTTGAAGAACTCGCCCGTCCCCGAGGCGCACTTGTTGCCGGAGAAGTTGTTGACGATGGTGCCGCCCGCGTCGACGGCGTAGACCACGAGGTCCTCGCCGCCCATCGAGACGACGGCGTCCACGCGCTGCCCCGTGGCGCGCAGCGCGGCCTCGACGCAGAGCGGCTCTATCGTGTTGTTGACGGCGAAGAGCTCGCGCCCCTCGTTGCCCGCGACGAGGGCGCGGACGCCGGCCGGGGCCGACCTGCCCTCGAAGGCTCGCGCGATGGCGGACTTGAAGTCGCCGTCGTGCGGGAGCGCCACGCTCCACAGCACCTCGTCCCCGTCGAGCAGGGCCATCTTGAGGCTGGACGAACCGACGTTGATCCCGAAGCTCTGCATCATGCCCCCTGTTGCGGGAGGCATGGTATCACCTAAGCGGCCGCGTGTTAAAGCCGTGCCGGGACCGGGGGAAGGGCGAGTGAACGCTCGATCGCGACGGCCGCGGCTAGAAGAGGACGATCTCGCCCTCGCGCTTCTCGGGCTTCTCGACCGCCTCCTGCCAGAAGCGGTGCTCCTCCTCGACGACCGTCTCGAGGGAGCTCTTCTTGATGAAGCGGCGGTAGACCTTGTAGGTGTCCGTATGGAAGTGGATGACGCGGCCGAGCTCGCCGCCGAGGTCCTCGGAGAGGACGGGGATGCGCTCGGTCTCGAGGAACTCCCGGATGAAGCGCTGGTTCACCTCGTTCACGCAGGCGAAGCGGTCGCCCGAGAGGCCGAGCACGCCCGCGCCGCCGAAGACCTTGGCGAGGAGCCGCTTGCGAGAGGCGCCGAGCTTCATCATGTCGTTGATGAGGAGCTCCATGGCGTGGATGCCGTAGCGCCCGGCCTCGGTCACGCTGAGGGGCATGGACTTGGCGTAGCGCGGCGCGGCCAGGAGGAAGTGGTTGAGGCCGGCCACCCTCGCGTCCTCGTCGTAGAGGCAGGCCGCGACGCAGGAGCCGAGCAGGGTCTTCACGTCGTACGCGCCCCGCGTGCTGTAGCGCTCGCCCGGGTGGACATCGACTCTCTGGAGATGGGAGGGGATCTTCTGCATCCTTCGCTCCTCGGCGCTCTCCTCGCTCTCTGCCTAAAGGCTAGTCCGGCGCGCGGATCCGGTCAAGGGCCGACGGCGTCCCGGCCTACCAGAGCGACATCCTGCCGCGGTCGGCCTCGAAGCCCGCCTCGCGGAGCGCGCCGGCATAGGGGGACCTGGCCGCGGGAAGCCCGTTCACGGTCTCGAGGAGGATCCGCCTCGCCGCGCCCGGCCTCGAGTCGCGCGTTGCGCGAAAGAAGTCGAGGATCGAGGGGAGCAGGGGGTCCTCCGGCCCGGGGGCGAGGGCGAGGTCGCGGAAGGACCGCGAGGAGACGGCGACGGCCCTGCCTCCGGAGACGCAGACCCGGGTCGTCGCGAGCCGCGGGGGCCTCGGCAGCGCGACGCCCTCCCCGACCGGCTCGGCGATCGCGGCCGCCGCGGGGTCGACCGCGTTGATCCAGAGCGGCCCGGGCCCGGCGCCGAGGCCCTTCCAGGTCTCGAAGACCGCCGCTCCCATGAATTGCGGCCCCTCGATCCCGCTGAAGAAGGAGCCGGAGAGGAGTTCCCCCGAGAGCTCGAGGCGGCGGAGCGCCGTGAAGACGCCTCCCCAGCGCAGCGCGGGCAGCTCGCGCTCGAGGAGCTCCCTGCAGACGAGGCCGTGGCGCGCCACGAGGATCCTCGCGCGGGCCGCGTCGAGGTCCTCCTCGTCGAGGGCGTCCCGCTCGCCGCCTTCCTCGAGGTCGAGGCGGAACCAGCGGCCGGCGACCGGCGAACCGGCCCGCCAGCGCTCGCGATAGGCCCGCGGCAGCCGCCGCCGCGAGCCGAAGGGCGGCTCGAGCCGAGGGGCGGCCTCCGTCGCGGGGGCCTCGGGAAGGTCCTTGCCGAAGCCGTTCAGGAGGCCTTCGCGCAGGGGCGCGTAGGAATCCGCGGCCACGAGGCCGCGCCAGGCCTCGGCCCAGAGCGCCATCGCGGCCTCGCGCGCGCCCAGCCCGGAAAGCTCCCGCAAGGCCCAGAAATCGAGGGCCGCGCCCGACTCCGGCACGATGCGCGAAACAGGAGCCCCGGCCTCCGTGAAGAGTTCGAGGTCTTCGATCCTGGCGAGGGCCGCGGTCTCGCGGCCGGCGCCGAACCAGAGCCAGAGCCCCGACTCGAGGGCCTCGTCGACGGCCCGGGCCGCCTCGGCGGCGCCCGTTCGCGCGGACAGGACCTCGGATTCGAGGACGGCGACGGGGACCGGGAAGCCCTCGAGGGCGGCGAGCGCCCTCGCGCGCCGAGCGGCCGCGTCCGACGCCGAAAGCGCGGCGGTCGCCGCCCCGGGGCCCCCGCCGCGAGCCGCGTGGGGCGAGAGCCCCTGCATCGCGGCCGCGAGGAGGAAGAGATCCTCCCGCGGCCGCGCCTCGACGGAGGGCCGCGCCGCGCGCCTCGTCCGCCTGAGGAGGACCTCGAGGTTCTCCGCGTCGGCGATGAAGGCCCCTTCCTCGCCCTCGACGAGGATCTCGGCGGCGAGAGTCCCCTCTTCCTCGAGGGAATCGACGAGGGCCTCGGCTTCCGCCGGTCGGATCCCGAAGACGGAAGTCAGGCGATCGAGCCTCACGAGGGCCTCGCGCCTGAGCCATTCGGCGACATGGCCTGCGGGGTCGTCCTCGAGCCCGCGGCGCCGCTCCTCGTGGACGAAGAGCTCCTCGGCGGCTCCGGGCAGGAGGAGCCGCGACACGCGGCCTCCGCAGGAAGGATCCGCGTCGAGGGCCGCCGCGAGGCCGGGGTCCGAGGCCGCGAGGATCCCGGGCAGCTCGGAGACCGGGACGAGGACCCGCTCCTTGATCCACTCGGCGAAGGCCGCCGGGTCCTCGGGGCCCCATCCGGGGAGGAGTCGCTTCAGTCGCCGCTCGTAGTCGAGGACGAGGTCCCGGCCGAGCTTCGGCCGCGAGCGCGCGGAACGGAGGGCCTCCGAGATGACCCGGTCGGAGACCGAGGAGGAGGGCCTCGAGGCCAGCTCGTCGCCGGCGTACACGTTCTCGCCGATCTCCCTCCAGACCGACTCGCGGGCGAGGGGAGACGGCATCCTCGCCGCGAAGAAGGAGAGCTCGACGCGCCCCGCGGCGACCTCCCTCGCGAGCGAGGCCGCGCCCTCGAGGTCGAGGAGGTCGCCGAGGCAGGAGCGCCAGGTCTCCACGATCGCGGGGAAGTCCTCGTAGCCGCTGACGGCGTCGAAGAGCTTCTTGGCCCTGAGCCGCGTGACCCAGAGCGGCACGCGGCGCCCGGGGAGGCCGCGGGGCAGGAGGAGGCAGCGTCCCGCGTTCTCGCGGAACTGGGCGCCGAAGAGTCCCGAGCCCTCGAGCCGCGAGCGGACGAGGCGTTCGCACTCGCCGCGCCGACCGACCGTCGCGAAGGCCCTCGCGACGGCGGCCTCGACGCCGCCCCTCTCCTCGCCCGGAAGCCGGTCCCCGCCCGCCCAGGCGATCGGCGCGACGAGGAGGATGGAGTCGTCGTCGGCGGAGAAGCGCACGGGCAGGCCGAGCTCCTCCTCCCAGGCCGCCGAGAGGGCCATGCCGAGCGGCTCATTGATCGCCAGCCCCCGCAGGCTGTGGAGGACGAGCCGGGCCGACTCGCCCTTGCGGACCGGGTCGTCCGCCCGCTCCAGCACCAGGCGGCGCGAGCCGGGAAGGGAGGGCCTGCCGCCGCCGGCAGACTTCTGCGCGGCGACGAAGCGCGAGCAGGCCCGGGCCGCGCCCTCGTCGAAGCGGTAGGAGGAGCGCAGGAGGGCCTCGCCGCCCTCCTCGTCGAGATCGCCCAACGCGTCCAGGAGCTCGAGGGCGCGCCTCGATATCTCGGGGCTGCGGAAGCGGGCCTCGCCCTTCCAGAAGGGCACGATGTCGGGGTCGGGCGATGCGGGGACGACGTCGACCGACTCGCTCCCGATCTCCACGATCCTCCAGACCTGCGAGCCGAGGGCGAAGGACTCGCCGACCTTCCGCTCCCAGACGAATTCCTCGTCGAGCTCGCCGATCTTCGAGCGCGGCCCCGCGAGCCGCATGCTGTAGAGCCCCCGGTCGGGGATGGCGCCGCCCGAGGCGTTGAGGAGGGCGCGCACGCCGTCCCTGGCCTTGACGAGCCCGCTCGCGCGGTCCAGCGAGATCCTCGGCTCGAGCTCGCGGAGGCGGGCCCCCGCGTAGCGGCCCGCGAGCATCTCGACGACCGAGTCGAAGAGGGGTCGCGCGAGGGCCTCGAAGGGCGGGAAGGAGAGGACGATGTCGTACAACTCGTCGACGGAGCGCGGGGCCGTCTCTCCGAGGTCGCTCTCGAGGGCGAGCTGGAGCAGGACTTGCGCGAGGACGTCGAGGGGGCAGGAGACCGGGCGCTGCTCCTCCACGGCCCGCTCCTCCACCCCCCTCGCGGTCGCGGCCGCGAGGACGAGGTCGAGGCCGTGGAAGGGGTAGAGGCGGCCGCGCGACAGCTCGCCGACACCGTGGCCCGAGCGCCCGATCCGCTGCAGGGCCGAGGAGACGGAGGCGGGCGCGCCGGCCAGCTCGACCTCGCGGACTGAGCCCACGTCGATGCCGAGCTCCAGCGAGGCGGTCGCCACGACGCAGGCGAGCTCGCCCGCCTTGAAGCGCGCCTCGACCGCCCGCCGCACCTCCTTCGAGAGGGAGCCGTGGTGGGACCATGCCGCGGTCTCGCCCCGCGCCTCGTTGATGAGGAAGGCGAGCCGCTCCGCGCGGCGCCGCGAGTCGGTGAAGACGAGGATGTTCCGCGCCTCGTCGATGCGCGCGCAGAGGGCGGGCACCACGGCGTCGTAGCGCGCGGAGTCGGCGGCCTCGCCCCCGCGGCCGGGCGCCGGGACCGGCGGCCGCTCCGGCCATTCCACGCCGAGCTCGATCCGCTTATCGGCGGGCGGATCGACGACCGAGACTCGGCGGGGACGATAGGCGATCTCGCCGCCCCTCCCCCGCGAGAGGGCGCGGCCCCCGACGAAGGCGG
Source organism: uncultured Treponemataceae bacterium (assembly GCA_964399065.1). GTDB lineage: Bacteria > Spirochaetota > Spirochaetia > Treponematales > Rectinemataceae > JAKLFE01. Next base: position 11,733 of record CAYNPQ010000005.1, on the reverse strand, counting down.
CGATCGCGGCGGGCGACTTCACGGTCGCCGAGAGCGCGAGCCGCTGGAATTCGCCGGCGAGCATCGCGAGGCGGCCGACCGAGCAGGCGAGAAGGGAGCCCCGCTTGTTCCCGGCGACGGCGTGCACCTCGTCGAGCACGAGGAGGCGGACCCCGGAGAGCATGCGGCGCGAGGATGCCGCGTCGAGCATGATGGCGAGGCTCTCCGGCGTCGTGACCAGGATCGAGGGCGGCCGGGAGAGCATGCGCCGCCGGTCGGATTGGCTGGTGTCCCCGGAGCGGGTGGCCACGGAGATCGAGGGGCATGATACGCCCCGCTCGCGGAAGAGGGCCGCGAGCTCCGAGAGGGGAGCCTCGAGGTTGCGCCTCACGTCCTCGCCCAGGGCCTTGAGCGGCGAGACGTAGAGCACGGAACAGACATCGGCCGGGAGCTCGCCGGAGGCGAGGCGGGAGATCGCCTCGAGGAAGGCCGCGAGGGTCTTGCCCGAGCCTGTCGGCGCGATCGCGAGGAGGTGCTCGCCCGCGGCCGCCCGCGGCCAGGCCGCGGCCTGCACGGGCGTGGGCGAGCCGTAGCGCGCGAGGAACCACTCGCGGACCAGGGGGTGGAAGCTGTCGAGGGGACCTGAGTCGCTCACGGCCCGATGGTATACGGAGCGGGACGGGCCCGCAACAGGGCCGAGCGCCTAGGCGCCCCTGATCCTCGCGCGAGGAGCGGCCGCCTTGATCGCCGCGAGGAGGCCGGCCATGGTCTCGGGGCCGTAGGGATCCACCGAGTCCCAGGCCGGGTCCAGGCAGCCGCCTGGCCTGAACTCCTGCAGGACGACCTCGTCCTCCGGCTCGAGGAGGGCCGCGAGCTCCCCCGCCTCGGCGGGTCCGACGACGCCGGGGGCGCAGGTCAGGCGGAGCTCGAAGGCGGGGCCGCCCCGTCCCCGGGCCTCGCGGAGGAGGCGCAGGGATTCGAGGACGCGTTGCGCGGCGTCGGGGAGCCCGGGAGCGACGCGGGCGTAGGCCGAGGGGGCGGTCTTGAGGTCGAGGGCGACGTAGTCGAGGAGGCCCTCGCCGCCGAGGAGGGGCGCGAGCCGCTCGGGGAAGGAGCCGTTCGTGTCGAGCTTGACCGCGAGGCCGCGCTCCCGGATCGCGGCCGCGAGGCGCGGCAGCTCCTCGTGGAGGAGCGGCTCGCCTCCCGAGATCGCGACGCCTCCGAGGAGTTTCTTCCTCCGGTCGAGGAAGGCGAGGAACTCGCCCAGGGGCACGAGCTCCCCGTCGGCCCGCGCCGGGTCGACGAGGGCGGTGTTGTGGCAGTAGGGGCAGCGGAAATCGCAGCCCGGAAGGAAGAGGGCCGCCGCGATGCGCCCCGGGAAATCGACGAGGCTCGTCTTCCGGAAGGCGACCTGCGCGATCACGGGCTAGGCCCTGGCGCCGCCCAGCCGCTCCTTGAGCTGCCCGAGATCGAGGGCGCGGAAGAGCTCGCGGCCCTCGGCGTCGAGCCCGAGCACGGTCGGCGTGGCCATGACGCCGTGGCGCCGGGCGAGCTCCAGCCCCTCGTCGCGGTCCACGTCGACGAAGGTCGCGGCGAGGCCGGCCCCGATCACGTAGTTCGCGACCGGCGAGCAGTTCGGGCAGGCCTCGCGCGTGAAGACGAGCATGCCCGGGTCCGGCGCCGCGGTCGCGCGGGCCGACTGGACGGAGGCCGGCCGCGGCGCGGCGTCGCGCATCGCGTCGTGCGCGGGAAGCTCCGCCCGCGCGGAGGCAGCCGCCCGCGCCGCGGGCGCTTCCCGGCCGGCCGGCGCCGAAGCGGCCTTGGCCCCCGCGAGGGCGGGCATCGCGAAGGGACTGCGCTCGGCGTACTCCGATCGCTTGCCCGCGTTCCAGTTGCGCACGGAGCGGTAATAGCCGACGATGCGGCTGTACACCTCCGCGGGCCTCCCCTCGACCCTCGCCAGCTCTCCCCTGAGCTCGGCGATGCGCGCCTCGATCTGCTGCTTATCCGACATGGTTCCCCTCCCAGTCAACGGCATTCCTGAAAGTCATTAAAGGATTCACCACAGAGAGCACAGAGGGAAGAATAGAGAGAGAGCACAGAGGAAGAAGGAGATAATGAGAGTAAGGGATGAAGAGTACCTTGCGTCGCAGAGAATAGAGACTCATTCTCCCTCTTATCTCCCATACCCATTTCCATTTCTTACTCCGTGATCTCCCTCTTCCCTCCGTGTCTCCGTGGTTCCTCTTATCATATTCATGTCGTAGCGGCGAGCTCGGTCTCCAGCGCGCGGATCTCGTCGCGGATCCTCGCCTCCTCCTCGGCCTTGCACTTCGGGCAATGCCAATGCTCGCCCGCGAGGTAGCCGTGGACGGGGCAGACCGAGAAGGTCGGCGAGATCGTGTAGTAGGGCACGCGGTAGTTCGAGGCGACCGCCTTGACGAGGTCGCGCACCGCGCGCCAGTCCTCCGGCGCCTCGCCGAGGAAGGCGTGGAAGACCGTGCCGCCCGTGTAGGAGGCCTGGAGCTCCTCCTGGTGGTCGAGGGCGTCGAAGAGGTCCTCGGTGTGGCCGACCGGCAGCTGCGAGGAGTTCGTGTAGTAGGGCTCGCCGCCGTCCGAGGTCCCCGAGGCGGCGATGTTCGGCCAGCGCTCGCGGTCGTGCTTCGCGAGGCGGTAGCTCGTGGACTCCGCGGGAGTCGCCTCGAGGTTGAAGAGCTCGCCCGTCTTGACCTGGTAGTCCGCGAGGCGGGAGCGCATGTGCGCGAGCACCTCGAGGGCGAAGGCCCGCCCATCGGCGGTGTCGATGCCCGAGCCGAGGAAGTTCAGGCAGCACTCGTGCATGCCGACGAGGCCGATCGTGTTGAAGTGGTTGTCGAAGCTCCCGAGGTAGCGCCTCGTGTAGGGAAAGAGGCCGCCCTCGAGGAGCCTGGTGACGACCTTGCGCTTGATCGCGAGGGAGCGGGCCGCGAGGTCCATGAGGCGGTCGAGCCGCGCGAAGAAGTCGGACTTGCCCTTGGCCTGGAAGCCGATCCGGGGCAGGTTGACGGTCACGACGCCGATGGAGCCCGTGAGCTCGTCCGAGCCGAAGAGGCCGCCGCCCCGCTTGCGCAACTCGCGCTTGTCGAGCTGGAGGCGGCAGCACATGGAGCGGACGTCGCCCGGGTCGAGGTCGGAGCTCACGAAGTTCTGGAAGTAGGGCGTCCCGTACTTCGCGGTCATCTCGAAGAGGCGCCGCGCGTTGGGCGAATCCCAGTCGAAGTCCTTGGTGACGTTGTAGGTCGGGATGGGATAGGCGAAGCCGCGGCCCACCGCGTCGCCCTCGATCATGAGGTCGATGAGGACCTTGTTCACGAGGTCCATCTCGGCCTGGCAGTCGCCGTAGGTGAAGCCCGCGCCCTTGCCGCCGACCACGGCCTCCTTGCCGCGGAGGTCGGCGGGGCAGGACCAGTCCAGGGTCACGTTCGTGAAGGGCGCCTGGCTGCCCCAGCGCGAGGGCGTGTTGACGCCGAAGAGGAAGCTCTGCATGCACTGGCGCACTTCGGTTTCGCCCAACGCGTCCTTCTTGACGAAGGGCGCCAGGTAGGTGTCGAAGGAGGAGAGGGCCTGGGCCCCGGCCCACTCGTTCTGGAGGACGCCGAGGAAGTTCACCATCTGCTGGACGAGGGTCGAGAGGTGGGAGGCGGGCCTTGAGCTGATCTTGTCCGGGATGCCGCCGAGGCCCTCCGCGATGAGCTGCCTGAGGGACCAGCCGGCGCAGTAGCCGGAGAACATGGAGAGGTCGTGGATGTGGAAGTCGGCCTCGCGGTGGGCGGCGGCGATCTCCTCGGGATAGATGTTCTTGAGCCAGTAGTTCGCGGTGATCGTGCCGGAGTTGTGGAGGATGAGGCCGCCGAGGGAGTAGTTGACGTTGGCGTTCTCCTTGACCCGCCAGTCGGCCTGGGAGAGGTAGCCGTCCATCGTGCCGTTGATGTCGAGCATGAGGCGCCGCGCGTCGCGGAGGGCCTCGTGCTTGGCCCGGTAGAGGATGTAGGCCTTGGCCGCCCTGGCCTCGCCCGCCTCGATGAGGCAGTCCTCGACGAGGTCCTGGATCTCCTCGATGGCCGGGATCGAGTTCGGGTGGCGCTCGGACATGAGGGCCCGGAGCCTGGCCTCGACGGCCGCGACGACGCGCTCGACCCTGCCGCCGCGCGCGGCGTCCTGGCCGGATCCCGCCGGAGGCGCGGCGTCGACGGCCTCGAAGGCCTTCCCTACCGCGGCCGCGATCTTGCCGCGATCGTAGCGCTGGACTTCTCCCGAGCGCTTCACCACCTGCCTGACGGGCCCGGCCTCCCCGGACTCGCCCAGGAAGGCTCTCCACTCGGGAAAGAACTGCTGATCCGGCATCACGCCCTCCCCTCCGGGGCGTTCGCCGCCGGCTTCGGCGGCTGGGACGCCAGCCGCTCTATCTCCTCGAGGAACTCGTCCATGGTCTCGAATTTGCGGTACACGGAGGCGAAGCGGACGTAGGCGACCTTGTCGAGCTCGAAGAGCCGCCCCAGGACCATCTCGCCGAGCTGGGAGCTCGCGATCTCGTTGCCGCCCTTGCCCTTGAGGGCGGCCTCGTCCTCGATCTCGTTGACGAGGTTCTCGATGCTGAGCTGGGAGACGGGTCGCTTCTCGAGGGCCCTGATGATGCCGCGCTCGAGCTTGGGCCGCTCGAAAGGCTCGCGGCGCCCGTCCCGCTTCACGACCATGAGGGGCTTCTCTTCGATGCGCTCGTAGCTGGTGAAACGGAGGCCGCAGGAAAGGCATTCCCGGCGCCTGCGGATGCTCTCGCCATTGGCCAAGGTCCGGGAATCGATCACTTTATCGTCGAGACTGCCGCAATGGGGACAGCGCATTGATCACCTATTTGCAATCGAATTTATGAAGCGTCCACAATAGATTGAGGGGCGCTCTGAACTAGCTACACGATATAGTGGGCTCCCCGGGACTTGTCAATAGTGAAGATGAAGATAATAATATATACGCTGTTTATTTTCGGCGAATGGCGCTATAGTATCACCGACACTTTTGTCACCCAACGGAGGTTCCCTTGAAGTACCGACTGCCGATCCTCGCCTTCCTCATCGTCGCCTCGCTCGCTTTCATCTCCTGCGGGGACAAGCCCGCAGCCAACGATCCGGCGGTCGCCGCCGGCATCTTGAGCCAGGCCGCCATGGCCGGCTCCGCGTCGCCCGCCGCTCGCCTGCTCGAAGCCCGGACCGTCGGCGTCTCGATGAACGCCTCGGTGGCCGCGAGCGCCTACGCCTCGAGCTTCAGCGGGGCAACGGCCACGAAATTCTCGATCACCTTCACGAACCAGGCGGTCGTCTATGAGGGCGAAACGTACAATCTGAACGGCACGCTCGCCTACGCCCTCTCTACCGACATCTCGAGCCTCCCGGCCCTGAAGTTCTCGGCCCTGGTCTACGCCAAGGGCTTCACGATCTCCGGGCCCAAGTACGAGGGGAACTTCGACGCGGACTTCATGGAGGATATTTCCGTCAACGGCAATGCGATGAGCTGCAAGATCACCGGCAAGGTCGGCGGCGTCAGCCTCACTACGACCGTGGCCGCGAGCTACGGCTCAAAGCTCTAGGATCCCGCGGCGGCGCGCCTCGCCGGGCCGGGCGCGCCGCCTAGGGCCTGGCCCCTCCCGCGACGTCCAGGGTAGCGCCGCCCGGCAGGGCGGCGATGTAGCCTCCCGGCCCCGGCGCGCCCGGCGGGAAGTCCGTCGAGACGATCTGGGCCCCCGAGGCCAGCGCCGCCTCGAGGCCGCCCAAGGCGAGGTCGGCGTCCGCCCTCGTCCTGACCATGACCCGAGAGCCGAGGGCGGCGCGGATCCGCCCCGCGTCGGCGCCGGGCTCGTTGAGGATCGCGAAGGCCTGGTCCGGCTCGCCGGGCGGGGCGCAGTCGAAGGCCGCCCTCCCCTCGAGGTTCTTCCCGCCCGCCGTATAGAGCGCCCGATAGCGCTCGTCCTCGTGGATCACGACGACGAAAGTCCCCCGCAGCTCGCCGAGCCGCGGCCAACCTCGTTCGCGCAACGCGTCCCTCAGGGAAGCCGCGCCGCCCCGGACCCGGTCGGGTTCGACGAGGCGCCTCCCGAGGCCCGCGCGCAGGGCGGCGTCGAGCCGGTCCAGGGCCGCGGCGTCGACCGGGGCCAGGGAGGGATCGAGGAAGGAGTAGTCGTCCTTGATCTCGAGGAGGAGGATGACCGGGACATGTCCCGGGTTCCGGTCCGACCAGAGGGCCATCTCCTCGAGGGCGAGGGTGAGGGAGGGATCGTCCGAGCGGTCGTCGACCAATGGCACATGCGCCAGGACGAAGTCCCCGCCCTTCCTCGCGCGGATGTCGAGTTCGAAGCTCCTGATGCCGCTCTCGAGCTGCGCGCGCAGGGCGGGGTGGGAGTAGGCCAGCCTCGCCGGCCAGCCTGGCTCGGCGAGGCCGATGTAGAAGAGCCGCAGCCTTCCCGAGGCGCGGCGGTAGCTGTTGTGCGTCGCGAGGTAGCGGAGCGAGTCGAGGCTCGCCGCGTCCGGCAGGGCGAGGTCCGCCGCGAGGGAGAGCGAGGCGGCCGGCGCGGAGGCGCGGTACGCGGCGAGCCGGCGCTCCTGGGCGCGGAAGTCGGCCGCCCTCCCGAGGCGGAAGGCCAGGATCGAGCCCCCCACGAAGAGGAGGCAGGCCCCGAGGAGGGAGCCGACGATGATGGCGCCCAAGGCGCGATCGGAGAGCCTCCGGCCCTCGCCCCTTGCCCCTCCCATCGCCCTAACCCTTCGCCTTCGCCTCGAAGTACTTCAAGATCTCCATGGGCAGGGGGAAGAGGATGGTGGAGTTCTTCTCCACCGCGATCTCGGTCAGGGTCTGGAGGTAGCGGAGCTGGAGGGCCGAGGATTCCCTGCCGATGACCGCCGCGGCCTGCGAGAGCTTCTCGCTGGCCTGGAGCTCGCCCTCGGCGGCGATGATCTTGGCGCGGCGCTCGCGCTCGGCCTCGGCCTGCCGGGCCATGGCCCGCTTCATGGTGTCGGCGAGCTCCACGGCCTTGATCTCGACGGCGGTGACCTTGATGCCCCAAGGATCCGTCGCCACGTCGAGGAGCTTCTGCAGCACGTCCCCGAGCTCGGCGCGCTTGGAGAGCATCTCGTCGAGTTCGTGCTGGCCGAGGACGGAGCGCAGGATGGTCTGCCCGAGGAGGCTCGTCGACTTGGCGTAGTCCGCGACCTTGTTGACGGCGAGGGCGGGGTCGAAGACGTTGAAGTACACGACCGCGTCGACGAGGACGGGGACGTTGTCCTTGGTGATGACCTCCTGCTTCGGCACGTCGATGGTGAAGGTGCGCATGTCGACCTTGCGCACCACGTCGATGCCCAGGGGGAAGACGAGATTGAGGCCGGGGTCGAGGATGGCCTTCATCCGCCCGAGGCGGTACAGGATGGCCCTCTCGTACTCCTTCACGATCCGCACCATGGGCGGAAGGAGGAGCAACGGAATTATGAAGAGGGGAAAGACCCCGAACTCCCAGGCCTCGGCCGCGGCCCATGCGCCGAAGCCCCAGACCGCGCCCGAGGCTGCGAGGAAGACGGCCATCGCGAAGGATTTCTTGGCCAGGGCGACGAAAAGCCAGAGGAGCCACCAAGCCAGGACGAGGAGCCAGAGCGCGGTGAATGCGAACATGATTGCCTCCTTGTTCGATCCACGGAAAGCCTAGCCTCCGGCCCGGCCGGGCGCAAGCGGGACGCGGCTAGGGCGCGGCCTTTCGGACCCGGCAGACGTACATCGGCCCCGCCCCCGCGGCCGCGTCGGGAAGGACCATGACCCCTAAGTCCGTCCGCTCGGCGCCCGAGGGGGCCTCATCGAGGCGGGGCGGGTCGTAGACCGCGGCGTTCCCGTACTTCCCGCCGAGGCGCCGGGCCACGGCGTCGTTCTCCTCGGGGGCGAGGGAACAGGTCGAATAGACGAGGCAGCCGCCCGGGGCGAGCATGAGGAAGGCCGAGGAGAGGAGGGCCCATTGCCGCGCGGCGAGGTTGCGGATCCGGGCGGGGCTCCATTCCGCGAGGGCCGCGGCATCGGCCAGGACGTGGCGCTCGCTCGAGCAGGGCGCGTCGAGGAGGATCGCGCCGAAGGCCCCCGGAAGGCGCCGGCAGAGGGCGGCCGCGTCGGCGCCGCGGAGCTCGACCCTGGGCCTGAGGCCGGGGGGCAGGTGCCGGTCGAGGACGGCGGCGAGCCGGCGCCTGCGGTCGGGAGAGAGCTCGTTCGCCACGAGGCGCGCGCCCTCGGGGAGGCGCGACGCGAGGACGAGGGTCTTGCCGCCCGGCGCCGCGCAGGCGTCGAGGACCGGGGCCCCCTCCCCCGCCGCGCCGAGGTCGAGGGAGGCCGCCGCGAAGACCGAGGCCGCGTCGAGGAAGTAGGGCTCGCAGCCGGGCGCGGCCCTGAAGCCGACCGGGGAGGCCTCGCCGGCCAAGGCCTCTTCGAGGGCGGTCCATCGAACGCCGTACAGCGCGCGATAGGCGGAGCGGAAGGCCTCAGCCCCGCGCCCCTCGTTCTTGGCGGTCCTACTCATTGACGCTCGTCGCTCCCCTCGGCGATACTAGCCCTCCCGGCGCCGCCGCGGATAGCGGCCGGCGAGGGGAACGAGCACCCATGAAAGCAGCTATATTCGACCTCGACGGTACCTTGGTGGACACGATCGACGACATCGCCGCGGCGGTCAACGGCGCCCTCGCGCGGCGCGGTCTGCCGACCCACGACGCGGCGAGCTACAAGCGCATGGTGGGGAACGGCTTCCGGAACCTCGTCACGAAGGCCCTGCCGCCCGCCCTCGCGGAGGATCCCGAGGCGGTCCGCTCCCTCCACGAGGAGGCCGCGGCGAACTACGAGGCCCATTGCCTCGACCTCTCCCGCCCCTACGCGGGCGTCGGGGGGCTCCTCGCGGCCCTGGCCGCCGCAGGCGTGCCGATGGCCGTCCTCTCGAACAAGCCCGACCCCCTCACGAAGAAGGTCGTCGCCGCCCTCCTGCCAGGCGTCCCCTTCGTCCTCGTGCGGGGGGAGACGGCCGACTTCCCCCGCAAGCCCGACCCGGCCTCCGCCCTCGACGCCGCGAGGCGGCTCGGGGCCGCGCCCTCGGAGATCGCCTATCTCGGCGACTCCGACGTTGACATGCGGACGGCGGGGTCGGCCGGCATGCTCGCCCTCGGCGCGGCCTGGGGCTTCCGGGGCGCGGCGGAGCTGCGGTCGGCCGGCGCGGCCGAGATCCTCGACGAGCCAGCCGCCATGCTGCGGCATTTCCGCCGGGAGTAGGCGCCTCCGGCCGGGCCGCGCCCCCGCTACCCGCGGCCGGGCCGGGACGCTAGAATTGAAGAACAGGACAGGAACGCAACGACAGCGACAAGGAGCCGATATGGACCACGAGGCGATCAAGGCGAGGGCCACCGACTACATCGCGAACGAGACCGACCACAACTTCCGCGTCGAGGTGCTCTCCCTCCTCCAGGCGGGCGATTGGAAGGAGCTCGAGGACCGCTTCTACCGCGACCTCGAATTCGGCACGGGCGGCCTGCGCGGCGTGATCGGGGGCGGCTACAACCGCATGAACCTCCTCGTCGTGCGGCGGGCCACCCAGGGCCTCGCCGACTACCTCAAGAAGGCCCTGCCGGGCAAGCCCCTCTCGGCCTGCCTCGCCTACGACTCGCGGCGCTACTCCGCCGAGTTCGCCGAGGCCGCCGCCCTGGTCCTCGCCGGCAACGGGGTCAAGGCCTACCTCTTCACCTCGCTCCGGCCCACGCCCGAACTCTCCTTCGCGATCCGCAGGCTCGGCGCCGACACCGGCATCGTCGTCACGGCGAGCCACAACCCGCCCAAGTACAACGGCTACAAGGCTTACTGGAACGACGGGGCGCAGGTCATCGCCCCCCACGACGCCGGCATCATATCGATGGTGAACGCGGTCCGAGAGGTGAAGTCGATCGCGAGGGAGGAGGCCCTCGCGAAGGGGCTGCTCGTCATGGTCGACAAGGAGATCGACGACGCCTACGCGGCCATGGTCAAGTCCAAGCTCCTCCGCCCCGACCTCATCAAGGAGATGGCGGGCCGCGCCAAGATCGTCTACACGCCCCTCCACGGCACCGGCGCCATGCACTTCGAGCGCGTGATGCGCGAGCTCGGCCTCTCGGTGTCGACCGTGCCGGAGCAGCGAGAGCCTGACGGCGCCTTCCCCACGGTCGCCTTCCCGAACCCCGAGGAGTCCGCCGCCCTCAAGCTCGCCATCGAGCTCGGTAAGCGCGAGAAGGCCGACGTCGTGATGGCCACCGACCCCGACGCGGACCGCCTCGGCATCGCGGTGCCCGACGGCTCGGGCGGCTTCGCCCTCGTCAGCGGCAACCAGCTCGGGGCCCTCCACCTCGACTACATCCTCCTCACCCTGAAGGAGCTCGGGCGCCTGCCCCCCAAGGCGGCGGTCGTCAAGAGCATCGTGACCACCGACCTGCAGACGCGCGTCGCGGCCAAGTACGGCGCGACGATGTTCGAGTGCCTCACCGGCTTCAAGTGGATCGCGGACCTCATGCGGCGCTTCGAGGCCGCCCCCGGGACCGACCCCGCCGCGGGCCACGCCTTCGTCTACGGCACCGAGGAGAGCTACGGCCACCTCGTCGAGGACGAGGTCCGCGACAAGGACGGGATCTCGGCCGCGGCGATCACCGCGGAGGCGGCCCTCTACTGGCGCTCCAAGGGCAAGTCCCTCCTCCAGCGCCTCGACGAGCTCTACCTCGAGCACGGCCTCTTCGAGGAGCGCGGCGTCTCGAAGTACTTCGAGGGGCCGAGCGGCATGGACACGATGCGCGGCATCATGGAGGGCTACCGGCGCTCCCAGCCGGCGGCCTTCGCGGGCATCCGCGTCGCGAGGATCCGCGACGTCAAGACCGGCAGGGAATGGGAGCCCGGCGCCGAGGGCAAGGCCAGGGCGGTCGATCTCCCGACGAGCGACGTCCTCCAGTGGTACCTCGAGGACGGCACCATGGTGACCGTCCGGCCCTCGGGCACCGAGCCCAAGATCAAGTACTATGTCCTCTGCCGCACCGAGGCCTCCCGGGGCCTCGAGGCGGCGAGGAAGGAGTCCGCGGCCAAGGCCGCGGCCATCGAGGCCGAGATCCGGAAGGCCGTCGGAGCGTGAGCCTCCCCTCGGGCTGGAGCTGGGCGGGGCGGACCTTCCTCGCCCTCGACTTCGAGACGACCGGACTCGATCCCGCGCGCGACCGGGTCGTCGAGATCGGCGCCCTGCGCTTCGCGGCCGCCTGGGGCGAAGGGGGGCCCTCCTTCCGCGAGGAGGGGGCCCTCTCCGCCCTCGTGGATCCCGGCATGCCCATGCCCCCCGCGGCCCGGGGGATCCACGGCATCTCCGACGAGGACCTCGCCGGGGCGCCTCCCTTCGCCGCCGCCGCTCCGGCCCTCCTCGCCCTCTGCGAAGGCGCGGTCATAGTGGCGCACAACGCGCTCTTCGACCTGTCCTTCCTCCGGGCCGAGCTCGCCCGCGCCGGGCTGCCTCTGCCGCGCAACGCGCCGCTGGACACCAGGAACCTGGCCCGCGAAGCCTTCCCCGGCGCCGGGAGCTACCGCCTGGGCGCGCTCTCCGCCATGCTCGGCATCGACGGCGGGAGGGCCCACCGGGCGCTGGACGACGCGCGGACCTGCATGCTCCTCCTCGCGGCCTGCGCGCGGGCCGGAAGCGCGAGAGTCTCGGCGGGG
>CAYNPQ010000004.1:0-90135 GCA_964399065.1 uncultured Treponemataceae bacterium | reverse complement strand
TGGTACTCGTCCGTCTGCGCGAAGCCCTCGATCGTGACGACCTCCGCCCCGCGCGCGCGGAACGCGGGCACCAGGCAGGAGGGCACGAGGCGGCCGTCGAGGAACACGAGGCAGCGGCCGCAGCGGCCCGAGCGGCAGTCGGAGCGCACGCCGAGCAGGCCGAAGCGCTCGCGCAGGATGTCCGAGAGCCGGTCGGAGCTGCGGACGCGGGCGCTCACGTCCTCGCCGTTGAGGATGAAGCCGAGGGTCATGAGGACTCCACCGCCCGGGCGATCTCGGCGACGGGCACCGGCAGGCGCGAGAAGGCCGAACCCGCCGCCTGGGAGAGCGCGGAGAGGAAGGCCGCGGGCAACGAGGCGAAGGGGAGCTCCCCGATCCCCTTCGCGGGCGCGCCGCGCGAGGCCGGCAGGAAGTCGACGACGATGGGCGGGAGCTCGTGCAGGGGCTGGAGGCCGTAGCGGTAGTACTCGCGGCGGTCCTCGCCGTCGCGCCGGGCCTTCGACACCTCGACCCGCTCGCGGAGGCAGGAGCCGAGGGCGTCGACCGCGCCCGAGCGCAGGGACGAGGCGGCGCGCTCCGGCGAGGCCAGCTCGCCCGCGTCGACGCAGAGCCAGGCCCCGAGGGGCCGCGGCTCGAGGGTCCAGGAGTCGAGCTCGAGCTCGACGGCCGCGCCGATCCAGGATGCGGTGTCGAAGGGCGAGCCCGAGACCCGGCCCTCCTCCCATCGGATCGGCCGGGGCACGCGGTAGAGGCTCCGCGCGGTGAGGGGGAGGGGCTCGCGGAAGCGCTTCTTCTGGATCGCCTCGCAGGCCCGCTCGACGAGCCGCTTGATCACCGTCACGTTGCGCGACAGCGTGCTCGGCCCCGAGTTGGGCACCTCGCCGGTGACGGGCTCGGCGACGAGGACAGCCCCGGGCTCGATGCCGAGGATGGCGGCGGCGGCGCGGCGCCATGTCTCGAGGGCGCCGCCGCCGGCCGAGGCCGCGCTCGTCCGGATGGTGAGGCCGAGGCCCTTGTCGAGGGTCGCCTCGACGGTGTAGGAGTTCGAGGCCTCGCCCGAGAGGAAGGGGCCGGCGCCCTGGTAGGCGAAGGCGAGGCCGATGCCGCGCATCGGGCCGTCGGAGGGGCCGGAGCGGCGCTTGCGGACGAGCTCGTAGCAGGCGTACTTGCGGCGGTAGTCGCTCGCCGCGGCGAGGCGCTCCATGATCGCGGCGTAGGGCACGATTTCGCGCATCGCCTCGCCCGTGAGGAGGGCGGAGCCCTTGCGGAGCACGTTGCGCGATTTCCAGTCCATCGGGTCCTCGCCGAGCGAGGCGGCGAGCCGGTTGGCGTGGGCCTCGACCGCGAAGAGGGAGTGCGAGGCGCCGAGGCCGCCGAAGGCGCCCGAGGGCACCGTGTCGGTGCGCACCGCGTAGCCTTCGACCCTGATGTTGGGGCAGGAGTAGGCGCCGGTGGCGGCGAGGACCGCCTGGGAGACGATCTCCTCGGCGAGGGGCCCGTAGGCGCCGACGCCCAGTGCTATCCGCACGTCGAGGGCCGAGAGGTTCCCCGCCTCGTCGACGGCCGAGCGGACGCTCACGGCGCTGCGCGCGCGCTTCGGCGTGTGGAGGAAGTCCTCCTCCCTCGTGAGGAGCATCTTCACGGGCCTGCCGCAGGCCACCGCGGCCAAGGCGGCGTGGCAGGCGAGGAGGGAAGGGTACCAGAGCTTGCCGTCGAGGTGGACCCCGAGGCGGGTCGGCCGCACCGAGACGTCGTCGGGCTCGCAGCCGAGGACCAGGGCCACGGAGTCGCGGACGTGGTAGGGCCACTGCGTGGCGCACCACACGGCCATCTTGTCGTAGTCGTAGCCCGCGGCCGCGCCCTGCGGCTCGCTGTAGTAGTGCTCGATGGCCCCGCTCGTGAAGGAGTCCTCGCTGACGGAGCCCGCGGCCGAGAAGGCCCCGTCCGGGTCTCCCACGACGGCGACGCGCTTGGCCGCCACCTGCTCGGAGGCGAAGCTCTCCCAGGAGAGGCGGGGCTCCTCCTCGGCGCAGTCGACGCGGGTCGCCGCGGCGAGCTCCTCGAGGGCGACGGGATCGGGGCCGGCGATGAGGGCCACCGGCTCGCCGACGTAGGCCACCCGGTCCGCGGCGAGGACGGGCAGCTCGGCCCCGAAGGAGCGGAGGCGGTTCTCGCCGGGGATGTCGGCGGGCAGGATGGCGCGGTAGCCCGCGGGAAGCCGCGGGAAGCGGATCGAGGTTATGGCGCCCCGCGCCGCGGGGGAGCGGACGGCGATCGCGTGGATCATGCCCTCGAGGGCGAGGTCGGTCAGCGAGTCGCCCGCCCTCGGCCCGGCGGCCCCGCCGCGGGTCGCGTTCAGCGTGCCGCCTCGAGGGCGACGCCGAGGACGGCCTCGGTCACGCGCTCGACCTGGCTCCGCGACATGCCCTGCCAGATGGGGAGGGAGATGCTGCGGGAGAAGCGGTCGAGGGCGTTGGGGAAGTCCCCCGGCGAGAGCGAGTAGCGCTTCGACCAGTAGCTCATCGTGTGGAGGGGGATGAAGTGCACGGAGACCCCGATCCCGCGGGCCTGGAGCCGCTCGACGAACTCGTCGCGGCCGATCGAGAGGGCCTCCGGCCTGATCCGGAGGCTGAAGAGGTGCCAGGAGTGGGCCGGATGGGTCGGCGGCAGCTCCAGGGCCGGGTGGCCGCCGAAGGACTCGAGGTAGAAGGAGGCGATCGCCCGCCTCTCCTCGAGGAAGCGGTCGGCCTTCCTGAGCTGCTCCCTGCCTATGGCCGCGAGGAGGTCGGGCAGGTTGTACTTGTAGCCCGCCTCGACCACGTCGTAGCGCCAGGAGGCGGTCTTGGAGGTGTAGCGGTCCCAGGCCCCGCGGTCGAAGCCGTGGGAGCGCATGGTGGCCATGCGGCGCCTCGTGCCCTCGTCCCTCGCGAGGACCATGCCGCCCTCGCCCGTCGTGATCGTCTTCGTCGCGTAGAAGGAGAAGACCCCCGCGTCGCCGAGGGTCCCGGCGAAGCCTTCGGGCAGGCGGACGGGGAAGGCGTGGGCGCAGTCCTCGACCACGGCGCAGCCGGCGCGGCGCGCGAGGCCGAGGATCTCGGCCATCCTGCAGGGGTAGCCGCCCACGTGGACCGGCATCACGGCCTTGACGCCGCGCTCCCGGCCGAGGATCTCCTCGAGCCTCGCCGGATCGAGGTCGTAGCCCTCGGGCGTCACGTCGCAGAAGACGAGCTCGGCGCCGAGGTGGCGGGCCACCGAGGCGGTGGAGACGAAGGTGTAGGGGCTCGTGACGACCTTGTCCCCCGGTTCGACGCCGAGGGCCTCGAGGGCGAGGTGGAGGCCGGAGGTGGCCGAATTCACGGCGAGGGCGCCCGAGGCGCCGGCGTAGGCCGCGAACTCCTCCTCGAAGGCGAGGGCGACCTTGCCGGTCGTCAGCCAGCCCGAGCGCAGGACGGCGAGGACGGCTTCCTCTTCCTCCCTCCCGATCGAGGGCAGGGCGAAGGGGACGAAATCAGAATTCGGGCTCATGCTCGGGAACGATAAGCGTCGGGACGTATTTTTTCAAGACGGCCCGGAGGCTGCGGCGGTTCCGGTACAGTTTCTCCTTGCCCTCGGAGAGGACGCAGTGGGGCGCGAGCTCCGCGAGGAGGGCGTCGAGCCCCTCCTGCGCCGCCTCCCGGCGCTCGAGGCGGTTGATCCTCGGGTACTCGGTCGGGACGAGGACCTCCTCCGCCGAGTGCAGGCGCTCCTCGAGCCTCTCGCCGGCGCGGAGGCCCGTGTACTCGATCCTGATGTCGCGGCCGGGCTCGAAGCCGTGGAAGCGGATCATCTGCTCGGCGAGGTCGCGGATCCTGACCGGCTCGCCCATGTCGAGGAGGTAGGTGCGGCCGCCCTTGCCGACGCCGCCGGTCTTGAGCACGAGGGAGCAGGCCTCGGGTATGGTCATGAAGTAGCGGCTCACGTCGGGATGCGTCACCGTCACGGGGCCGCCCTTCTCGATCTGCTTGGAGAAGAGGGGGACGATGGAGCCGCGGGAGCCGAGGACGTTGCCGAAGCGCACGACCATGAAGTCCCGGCCGGGCGCCGCCCGCTCCGCGGCCGCGATGGCGATCCGCTCGGCGAGCATCTTGGAGGCGCCGTAGACCGACACCGGCTCCACGGCCTTGTCCGTCGAGACGAGGACGAAGCGCCGCACCCCCGCCTCGAGGCAGGCCTCGACGAGGTTGCGGGTGCCGATCACGTTGTTGTGGATCGCCGCGACGGGGTTCTCCTCGGCCATGGGCACGTGCTTATAGGCCGCGGCGTGGAAGACCGCGTCGGCCTTGAGGCGGCCGATGACCCAGCGCATGTACTCCGCGTCC
Source organism: uncultured Treponemataceae bacterium (assembly GCA_964399065.1). GTDB lineage: Bacteria > Spirochaetota > Spirochaetia > Treponematales > Rectinemataceae > JAKLFE01. The sequence goes on along the minus strand of CAYNPQ010000004.1, from coordinate 85,777 downwards.
TTGAGCTCGCCGATGAGGGGCACGATCGAGGTCTTCTCGCCGACGCCCTCCTCGCGGAGGAGCCGGAGCTCGCGGTCGATCTCGTAGATCGAGTTCTCGCCGTGGCCGAAGAGGTAGAGGCGGGAGACCCCCGCCGACAGGAGCTGGCGGGAGAGCTCCGAGCCGATCGAGCCGCCGGCGCCCGTGATGAGGACGCGCTTGCCGCGCAGGTAGGACAGGCTCTCCCTGAGGCCGATGGCGATGGGGTTGCGCCCGAGGAGGTCCTGGCTCTCGATCTCGCGGGCCTGGATGAGGTGGGCGTCGCCCTCGATGATCTGCGCGATGCCCGGCACTATCCTGATCCGCGAGAAGCCCGCGCGCTTGAGGAGGAAGTAGAGCTCGCGGAGGGCCTCGCGGGTCGCGCTCGGGATGGCGATGACGGCCTCGTCGGCCGGCGTCCTCCGGAGCAGGTTCACCACGTCGCGGATCGGCCCGAGCACCGTGATGCCGTCGATCCTCGTCCCGATCTTGGCCGGGTCGTCGTCGAGGAAGGCGACGACGTTGCCGAAGACGGCCTTCTCCTTGATCTCCCGCGCTATCGCCCTGCCGGCGAATCCGGCCCCGATGATGTAGACCCGACCGCCTTCCCTATCGCCCGTCCTCATGCCCGTCGCCGCCTTTCGAAACGACCCGCTCCACGGTCTCGAAGCCGAGATCGATCAGGAAGCCCGTCTCGCAGAGGTCGAGCTTCACCTTGGCCCGGCCCTTCCGGCGGTTCACCTTGACGATCTGGCCCTCGAGTCCCTTGAGAGGACCGGATAGCACGACGATCCGGTCGTTCTCGTCGAAGGTCACTTTCGAAGTATCGGCGTATTCGCCGAAGGACATGAAATGGCGGAGCAGGAGGCGCTCGCGGTCGTTGAGGGGCATCGGCGCCGTGTTGTCGCGGAGGAAGCGGATGAAGCCCGCGGTCTTGCGGAGGAGCCAGTAGAAGTCGAGGTCGTCGAGGATGTCCTCCGACTCGATGAAGACGTAGCCGGCGAAGACCGGCAACAGCTCCTTCTTCACCTTGCCCTTGCGCCGCACGGGGAGCATCCGCTTGGGTATGAAGACCGTCCTGTCCAGGGAGGCCACGGCGACCCTCTTCTTGTAGTCGTCCTCGCCCCTGGTCAGGACCTGGATGGCGTAGTACTGCATGCGTCTCGCGGGATACTAGCACGGCGCCCGGCCTTGATCAATGGAAGGGCCGCCGGCCCGCCGATCCGTGAATTCATGTAAGGCCGATCAAGCCTCGGGCCGCATCGGCCCGTTCCCCCTCAAATTCTGTAAGGCACCTCATGGTGCGGGCCGATAGACAAAGAGAAGGAAGGTCCGCGTGAGATTAGCCCAGGGCGTCCTCGTCCTCTCGATCTGCCTCGTCCCGCCCGCGGCGGCCCAGACCGTCGGCCTGGCCCCCGCGCAGGATCCGGGCTTCCCGGGGGAGGTCTCGGGGAAGGGGCCGATGGCGTACATCGTCTCGGCCTGCCTCGGCTCGCTCTTCGACGCCGGCCTCATCGCGACCGACGCTCCCTGCGCGGCCGTGGACCGAGAGACCTGGCTGGCGCCCTCCTTCGGCCTCGCGGCGGCCGGGGAAGGCTTCGAGGACTACCTCATCGCCGTCTACGCGGACTGGCGCCCGAGCTCCTTCGCGAAGGCCGCCTGGCTCGCCTCTGAAGTTGATTACCGCCTGGTCCGCGTCTCCGACGGCGCGACCCTGGCTTCCGGCTCGCTCGAGGGGCCGGTCGATTCCGCGGAAGCGGCCGCGCAAGCCGGCCGGCTCAGCGGGGGGATCGGCGCCGCGATAGGCAAGGCCTGCGCGGCCGCCCTCGGCCAACGTCCTCTGGGAGGGAAACGATGAGAAGAAGGCAGTGCTTCGCGGCGATACTCCTCCTCGCCCTGCTCGCCGGCGGCGCCTCCGTGTGGGAGGGCAGCGCGGTGGTCGGCGGCGCGGGCGACTTTCCCGGCGACGGCCTCTTCGGGGCATGCAATTCCTTTCCCCGCGACGCCTCGGTCGAGGTCCGCAACCTCGAGAACGGCAAGACCGTCACCGTCGTCATAACGAGGAACGTCGACAATCCCGGCGTCTTCATCGCCCTCTCGCCCAAGGCCGCCGAGGCCCTCGGCATGAGGCAGGGGACCGCCGCGCGCGTGCGCGCCACGACCCTCTCGCTCTCCATGCCCGAGGCGACCCTCCCCGCGGCCCGGGCCGGCGAAACCGCCGACCCCGACTTCAATCCCAGGGTCTTCGTCGAGCGCGACAAGAGCGCCGCCAAGGCCGCGGAACCCAAGACCGCCGTCCCCGCGCCGGCGAGCCCGGCCCCCGCCGCGGCCGTCGAGGCCGCCGCGACTCCGGCCGCGCCTGTCGCCGCGCAGCCTGCGCCCCCCGAGGACAAGAGCGCCGCCGCCCTCATCGCCGAGGCCTCGGTCCCGATCCAGGAACCCGCTCCCAAGGCCGAGGTCATCGTCCCGGGGAAGGCCTCGCCCGTGCCGCCCGCCGCTCTCGCGGCGACCCCCACCCCCGAGCCCCTCCTGCCCGGACCTGCCGCGGCCGCGGGCCCCGAGCCGGCAGTCTCGCCGGCGCCCGAGGCGCCTCCTCCCGCCGTCGCCGAAACCCCCGCGCCGGCGCCTTCTCCCGCCCCGGCCCTTCCTGCCGCGGCTCCCGCTCCGGCGCCCCTCCCTGAGAAAGTGGCGGCCGATCCCTATCCCCTCTCCGCCCCCCCGGCTGCCGGCCCGGGCGAACCTCGACCCGAGTCCGTCGGCATGAGCCTGCCCCAGCCCGACCAGGCGCCGATACCCGCCGCCGGCCAGCCCTCGGCCAAGACCTTCCCCGCGAGCATGCCCGAGGCGATCGGTGGCTCGAACCCCCGCCCGCGGCCCACTTCGCAGGCCAAGGCCTTCCTTCCCGAGCCCCTGCCCGCCGCGGTCGCCGCTCCCGGCGAGCCCGCCGCCCCCCAGGGAGTCGCGAGCGTGGAGGGAGTCGAGCGCCCCGCCATGACCAAGATCGGGCTCGCGGCCGAGCTCGCGGAGCCGAGCCCGCGCTTCGCCCCCGACGAGCTCCCCGAGGAACTCCTGCCCCGCCTCGCCGGCCCCGCCCCCGAGGTGCCCGATGTCGCGTTGGCTGAAATAGATCTCCCGGCGGTCGCGGCCGAGGGCCTCCCCGCCGGTCCCGAGGCCTATCCCTTCGACAGGCCCGCGGCCGCGTCCGCCGTCGCCGGCGCCGAGCTCGCGGAGCCGAAGGCCATCGAATCCGCCGCCCCCGTCGGACCGGAGGCCCTGGCGGCCGAGCGTCCGGAGGCCGGCCTTTCCTCCGAGGCCGAGCTCGCGGACCCGGATGCGCCGAGCCCCAGCGAGGCCTTGGCCGCCGACCGCCCCGAGGCCGGTCTCTCCTCCGAGGCCGAGCTCGCGGACCCGAACGCGCCGATCCCCTCCGAGAGCCTCGCCGCCGAGCGCCCGGCGGCGCGGGGCGCGGCCGCGGCGACCGCCTCGCTCGAAGAGCCCTCGCCGAAGCTCGCCGCGGCTCCTGAAGGCGGCCCGACCGCCCCCGTCGCCGCGGCTCCCGAAGGCGGCCCGACCGCCCTCGTCGCCGCGGCGCCGGCCAAGGAGCCTTCGCCTACCGCCGAGCTCCTCGCACCAACGGTCCCGAGCCCGAGCGAAAGTCTCTCCGCGGAGAAGCCCTCGGCCCTGGCCGGGGCGCCTGCCGAGGCTTACCTCGGCGAGCCGGGCGCCCCCCCTCCCGCCGAGAGCGTGGGAGAGCGTCCCGTGGCGCCGGCCGAGGGCGCTGAGATCGTCGTCACCCTCGAACCCACGGCCCCGCGTCCGCCCGAGCCTTCCATCCCCTCGGCGCCCGCTCCCGCCGAGTCGAAGCCCTCGGTCGCCGTGCCCGCGCCTTCCGCCCCCTCGGCTCCCGCGCCCGCGGCCACCCTTCCCGCGGCCCCCGCGGCGCCGGCGGCCCCCGCGGCGCCGGCGGCTCCCGCGGCCGCCAAGCCCGCCGAGCTGCCCGCGAGCGTGCCCCTCCTCGCCGGCCTCGCGCGCGGCTCCTTCTACGTGCAGATCGGCGTCTACGGCAGCAACGACACCCTGGTCGGCGCGGTGAGCGGCTTCAAGTCGAGCTACCCCCTCGCCGTCGAGAAGGTCAAGGCCAAGAGCGGCGCGGAGGCCTACCGCCTCTACGTCGGCCCCCTGTCGCGCGACGAGAGCGGACTCGTGCTGTACCGGATAAAATCGATGGGCTACCGCGACGCCTTCGTGAAGCAGGGAAGTTGAGCGACTCCATCGCATGACGCGGCCGCGCCCCGAGGGGGCGCGGCCTTTTTTCATCCGTCAGGATGCTCGATGCGCCTCACTCCGGCTCGGCGAACGCGCCCGGCCCGGCCGGCCGCCGATCCCGTCTGGCGAGAGATGGATCGCCGCCATGGCGAGTCTTGATCTTGCAGGCGCACTGCCCGCCGAGCTCGTATTCGGCATCCTTCCTGACGGGGGCGCCGCTGGCGTCCCAGTCGATCATGCCGCCCGACAGTTTCGCGAGGTTCCGGTATCCTGCCGCGACCAGAAGCCGGGCGGCGCCTCGAGCGTAGATCCCCGCGGCGTCGGCGAGGATGAGCGCGGCGCCGCGGGGAAGCTCGTCGCAGTGATCCGCGAACCCGCTCCACGGCATGTAGATGACCTCTGGAACGGCGAAGACCCGGAAGTTCGTCTCGTAGGCTTCCCGGAGATCCACGATGACGGCGCCTTGGTCGCATAACGCGCGGGCTTCGTCGGGACCGAGGTTCGGAACGCCGTCGGTGGGAGGAAGCGCCGCGCGGAAGACGGAGAGGTCGGGAATCCTGTTCATGACTCCCCTCCATCCATGGAATTCGCCACTCGGCCTCAGGCCGCCCCGGGGAATCTCGACCGTGTGGCCTTCGCTATCCGGACGAGGCTCAGCATCACCGGCACCTCGACCAGCACGCCGACGACGGTGGCGAGGGCCGCGCCGGACGATAGCCCGAAGAGGCTCACCGCGACCGCCACGGCCAGTTCGAAGAAGTTCGATGCGCCGATCATGCCGGCCGGAGCGGCTATCTCATAGGGGACCTTCCATGCCTTGGCCCAGCCGTAGCCGATGAAAAAGATCAGGTAGGTCTGGATGACGAGGGGCAGGGCGATGAGGACGATCGCGAGCGGATTGGCGAGGATCACCCGGCCCTGGAAGGCGAAGAGGATGACGAGGGTGAGGAGGAGACCGCCCTCGGTGAGGCCCTCGAACTTCTTGAGGAAGATTCCCTCGAACCATTCCCTGCCCCGGCGCCTGATGAGCCGGGACCTCGTGATCGCCCCGGCTCCCAGGGGTATGACGACGAAAAGGAGCACCGAGAGGAGGAGGGTGTCCCAGGGCACCCGCACGTCGCTCACCCCGAGGAGGAAGGCGACGATGGGCGTGAAGGCGAAGAGGATGACGAGGTCGTTCACCGCCACCTGGACCACCGTGTAGCCGGCGTCGCCCTCCGAGAGGTAGGACCAGACGAAGACCATGGCGGTGCAGGGGGCCGCGCCGAGGAGGACGGCGCCCGCGAGGTATTCGGTGGAAAGCTCGCCGGGGATCAGGGCCTTGAAGACGACTTTCAGGAAGAAAGCGGCGATGAGGTACATCGTGAAGGGCTTGATGAGCCAATTCACCACGAGCGTGATGACGAGGCCCTTGGGCTTCTTGCCGGCGTTCTTGATGCTCGTGAAGTCGACCTTGAGCATCATGGGGTAGATCATGAGCCAGATGAGCAGGGCCACGGGGATCGAAACCTTGGCGTATTCGAACCGGCCGAGGAAGGCGGGTACGCCCGGAAGGAAGTACCCGACGGCCACGCCCGCGCCGATGCAGAGGGCCACCCAGAGGGAAAGGTAGCGGGCGAAGACCGAGAGCTTCGCGGCCGGGACTCCGTTGACAGGTCTTGAGGTATCGCTCATGGGGGCTCCTTCGACACTACGTTGACAGGGTCGACTCCGGAACTAATTATGGGCGTATTCGCCAACATTGCCAATGATCAATGCCGTCATCGAGGCCGTGCGGCAAGCCCGCATCGTGGCCGGGACCAGTCGTTCCGGCGACCCGGGATTGACGACGCACATCAGGAAAAGATGAATCCGATCGCGTTGAACGCGTATCCGATGATGATGATACCGGCGGCGACGATGCCTGCGAATACCGCGAGCAGCCTCGTTTTTACGACTTTCTTCAACATGATCATGGAAGGAAGCGACAGTGCCGTCACCGCCATCATGAGGGAGAGTATCGTCCCGGCTCCGACGCCTTTTGAGAACAGGGCTTCCGCAATCGGTATCGTCCCGAAGATATCCGCGTACATCGGGATGCCGACGACCGTCGCGACGAGGACGGAGAAGGGATTGTCCCGGCCGAGGACTCCCCGTATCCATTCTTCGGGAATCCAATCGTGGATGAGCGCGCCGATGCCGACCCCCGCGAGCACGTAGATCCACACCCTCTTGACCGTCTCGATCGTCTGTTCCTTCGCGTAAGCGAGTCGATCGCTCCTGGTCATCCCGGGGGCATCGGCGGCGACGTTCCCCGCGGGAGCCTTGAATCGCACAACGTACCTCTCCATTCCCATCTTGTCGATCAACGTGCCTCCGATGACCGCGAGGACGAGGCCGACGAGGACGTACGACAAGGCGAAAGGCGCGCCGAATACGCTCATGAGCAGCACGAGAGCCCCGAGATCCACGAGCGGCGACGAGATGAGGAAGGAAAAGGTCACGCCCACCGGCAAACCCGCATTGGTGAAGCCGATGAAAATCGGAATCGACGAGCAACTGCAGAACGGAGTCAGCGTGCCCAAGAGGGCGCTCAGGATGTTCGCTCCGGTTCCACTGAAGCGCCCGAGTATCTTCTTCGTCCTTTCCGGAGGGAAATGGCTCTGGATGTATGAAATCACGAAGATCAGCACCGATAGAAGGACCAATATCTTCACCGTGTCATAAAGGAAGAACCGCAGGCTCGCGCCGATCCTTCCGGATGTATCGATGCCGAGGGAGCCAAGAAGCGATCCCGCGAGGGCATTCAGCCATCCCATCCCCAGAATCTGCCTCTGGATGAAATCCCAGACGGTCAACATGCGTTATTCCGAGGCCTAGGCGCGAACGGGAGCCGCGAGGTGCTCCGCGATCCTGTCGGCGATGGCCGCGAGGCAGGTCCCGGCGCCGACCCCGTCTCGCGGCAGTTTCCTCCACACCTGGTCGGCAATCATGCCAGTACTCGCCATCCCCGAGCAGGCGTAGAGAAGCCTGGGCTCGCGATCCCCGCCGCACGAGCATCCAGCCATCTCAATTCCCCTCTCGTATCAAGGCGATCACCTGATCCTTGGAGAGGACCCTTCCGGCGCTCTTGACCTCTCCATCGATCGCGATAGCGGGTGTCGTCATCACTCCCATCCCGGCGATGGCCTCGATGTCCGTGACTTTCTCGACCTCGGCCGGGATGCCGAGCTCCGCCACCGCCTCACGGGCATGCTGCTCAAGGAGCCTGCACTTCTGGCAACCCGAACCCAGGATTTGGACTTTCATAAACGGACCTCCCTGACCCCAAGAAACAGGGGATGTTGCAAATTATGGAAACAAAGCACAAAAGAGTCAAGGCCTTCCTTGACAATTGTTGGGAAACATTGCAACTTTATGGCGTATGAATGCGAAGACCCTACGGCGATACGAGCTCAGGGCCGAGATGTTCAAGGCCCTCGCGCATCCGATGCGCATTCTCATGCTCGAAAGACTCCGCGAGCGTCCCTGGTGCGTCTGCGAGCTCGCCGTCGCGGTCGGGATCGAGAAATCGGTGGCCTCGAAACACCTGTCGCAGCTGAAAAGCGTCGGCCTCATCGCCGACGAGAAGCGGGGTACCTTGGTGGAATACCGGCTCGTCGCTCCCTGCGTGCTCGACATGGCGGCCTGCGCGGAAAGGACGATCCTGGAGAACAGGCGCAGGTCGCTCGATATCCTCTCCGCCGATTGAGCCCGCTCCGCCTTCATCTTCCCGTCCGCGACCTCCCCAGGGCCGCGCAGGCCGCCGCGAAGCGCCTCTCGGCCCCCGCCCGGTCGGGATCCGGCGAGCTGCCCCGCGGGTCGACGATCACGGGCTCGAGCGCGAGGCCGCGGACCCGGCCCTCGTAGACCAGGAAGGATAGGGCCGCGCTGCGGACCGAGAGGAGCGGTTCCTCGAGACCGGTGAAGAGGAAGTTGCCGAGGGAGTACGCGATGAGCGATTCGCCGCGGGCCTCGACGCCCTGCAGCACGTGGGGATGGGATCCGATGACGAGGAAGGCCCCCGCGTCGGCGAAACGGTGGTAGCGCTCGCGGAGATAGGGGGGAGGGGAGGGGACGTACTCGTCGCCGCCGTGGGCCAGCACCACGACCGTCTCGCCCGCTGCCGCGGCCGCGCGAACGGCCGCGATCGTGGCCTCCTCGTCGGCGTTGATCCCGGGCCTGCCCGGGCCCGCCGCCGCCTCTTCCGTGGTGAAGCCCAGGCGCTCCCGCGGATAGGCCGCGAAGCCGATGAATACGAGGGGCCCGCCGCCGCGGGCCTCGAGCCTCCGCCGCGCGAGGGCGGCGCTCCCGTCCGCGCCCGCGCCCACGAAGGGCAGGCCGGCCTCATCGAGTTCGCGCAACGTGTCGGCGAAGGCGAGGGGGCCGTAGTCGAAGGCGTGGTTGTTCGCGAAGAGGACGAGGTCGAAGCCGGCGTCGAGGAGGGAGCGGCCCGTGCCCGGCGGCATCCTGAAGAGAAAGCGCTTGCGGGGGTTCGGCGAGCCGCGCGCGCTCACCGGGCCCTCAAGGTTCCCGACGAGGAAATCGGCGCCGCGCAACGCGTCTACCAGGCCGCCGCGGAGGAGCTCGCGGTTCCGCGCCCCTCCCGCTGCCAGGATCGGCGCCTCGGCGGCGCCTGCCTGCATGTCCCCGACCGCCATCAATACCGAAGGCCTCTCCTCCGCGGCCCTCGCGGCCGCGGCCGCCCGATCCGCCCAGGCGGCGAGGGCCCGCGGAGGCCGCGAGCCGCCGGGCCCGGCGACCGAGAGGAGGAGGCTGCGGGCGAGCGGGTAGCCCTCCTCGCCGGGCCAGCGGCCGTCGACCCGCGGCGCGCGGCGGGGGGGGAGGATCGCCGCGAGCTCCTCGAGGCCGACCGCGCGTGCTTCGGTTTCGCTCAACGCGTAGCGGGCGTCGGCGAGGTCGAGTGCCGGGGCGAGCCAGAGCCTGCCCGCGACGAAGGCGGCCGCGCCCGCGGCCCCGGCGCCAGGCTCGGCCGCCGCCAGCGAAACGCTCGCGTCGGCCTTCGTCCCGGGCGCGGCCGGGGACCAGCCGGGCGGGAGGGGCTCGCGCGCGACGACGGCCGCCGCCCGTGTGGCGAGGGGTCCCTCGACGGACAGCGCGACCCTGCCGCCGCGGGGCGAACAGCCGTCAAGAATCAGGGCGACGGCGGCCGCCGCCGCGAGTGAGGCGGGCGACGCCCTCATATCGCGTTGCCCTTGAACTGGCTCACGTAGAGGCGATGGTAGAAGCCCTTGCGGTCCAGGAGCTCGCGGTGGCTGCCCCGCTCGACGATTCGCCCGTCGTCGATGACCACGACGAGGTCGGCGTCGCGTATCGTGCTGAGCCGGTGCGCGATGACGAAGCTCGTGCGGCCCTCCATGAGCCGGAGCAGGGCCTTCTGGATGCGCAGCTCGGTGCGCGTGTCGACCGAGCTCGTCGCCTCGTCGAGGACGAGGATGGCGGGGTCGGCGAGGATCACCCGCGCGATCGAGAGGAGCTGCCTCTGCCCGAGGCTCAGGTTGCCCGCGCGTTCGGAGAGGTTCGTGGCGTAGCCCTGGGGAAGCTGGCGGATGAAGTGGTCGGCCTCGGCCATGCGCGCGGCCTCGACGCATTCCGCGTCGCCCGCCTCGAGCCTGCCGTAGCGGATGTTCTCCATCACCGTGTCGGCGAAGAGGAAGCTGTCCTGGAGGACCAGGCCGAGGCTCCGGCGGAGGGCGGCCCGCTCCATGTCGCGGATGTCCGCCCCGTCGATGCGTATGCTCCCCTCCTGCGCGTCGTAGAAGCGCGTGAGCAGATTGATGATCGTCGTCTTGCCCGCGCCCGTGGGCCCGACCAGGGCGATGGTCTGGCCGGCCCTGACCTCGAGGTCGAAGTCCCTGATGACAGGCGTGCCGGGAACGTAGGAGAAGCGGAGGCCGGCGAGGCTGACGTCGCCCCTGACCCTGCCGACGGGCGCGGAGCCGGCCGCAGGCGCGGAGCCTCCCGCAGGAGCGGAGCCGCCCGCCGCCGCGGGGCGGCCCCCGGTCTCCGCCGGCTCGTCGAGGACCTCGAAGACCCGCTCGGCGCCGGCCAGCGCGGCCTGGATCGAGTTGTAGAGGTTCGCGAGCTGGCGCAGGGGCGAGGTGAAGTTCTGCCCGTAGTTGATGAAGGCGGCTATCGTGCCGACCGAGACGAGGCCCCCGAGAGCGAGCCAGCCCCCGAGGCTCGCGATGACGATCACGAAGAAGGTGCCGAGCACCCCCGTCAGGGGCATGAGGAGCATCGCGTAGGAGTTGGCGTAGACCGCCGAGGCGTAGACGGCCTCGTTCCTCGCGCGGAAGGCCGCGATGACCGAGTCGTTCCGCCTGAAGGCCTTGATCACCCGCTGCCCGCTGATGCCCTCCTCCGCCACCGCGTTGAGCTCGGCGAGGTCGCCCTGGAGCCGCCGGAAGCCCTTGCGCGTGTAGGCGGCCACGAAGCGGCTGAAGAGGTACATGACCGGGACGACGACCAGGCTCGCGAGGGCCAGCCAGCGGTTCAGCGCGAACATCGCGGCGAGGATGCCGATCATCGAGAGCGCGCTCGTGAGGAGGGCGATCACGTTCTGCGAGACCGCCTGGTTGATGGCGTCCACGTCGTTGGTCAGGCGGCTCATGAGGGCGCCCGCGGGCCGGGAGTCGAAGAAGGCCATCGGCAGGACCTGGAGCCGGGCGAAGAGCTCGGCCCTGAGCCCCTTGAGCGCGAACTGCGAGACCCTCGCCATGACCCCGTTGGCGACGAGCTGCGAAAGGTTGGCGAGGACATAGGCGGCGAGCATGAGGAGGGCGGTCCGGGCGAGTCCGGCCGGGTCCTTGCCGGCGATGAATCGGTCGATGGCCCTGCCCATGAGCCAGGGCCCCGCGAGGTTCAGGAGGGCGTACAGGACCACGAAGGCCGCGACGACGGAGAGCTTGCGGCCGAAGGGGCGCAGGTAGCCGACGAGGCGCCGCAGGGCGCGCCGCGGGTCGTGGGCCCGCTCGATCCTGCCCGGCCTGCCGCCGCGCCTTTGCATGCTCGCGCGGACGTCGACGGAAGGCGCGAAGTCGTCCCGCTCGTCACGCATCGAGCCCTCCCCCGAGCTGCGAGTCGAAGATCTCGCGGTAGACGGGGCTCGAGCCCAGGAGCTCCGCGTGGCTCCCCCGGGCGACGATCCTCCCCTCGTCGAGGACGAGTATCTGGTCCGCGTTCAGCACCGTGCTGACGCGTTGCGCGACGACGAAGACGGAGCAGCCCCTCGCCGCCTCCGCGATGGCCTCCTGGATCCTCGTCTCGGTCTCCACGTCGACCGAGCTCGTCGAGTCGTCGAGGATGAGGATCCGCGGCTTCGAGACGAGGGCCCGCGCGATGGCGATCCTTTGCTTCTGCCCCCCCGAGAGGTTGCATCCCCTTTCCTCGACCCTGCTGTCGTAGCCCCGGGGCAGCCTCATGATGAAGTCGTGGGCCTGGGCCGCGCGGGCCGCCTCCTCGACCTCGGCCTCGCCGGCCTCGGGCCTCCCGTAGCGGATGTTGTCGCGCACCGTGCCCGTGAAGAGCACCGTTTCCTGCGGGACGATCGCGACGCGCGCGAGGAGCGAGTCCTGCCTGAGGCCCCGGATGTCGCGGCCGTCGATCCGCACCGAACCGCTTGAGGGGTCGTAGAAGCGCGGGATGAGGTCCACGAGGCTCGTCTTGCCCGCGCCCGTCGCGCCGAGGATCGCCACCGTCTTCCCGGGCTCGGCCTCGAGGTCGATCGCCTCGAGGACCCGGAGCCCCGCGTCGCCGTCGTAGCCGAAGCCCACGCCCTCGAAGGAGATCGCGCAGGGGGAGTCCGCGGGCAGGTCGACGGCGCCCTCGGCGTCCCGCACCGCGGGGACTATGTCGAGGACCTCGTTGACGCGCTTGGCCGAGGCGAGGCCGTTGGCCCAGGTGTTCGAGAGCTGGGACATCATCGTGAGCGGGTGGAGGGTGGCGAGGAGGTAGTTGGCGAAGGCGACCAGCCTGCCCATGGAGAGCTTCCCCTCCATGGCCTCGAGCCCGCCCATCCAGGCGACGAGGACCATGCCGACGTTGATGAGGAGGGTCAGGGCCGGCGTCATCGAGGACATGAGCCACTGCACCCTCGTCGTGTCCTCGGCGAGCTCGTCGTTGGCGGCCGCGAAGCGCGCCTCCTCCCGTCCCGCCCGGGCGAAGGCCTTCACGAGCCTGACCCCCGCGATGTTCTCCTGCAGGATCGTGTTGAGGCGGTCGAGCCTCTGCTGCACCGAGCGGAAGCGCGGCTCCATCCTCGCGCTGAAGAGGACGATCAAGCCCGCGGAGGCGAGGAGGATCGGCACCATCGAGGCCGCGAGCGCGGGGCTCGTGACGAACATGAGGATGATGCTGCCGATCATCGAGAGCGGGGCGCGGGTGCCGATCCGGAGCGAGACCTGGAACACCCGCTGCACCGCCCCCGCGTCGCTCGTGAGCCTCACCATGAGCCTGCCCGTGGAGAAGCGGTCGAGGTCGCCGTAGGAGAGGGCCTGGATCTTCCCGAAGAGCTCCTCCCGCAGGTCCTTGGCCACCCCCTCGCCCACGCGGATCGAGGAGTTGCTGTTGAGGACCGTCGCCGCCGTGCTCAGGGCGGAGATCGCGAGCATCAGCGCGGCCGTGCCGAGCACGACCCCCATGTCGCGCCGCCTGATCCCCTCGTCGATGATCCGCTCGACGAGGCGGGGCACCGCCAGGTCGAGCGCGACCATCGCGAGGAGCATGACGAAGGAGAAGATCGCGAGGCGCTTGTAGGGCCGCGCGAAGCGGAGGAGCTTCTTGAGTTCGTTCATCGCCGCCCCTCCCTCAGTCCTCGCCCGGGATGAAGACCCGCCTCAGGATCTCCATCGAGGCGCGCACCGCCTCCAGGTCCCCCGCCTCCAGGGAGGCCATCCTCGAGTCCATCCATGCCCTGTTCTCCTCGAAATTCGCGTCCATCGCCTCGCTCGCGCGGGGGGCAATGCCCAGGAGGACGCATCGCCTGTCCCCGCTCTCCGGCGCCCTCGTCACCAGGCCCTTCGCGACCAGCGCCGCGACCGCCTGGCTCACCGCGGAGCGGCTCACCTGCCGCTTCGCCGCCAGCTCGCCGACCGTGCGGCAACCCCGCCTGATGTGCCTGAGGACATGGAACTGCTCGAGCGTGATCCCGAATTCCTCGATCGCCGCCGAGCGCAAGTTCGAGCGGATCCTGTCCCAGACCGGCGGCAGCGTGTCGAGCAGTCCGTCGACCGCCGCACCGAGCGCCGGGTCCCTCTCAGGCATGAAGACCTCCTGGGCTCCTCTGTGGTGTTACGAAGCTTAGGGGCGATGACCAAGAGCGGGAGGGCAACCTTCAGAGAAGGTTTCCCTCCCACGCCCACCTTTCCAAGCAGGTTGGCAACGTTTTCCTGCTGGTAGAAGGGACTTTTAGGTGCTATAAGCTTCGTACCACTACCATTTGTTAAGTCGCTTAACAGTATACCGGAGTCGCGTCCAGATCAAGACGGGTCACAAGTAGATGTTCTAAAGTCCATTACCTTGGTGGACTTCAAGGGGGGGGCGTCATGCCTTGATCGGCGTACCGCCATTCGATCGACCCATCGAAGCCGTTCCAAGCCGGATACACGAGGACGAAGCCGTCGATTGGCTGACACGTTGGGCGATAAACTATCGCGAAGGACAGGAGTTGGTAGAGATCCGCCTGCGCGATGCCGTGCTTGCCGTCGGCGACGAGGTCGTCCTGAGGAGCGGCGATAGATGTAAACAGACTTCGATTGTGAGGACTTGGCGTGAATCGTGGCCAATGCGGCTAGAGACGGAATCGTATCGAGGCCGAGTGCAGGGCCGAGGCGCGAAGTGAGGGCAGGAGGCGAGGTGTACGGCGAAGTCCTTATAATCGACGATCTGCTTGGCGAAGTGGTTCTTTAAAAGGCATTTGCGAGGCAGTATTCCCATGGTTGGAAGTCGCAGTTGACGCGTAGACCGAGCAGGTCCTTGCTGGACAGATCCGACGGGGAGGGCATCGAGGAGATCTCGACCATACCGACGGCCTCGGCGGTCGCGGGGGCCTACTACGCGCGTGACGGGCGGATGCGCTACGCGCTGCCCCTGGAGGGCACGCCCTACTCGCGCTGAGCCCCGGGCGGCCCCGTGAGGCCGCCCGGGCCCGCCCGGCCGGGGCTATTGGCTCGTATAGACGTAGCCGTCGTAGCCGCAGGCCGCCAGGCGGCTGTCGTTCGCGAAGAAGGCGAGGGCGTTCCCCCAGGCCCCGCCGGGCAGGTTCGGCGTCCTCCAGGTCGCTCCCCCGTCGAGGGAGAGCTCGCCGCCGAGCGGGTGCCCCGCGGCCAGGCGCTTCCCGTCCTGGCTCGCTGCCAGGCAGAGCCACTGCTTCCCCGCGTTCGCCGCTTGCCGATGGGTCCAGGTGGCACCCCCGTCGGGGGAAGTATGGACCTGTCCATCCTGGCAGACTGCAAGCAATGATAGACCGTCCGCCGAGGCCGCGTGGCGCCAGGTGCCCGAGCCGAGGGAGCTGGCCTGGCTCCAGGTCGCCCCTCCGTCGAGCGAACTATGCAGATACGCGAGATTCGAGCGATGGAGCATCGCGGAGCCCCTTGTTCCGCCCGTCGACAGGGCGACCGTCATCCAGCCGTAGTCCAGGGCCCCCGCGACGCGGGTCGTCCAGGTGGCGCCGTAGTCCCCCGAGGTATACAGGCCTCCGCCCCAGGCGACGGCGGCGAGCCTCGCCCCGTCCGGGGAGACGGCGATGTCCATCCATTCCCGAGCCCCGGCGGCCGTCCGCTCCGTCCAGCTGGCCCCCCCGTCCTGGGACACGAAGATGGAGCCGCCGACCGTGGAAGTCGGGTCCAGGTTCTGGCGCCAGGAGCAGGCGGCGACCGTCAGCCCGTCGGCGGAGGAGGCGATGGCTCTCCAGCGCCTGATGCCCGGCCCTGCGCGCTCCGTCCAGGTGCTTCCGCCGTCCGCCGAGGTATAGAGGTAGCCCGAGTAGGTGCAGGTCGCGAGCCTTGTCCCCGCGGACGAGCCCGCTAGATCGGCGAGGAAGAGGGGGCCCGTCGCCGTGCTCGAGGCCCATGTCGCGCCGGAGTCCGAGGAGACGAAGACCTTACCGATGGACTCGGCCGCGGCGATGCGCGCCCCGTCGCTCGAGCAGGCGATCGACTTCCAGTCGCGGCTCCCCGCCCCCGTCCGCTCGGTCCAGGTGGCGCCCCCGTCGGTCGAGGTGAAGATGCCCCCGTTCTTGACGCAGGCCGCGAGCTTGAGGCCGTCGGCCGAGGAGGCGATGCCCGACCAGGCGCGCGTGCCCGAGGGCACCCTGTCCGTCCAGGTATAGCCGCCGTCCGTCGAGGTGAAGATGTCGTTGGCGTCGCAGGCCGCGAGCTTCATCATGTCGGCCGATGATGTGATGAGCCTCAGTCCGGATTGGCTTCGCTTGGTCCAGGTCGTCCCCCCGTTCAGCGAGCAGTATAGGGAGCCGTTGTAGGCGAATGAGTAGAGGACGAG
This sequence comes from uncultured Treponemataceae bacterium, assembly GCA_964399065.1. GTDB lineage: Bacteria > Spirochaetota > Spirochaetia > Treponematales > Rectinemataceae > JAKLFE01. The sequence goes on along the minus strand of CAYNPQ010000004.1, from coordinate 69,955 downwards.
GCCGTTGCCCGAGACGGCGACGGGATTCCACGCCGAGGGCGCTGGCGTCGCCGGGGGAGCCACGTTCGTCCAGGTCTGACCGCCGTCGATCGAGCGGCTGATCTTGTTGCCGCTCGCCCCGCTTGCGATGAGCCGAGTTCCGTCGGCGGAGGAGGCGAGGTAGAGATAGGCGGAATCCATCGCGTAGGTCGTGGGCCTGTGCCAGGTCTCGCCCCCGTCCGTCGAGCGATAGACGATACTTACGGCGCTCTGGTCGCAGAGTGCCGTCATGGTGAGGCCGTCCGCCGAGGAGGCGACGCATTGCCAGTTATAGCCTCGCTCCCGCTCCTGCTTCAGCGCCCAGGAGGCGCCGCCGTCCTTCGAGATATAGAGTCCGATGTAGTCGCAGGCGACCAGGCGCGAGCCGTCCTGGGAGGATGCGATCGAGGTCCAGTTCTTCGCGCCGGCGAGGCCGGCCTTGTTCCAGATCGTGAAGTAGTTATCGAGCTTGTAGTCGATGTCGTAGCTCGCCGCGGCCTCGAGGCTGTCCGCGAGGCCCGGGCGGATCGCAACGGCCCTGATCGAGACCTTCGCCCCGTCCCCCGCGACCGCGATGGGGCCGGTATAGAGGGTCGAGGCGGCGCTCGGCGCCGAGCCGTCCCTCGTGTAGCGGATCTCCGCGTATTCCGTGCCCGTCGCGATGGCGACGCTCCTGTCGCCGCCGTAGGAGCCGGCGGCGGGGGAGAAGCTCGGCGTCGCGACCTTTGTCCGCTCCGCCTTGGCGACGACGAGGCGCCGGGCCGCGCTCGAAGCGCTCCAGTCCCCCGCCGCGTTCTTGGCGCGGAAGCGCCAGTACCAGGTGCCGGCGCCGGGCGAGAAGAGGAAGCCGTTCTTGGCCCAGGTGATGACGACGGCTCCCGCGAAGGCGGCGTCGGCGGAATAGCTCACCTCGTAGGATGCGGCTCCGGGGATCGGCTCCCAAGCCAGCTCGGGATTGGTCGCCGCGTCGAGGGATGTACCGTCCGCTGGCCCCGACGGGCTCGGCGCCGCGATGGAGAAGGAGGCGGCTGGGCTCCAAGCCTGGGCTCCCGCGGCAGTGATCGCCCGCGTTCTGACGTAGTAGGTGCCGGGCGACAGGACCATGCCGGCCTTGTCGAACTGCCGCGCGCTCAGGTTCCTGCCCTGGGCGACCAGGCTCGCGAAGGAGGCGCTCGGCGCTATATCGAAGTCGTAGCCCGTGGCCCCGCCGATCTTGCTGCAGGCGATGGCCGGGCAGAAGACCCCGGTCGCCGCCGCGGGGATCGCGGCGATGGAGCTCGGGGGCAGGGCGGGCGTCCCGTCGTAGGCCGGGGACTTGGGATCGGCGGGGTTGGAGTAGTCCCCGTACATGGCAGAGCAAGAGAGCGCGAAGATCGCGGCGATGGCCGTCGCGAGGGCCGTCGCGAGGATCGCGGCGCGGCGGGAATCGGTCATGCTCATCGCTTCCATCCCTCGGGGCGGAGATAGTCGGGCAGGGCCGCCGCCTCGGCGCGCAGGCCTTCCACGCCCCCCCGCGCGGCGCCCACCTTGGCCTCCTCCGTCGCGGGATTCGGAGCGGAGAGGAAGGGGATGAGCGAGGAGAGGGCGCCGGCCGCGGCGGCGGAGAAGAGGGCGCTCGCTATGAGGCTCGAGGTTTCGGCATCGGAGCGGAGGCTCGCGGCCTCGTCCGAGTAGGTGCTCGAGCGGTAGCGGTCGTAGAGGGAGGTGCCGCGCAGGTAGCTGGCGAGCCCCCCGCCCGCGCATAGCGCCCCCGCGCCGGCCAGGACCCAGCCGGTCGTCAGTCGGGCTCCCCGGGTCTTCCTCGCAGTCCCGAAGATCCGCTCCGTCTCGGCGAGGTTCCTCTCCGCCTCGGCGAGCCGCCAGGCCACGCTGTAGCCCGGATCGCCGAGATCGACGCGGAGGGTTTCCCGGAGCCTGAGCTCGACGAGGGAGGCGGCGGCGGGGGCGTCGTCCTCGGGCTTGCCGACGATGACGCGGTAGCGCCCCGCGGGGAGGCGGAGCGCCGTGGCCTGGCCGCCGAGCGCCACCTCGAGGCCGCGGTCCCCCGGAGACTCGGGCAGGGAGCGCACCCGGGCGCGCAGGGGGACGACCGAGCCGAGGCTCAGGATCCCGAACTCCTTGATGGCGGGCGAGAGGACGAGGTCGCGGTCCTCGCCCAGCGCGGCGCTCGTCGCGACCCGATCCATGTAGGGGCCCGAGAGCGAGACCGCGTAGGTCCCGATCACGGGCCGCTCGGGCGCGGTCCAGGGCCCGCCCGCGGTCGCCGTCCACGCGTAGGCGAAGCCGTTGTCGCCCTTCAGCTCGATCCGGGTGCCGGGAGGCAGGTCGGCGATGGAGAGGCCCGCCCTGCGCCAGCGAGCCCCGCTCCAGTCGAGGCTCACGCTCTGGCGCGAGGCGGCCGTTACCTTCCGCTCCTCGCTGACCAGGAGGGGGTGCTCCAGGGTCAGCGTCCTCTCCCCCGCGGGCACCTGGTAGACGCCCCGGGCGTCGGGCCGGAGGAGGACGCCGTCCAGCCTGAGGCTGGCGCCCGGCCGCGGCGCCGCGACCGTCGCGAAGAAGACCGGGTTCCGCTCGTAGGTGAAGGCGATGGAGAGGGCCTGGCCGGCGACGACGTTGACCGCGCGCTTCTCGACCTCGTCCCCGTAGCGCAGCTCGAGCATCCTGAGGCCCTCGGGGATGCCCTTGAGCTCGATCCTCCCGTCCTTCGCCGCGTCCTGGAGGAAGGAGCCGTCGATGAAGAGCTTGCCGGAGTCGAGGGTCGAGATCAGGAGGGAGCCCGTCGCCGCCTGGGCCCGCTTGGGGGCGCCGTTCAAGTAGACCGGCTCGAAGAGCTGGGAGTACTCGCCCGGGGTCTGGGCCCCCCCGCTCGCCGCGAATACCTCCTTGCGTACCTCCTGCAGCAGTTCCTGCAGGCTCCTGCCCTCGGTCGCCAGCTTCCTGGTCAGTATGGGCGTGAACACTCCGTCGGTCGCCGTGCTGCCCGCCTGGGCGGAGTAGACGATGATGGAGTTGGAGGGGTTCGCGCTCGTCACCGAGAGGCCGCGGCTCGCGCTCCGGCCCGCCCCCGCGGGCAGGGGATTGTTGCGGCAGCTGTCGAGGATGATGATGTTGGTGCAGGAGGGGGGCATGATCGAGGTGATCTCCTCCACGTCCACCGCCCGCAGCCGCACGCGGTCCTCGGAGGGGATGTCAGCCGTCGCGGGGATCAGGTAGTTCCTGCCCGCGACCTGGACGGCGTGGCCGCCGTAGTGGAAGAAGGAGATGCCCTTCTTGCCGGCGATGGCCGCGGCGAAATCCGCGATCGCCTCCAGCATGGCGTCCTTGCCGGCGTCGGTGACGAGGGTGACCCGGAAGCCGATCCGCTCGAGGCATCGCCCGAGCTCCCTCGCCTCGGGGACGGGGTTCGACAGTCCCGAGAAGTTGCTGTAGGCCCCGTTCGCGATGAGGAGGGCGTAGCGCGGCTCGGCGGCCTGCGCGGCCAGCGGGCCGGCGGCGCGTAGGAGCGCCGCGGCGATGAGGAGCGCGCGGAGCCCCGGTCCCGTTGTTCTCATCGTGCCTCCCTGCCGGCGCCGGCAAACGCGGCGGCTCTCGACCGCCCTATTTTATCGCTGCCGGCCCCCATGTCAACGCCGGGATGCCCTGCCGGGCGTGGAAATCGCCCCGCCTGCCGCCCCCCCGTCCATGACGATAAATGTCGCAATGAAGGCCAGGACCTCGTCCTCGGCATCGTCCATGAGTGCGGCGACCTTGGGAAGGAGGAGCGTAGCCCAACGCATTGCGCATTATGAGCACCTTGCACCATCGCCATATGGCCTTGGAAAGCTTGGCAATCGCCGCCTTCAATCCTTCATGGGCAACGGAGATCACCAGGTTCACGCCACCCAGGCCTCGACGGATCGGGAGCGCAAGAACTCGGTCCAGAACGCATCGATCCGCTTATCCAATTCCCCTCAGAGCCTGGATACCCGTCTCATTGGAAGGCCGGACATGCCCAAGCCCCGCGCCAGGTCGTCAAGCTTCCGGGTACTCACCCCATGGGTGTAGGCTTTCCGCGCTACTCAGCGAGCTCGATGCCTGTAATGCTCTCTTCGGCCAGCATGGTGTTCCTCTTCCGGTGTAGTTTAGTTACTTGCCAGCTTGGAGACCCACGATGGCCCTTGTCTACCACCGCTCCGGATTTGTGCCACTCAGGGGACTCTACCTGCCCGCGCGCGCTCGCGCCTACCTCCCGCCCTTTGACAGCCCGCCCCGCCTCCGCGTACTATTCCCCCGTCATGGCACGGAAGAAAGACACTGCCGCGGAGTCGAGGCCTCCCCGCGTCGCCGAGCTCGAAGCGCTGATCAAGCGGCATCGGGATCTCTACTACAACGCCCAGCCCGAATTGAGCGACGCCGAGTACGACGAGCTCGAGGACGAGCTCCGCTCCCTCGACCCCGGCAACGCTCTCTTGGCCGTCGTCGGCGCCGACGCGGCCGACGGCTGGCCCAAGGCCGGGCACCTCATCCCCATGGGCAGCCAGGCCAAGGCCTCGAACCCCGAGGATTTCCTCGCCTGGTGCGCCAAGACCGGCCATGCCGAGTACCTCGTCCAGTACAAGCTCGACGGCGCGAGCCTCGAGCTCCAGTACGAGGAGGGGCGCCTGGTCCGCGCCGTTACCCGGGGAGACGGCGAGGTCGGCGACGACATCACGCCCAACGCGCGCCGCATGGGGGGCGTCGTCGCCTCATTGCCCGAGCCCTTCTCGGGCGGGATCCGCGGCGAGGTCCTCATGACCCACGAGGTCCACGACCGCAAGCACGCGGAGAAGGCCAACTGCCGCAACGCGGCCAACGGCCTCATGAAGCGCAAGGACGGGGTCGGGGTCGAGGACCTCGTCGTCCTCTGCTACGACGCGGCGGGCGCCGTGGCCGGGGCGCCGCCCTTCGCCGACGAGCCGGCGAAGATCGACTGGCTCGGCCGCATGGGCTTCGACACGGTGCGTATGGAGCGCTTCGCGACGGGCGAGGAGGTCGTGGCCTTCCGCGCCCATGTCATGGACATCCGCGAGAGCCTGCCCTACGACATCGACGGCCTCGTGGTGAAGGGCGCCGAGATCGACGAGGCCGACATGGCCCGGGCCAGGCCGGACAAGCAGATCGCCTTCAAGTTCAGCCTCGAGGAGGCGGTCTCGACCCTCCGCTCCGTCGAGTGGAGCGAGTCGGGCGCCAACTTCACGCCCATCGGCCTCCTCGATCCCGTGCGGCTCGCGGGCACGACCGTGCAACGCGCCAACCTCTGCAACACCAACAGCATAAACGGCATGGGGCTCCGCATCGGCAGCCGCGTCGTCATCACCAAGCGGGGCGAGATCATCCCCAAGATCGAGGGCCTCGTCGAGAACCCGGCCGGGACCTCGCCGATCGAGGTTCCCTCGACCTGCTCCTGCGGCGCGAAGCTCGTCGACGAGGGCACGAGGCTCTACTGCCCCAACGCCGACTGCCCCAAGAAAGCCCTGCACCGCCTCGAGAAGTGGCTCTCCGTCCTCGACGTCCGCGACTTCGGCGGCGTCATCCTCGGGAAGCTCCACGCCTCGGGCCGCGTCAGGGAGATCGCCGACCTCTACACCCTCGAGGCCGGGGAGCTCGCCGCCTACGACCGCATGGGCGACAAGCTCGCGGAGAAAATCCTGCGCAATCTCAGGGCGCGGAACGAGGTGAGCCTGCCTGAGTTCATCGCGGGCTTCGATATCGAGGGCATCGCGGAGCTCATCGCGCAGAAGGCCGTGGACGCGGGCTACGACAGCCTCGAGAAGCTCCGCGCCGCCACGGTCGAGGAGCTCGCGGTCATCGACGGCTACGCCGAGATCACCGCCCGCGCCGTGGCGGCGGGCCTCGCCGCCCTCGGCCCCGAGATGGACCGGGTGCTCGCCTCGGGCGCGCTCCGCATCAAGGCCCCGGCCATGGGCGGCCCCCTCGCGGGCAAGAGCTTCTGCTTCACGGGCGAGCTGGGTTCGATGAAGCGGCCCGAGGCCGAGGCCCTGGTGAAGACGTTAGGCGGCAGCGCCAAGGCCTCGGTGACCAAGGGCCTCTCCTACCTCGTGACCAACGACCCGGACTCGGGTTCGGAGAAGAACAAGAAGGCCGCCTCCTACGGCGTGGCGATCATCGACGAGGAGGCGTTCCTCCGCCTGGCGGGCAGGGCGTGACGCGGGGGGAGGGGAGGGCGGAGCGCCCGCGACCTCGCGCCTCGGGCCGCGTCCTCGGCGTCCTCGTCATGATCGCCACCATCCTCGCGACGGCCTGGTCCTACCTCGACTGGGCCCGCTCGGGCCGCGAGCGCCGCGTCGAGGGCCTCGCCGAGCTCTCCGCGAGCCTGCCCGTCGAGAGCGCGCCTCTGAGCCTCGAGCTCGTCTCCCGCGATTCCTCGGGGATCAGGGTCCGCGCACGCCTCTTCGACCTCTCCGGCAGGGAGCTCGTCCTCGTGGAGCGGAGCATGCCGGGCTCCGAGCTCCGCGTCGAGTTCCTCCTCTCGCCCCTGCCCGCGCCCCCCGCCGCGAAGGGCGAGCGCTGGCTGGTCTTGCCGGCGCGCCTCTCCACCGAGCTGCCGGAGTCGCGGGGGCCCCTCCTCCTCGACTCCTACGACGACGCGGGCTTCCCCGCGATCTACGGCGGAGCGCCCGCCCTCGGCGCCCCCCTGGATCCCGCGCGGCGCACGACTCTCGGCGAGCTCTACGCGAAGGCGCGCCGCGCCGCGGCCAAGGCCGGACTCCCCGCGCCGCGGGACCGCTCCCTCCCGCGGAAGCCCGCTGAATACGGCGCGATCTTCGGCGAGATCCGCAGGGTCGAGGACCTCGCCCCGGGCCGCGAATATCGCATCCGTTGCCGCTCCGACGGCGGCGTCGAGATCCTCGGAGGCTGAGCGTGGGCGGGAACGGCGAAACCGACCGTGACTGGATCAGGCCCTCCTCGGGCCGCATCCTCGTATCCGTGAAGGCGGTACCCGGCTCGCGGAAGAGCGAGGTCGCCGGCCTCCGCGACGGCCGCCTCCTCGTGCGCGTCGCCGCGCCCCCCGAAAAAGGCAAGGCCAACGAGGAGCTCGTCGACTGCCTCGCCTCCACCCTCGGCCTGCGCAAGGCCGAGATCGAGCTCGCCGCGGGCGCGACCTCGCGGCTCAAGACTCTCTCCCTCCCCGCCTCCGCCGAGCCCGCCCTGCGGGCCTTGGCCTCCCCCTCACCTTGAAGCGCCGAGCCCGCGCGCGCTACACTGCCCGGACAATCGACGCGGCGCCGGACGGGCCGCGCGGCGCCGGATGCGGCGCATTCCCCGAGCAGCAAGGAGCAGCCCATGGTCGAGACCAAGGCCGCGTGGAAGAGGATCGTCGCCAGGGCCCTGGCGTCGTACATCGCGGAGAAGGGCGCGGCCGCCGAGCCGCCGGCCCCCGAGTCCGTGGTGCTCGAGCGTCCGCCCCGCCCCGAGCTCGGGGACTTCGGCTTCCCGATGTTCCCTTACGCCAAGCTCCTCCGCGCCGCCCCCGCCCAGGTCGCGGCCGCCCTCGCGTCCATCGTCGGGCGCGATCCCGAGGCCGCCGCCCTCGGCGTCGCCGCCGCGGAGGGCCCCTACCTCAACGTGCGCCTGACCCGCGGTCCGCGGGCCGCCGAGGTCATCGCCTCCGCCCTGGCGCCCTCCTGGGGCCGCTCGGCCGGCCAGGCCGGCCACAAGATCCTCGTCGAGTTCTCGAGCCCGAACACGAACAAGCCCCTCCACCTCGGGCACCTCCGCAACAACGTCCTCGGCGAGTCCCTCTCCCGCGTCCTCGCGGCCGCCGGCGCCGAGGTCCGCAAGTTCAACCACATCGACGACCGCGGCGTCCACATCTGCAAGTCGATGCTCGCCTACATGCGCTACGGCGAGGGCCGGACGCCGAAGGACGAGGGCCTCAAGGGCGACCACTTCGTCGGCAAGTACTACGTCCTCTTCAACAAGTACAAGGAGGAGTCTCCCGGCGCCGAGGAGGAGGCCCAGGAGCTCCTCCGCAAGTGGGAGGCCGGCGACGCCGCCACGATGGAGCTCTGGGGCAGGATGCGGGCCTGGGTCCTCGAGGGCATCGCCGCGACCTACGCCCGCACCGGCGTCTCCTTCGACCTCTACGACTACGAGAGCGAGCTCTACGAGTTCGGCCGCAAGGAGGTCCTGCGCGGCCTCGAGGCCGGGGTCTTCCGCCGCGAGGAGGACGGCTCGGTCCAGGTCGACCTCGAGGACGTCGGCCTCGACAAGAAGGTCCTCCTCCGCAAGGACGGCACCTCGATCTACATCACCCAGGACATCGGCACCGCCATCCACCGCCACGAGAACTGGCCCTACGACCGCCTGGTCTACGTGGTCGGCAACGAGCAACAGTACCACTTCAAGGTCCTCTTCGAGATCCTGAAGCGCCTCGGCTTCGACTGGGCCTCGGACCTCCACCACCTCTCCTACGGCATGGTCAACCTGCCCTCTGGCAAGATGAAGACCCGGGAGGGCACGGTGGTCGACGCCGACGACCTCGTCGACGAGGTCGCCGCCCTCGCCTCGCGGGAGATCGAGGCCAAGGGCCGGGAGGACGCGGTGGGCGACATCGCCGCCGTGGCGGAGAAGGTCGCCATCGGGGCCCTCCACTACTTCCTCCTCCAGACCTCGCCCGTGAAGGACATGCTCTACGACCCGGCCGCCTCCCTCTCCTTCACCGGCGACACCGGCCCCTACATCCAGTACATGGGCGCCCGCGCCTCCTCCATCATCCGCAAGCACGAGGGGGGGGAGGGCAACGCCGCCAAGGGCAGGGCCGACCCGGCCCTCCTCGCCTCGGACGCCGACTGGAGCCTCGTGACCCGGATCGCCGCCCTGCCCGAGGCCGTCGACCAGGCCGCCGCCGGCCTCGAGCCCTCGGTCCTGGCCGCCTACCTCCACGACCTCGCCGCCGACTTCGGCACCTGGTACCGGGACAACCCCGTCCTCTCCAATCCCGACCCGAACCTCGCCGCGAGCCGCCTCGAGCTCGTCCGCGCGGTCAAGCGAACCCTGGAGGAGGGCATGCGCCTCGCCTGCATCCCCTTCCTGGAGGCGATGTAGGAAAAGAGAGCAGCCGCAGAGGCGCGGAGACGCAGAGAAGATAGAGATGGATTGAAGGGATTGACCGAGTCGACCTCCTTTCCTCTCATCACAATTCCCTTCCTACCTCTGCGTCTCTGCGCCTCTGCGGTTCCATCCTCTCTTCCGGGGCAGGTGGAGGCTTCGCCGGTTGACATCGCAAGTCCTTGCGGTGTATAAAAGCGAGCCCGACTATTGTTTATTACCGAGGTTACCGGAAATGTACGCAGTCGTAGAGTTCAACGGGAAGCAGTACCGCGCCGAGAAGGGCGCTATCATCAGGGTAGATCGCTTCGACGCCGAGAAGGGCGCCGCCGTGGCCATGGACAAGGTCATCCTCCTTTCCGGGGAGCAGATCAAGATCGGAGCCCCCTACGTCGCCGGCGCCGCGGTCAAGGCCACGGTCCAGGACGAGGTGAAGGGCGACAAGGTCGTGGTCTTCAAGTACAAGCCCAAGAAGGACTACCGTCGCAAGCAGGGCCACCGCCAGCGCTACACCCTCCTCAAGGTCGAGGAGATCGTAGGCTGAGAACGGTCCGGCCGTGATCGCCGCGAAGGTGGTCCTCGACGCCGAGGGGCGGATCGTCCGCTTCGAGGCCTCGGGGCACGCGGGCCAGGCCCGCGCGGGCAGCGATATCGTCTGCGCCGCCTTCACGGTGCTCGCGCGCAGCGCCTACGAGGCTCTCGCCGCCCTGCCGGGCGTCGAGATCGCGGGCGAGGCGCCTGAGCCGGGAACGCTCCGCTTCGCCGTGCGGAGGAACGATCCGGCCCAGGCGGGGAAGGCCGCCGGCATCGCGGACTTCCTCCTCGCCGGCATATCCGGGCTCGAGCGGGAGTATCCCGGCCGGGTCGGGCTGAAAATCGAACGTTATTGGAGGGAATGATATGGCACACAAGGGCGTCAACGGCCGCGATTCCAATCCCCAGCACCTCGGCGTCAAGGCCTACGGCAACGAGGTCGTCACCGCCGGCTCCATCATCGTCCGCCAGCGCGGCACGAAGATCCACCCCGGCCTCAATGTCGGCCTCGGCAAGGACGACACCCTGTACGCCCTCGTCGACGGGAAGGTGTTCTTCAAGGAGTACAAGGGCAGGAAGTACGCGGGGATCGAGCCGCAGGCAGTCGCCGAGTAAGCGAAGCCCGAGGTTCTCCGCCTTTCCGGACCGTCCCGGGCTTTAGTGCCCCGGGACGGTTTCGTTTATTCCGGCTCGCGCGGCCCCGACCCTATGCCCGGGGCCCGGAAATGCGCTAAAATCCCCGGCGACGGCGCCGAGCCCACAGGAGCGTTCCCGACGTGACCAGATTCGCCGACGAAGCCCTCATCACCGTATCCTCCGGCAAGGGAGGGGACGGTTGCGTCGCCTTCCGCCGGGAGAAGTACGTGCCCCTCGGCGGCCCCGCGGGAGGCGACGGCGGCCGCGGCGGCGACGTGGTCTTCGAGGTGCGCCGCAACCTCAGGACCCTCGCCCAGCTCCGCTTCCAGCAGACCTTCAAGGCCGAGAACGGCCAGCCCGGCCTGGGCAAGAACATGCACGGCCGCGACGGAGCCGACCTCGTCATCGCGGTCCCGCCCGGCACGGTGATCAAGGACGCGGACTCGGGCGAGCTCCTCAAGGACTTCGGCGCCGGCTCCCTGGCCACGGCCGCCGCCCGCGAGGGCGAGCGCTGGGTCTTCCTGCGCGGCGGCTCCGGCGGCTGGGGCAACACCCACTTCAAGACCGCCGTCAACCAGGCGCCCCGCAACTTCAACCCCGGCAAGCCGAGCCAAGTCGCCCGCCTCCGCGTCGAGCTCCAGCTCCTCGCCGACATCGGCTTCGTCGGCTTCCCGAACGCGGGCAAGTCCTCCCTCCTCGACCGCTACACGAACGCCCGGCCCAAGATCGCCCCCTATCCCTTCACCACGAAGATCCCCAACCTCGGCATGCTCAGGCTCCACGAGCGCGACATCGTGCTCGCGGACATCCCCGGCATCATCGAGGGTGCCCACGAAGGCGCCGGACTCGGGCTCCGCTTCCTGAAGCACGTGTCGAGGGCGGCCGCCCTGGCCTTCCTCGTCGACCTCTCCGACGAGAACTGGGAGACGGCCTTCGGCGTCCTCCTCGAGGAGCTCCGCTCCTACGCCCCCTTCCTGGCCGAGAAGCGCCGCATCCTCGTGGCCACCAAGCTCGACCTGCCCGAGGCGGCCGAGCGCCTCGAGGCCTTCAGGGCCGCGCACGGGGACGAGGATGTCCACGCCGTCTCGGTCTTCTCGGGGCAGGGCCTCGAGGAGCTCGGCGAGGCCTTCCTCCGCCTCGTGGTCGAGGCCGAGTCCGCCGCCGCGGCCCGCGAGGCCGAGGAGGAAGACTTCTTCGGCGAGGACTCGACCGAGGACCCGGCCGCCGGGGACGGGGACCCCGAAGGGGAGAAGGCCGAGTGAGGCTCCTGGTCCTCGGCGGGAGCTTCAATCCCGTGCACCTGGGCCACCTCGTCATGGCCGACGAGGTCCGCGCCCAGTTCGGCTACGACCTCGTCCTGCTCGTGCCGGCGCACCGGCCCCCGCACAAGGACCTCGCCGCCGCCGACGACCCCGGGCCCCGGCGCCGCCTCGTCATGCTGAGGCTCGCCGTCGAGGGCGACCGCGGCATGGCGGTGGACGACTGCGAGCTCGAGCGGGGCGGCACCTCCTACACGATCGACACGATACGCGACATCGTCGCCCGCTATCGCCCCGAGGGCAGGCCCGGCCTCCTCATCGGCGACGACCTCATGCCCGACTTCCCCGCCTGGCGCGAGCCCGGGGCCCTCGCCGCCGAGGCCGACCTCGTCTGCGCGCACCGGCTCAGCGCGGAACGCCTGCCCTTCGCCTACCCGCACCGCTACGCCGACAACAGCCTCGTGCCCGTATCCTCCAGCCTCGTGCGGGAGCGCATCGCCTCGGGAGGGGCCTTCCGCTACCTCCTGCCCGCCCCCGTGCGCGACTACATCGTCGAGAACCGCCTGTATGGACTTCGCTGAGCTCTCGCGCCGCCTGGAAGCCCTGCTCCGCGGGGAGGGCGGGAAGCCGCCCCTCGGGCCGGCGCGGCTCGAGCACAGCCTCGGGGTCGCCGCCCTCGCCGCGGAGCTCTGCCTGAGGCGGGGCCTCGATCCGGAGCGGGGGAGGGCGGCCGGCCTCGCCCACGACCTCTGCAAGGAGCTGCCCCGCGAGGCGCAGCGGGCCCTCGCCTCGACCCGGGCCGGCGCGTCGCCCTCCTCGGCCCGCCTCGTCGACAAGGCCGTCCACGGGCCCGCGGCCGCGGCCCTCCTCGAGCGGGATTTCGGCGTCGACGACGAGGAGCTCCTCGACGCGGTCTCCTGCCACACCTTCGGCAGGCCGGACATGGGCCTCCTCGCGACGCTGCTCTACTGCGCCGACAAGCTCGAGCCGGGCCGCCGCCGCGTCGACCCCGCCTTCCGCGAGCGCTGCCTCGGGCTGCCTCCCGGGGAGATGCTCCGCGAGGTCGCGGAGAACCTCGTCGGCAGGCTCGCCTCCGACGGCCTGCCGATCGCCCCGGAGACGGCCAGGCTCCTCGAATCGCTCAAAGGGAGGGTCCCGACCCCATGAAGCCTTTCTCCCTCGACCGGAGCGCGGTCCTCCTCGTGGCCATCCTCGCCGTCCTCGCGGGCGCCGCCCTCTTCCTCGTCCTCTCCCTCCGCGCTGACGCGGTGGACCAGGCCATGAAGGCGGACCGCATCCTCAACATCGCCGTGATCTTCGAGCGCGGCGGCAAGCCCGCCTCGACCCAGGTCTTCTTCTTCTACCCCGCCAACGCGCGAGCCGCCCTCCTCGACGTGCCGGGGGAGACGGGCCTCATCATTAAGTCCCTGAACCGCGTGGACCGCATCGACGCCCTCTACGAGCGCCGGAGGCCCGCGGCCTTCGTGTCCGAGATCGCCGGCCTCCTCCAGACCGAGCTTCCCTACTGGATCGTCATCGACGAGGCCGGACTCCGCGACTCGACCGACCTCCTCGAGGGCATCGAGGTCTTCGTGCCCTCGCCCATCGACGCGGGCGGGGCCACGAGGGCCCTCCTCCCCTCGGGCGCCCTCCTCCTCGACGGCGACAAGGCCGCCCAGTTCGCCTACTACGCCGATCCGGACGAGAGCGACGCGGACGCCGCGGCCCGGCGGCAGCGGCTCTTCCAGTCCTTCGCTCGGCGGATCGGCGAGAAGGCGGCTTGGCTCGCCCGCCCGGACGTCTACCCGACCTTCCGCCGCGCGCTCCAGACCAACCTCTCCGACGACTCGCTGCGGCGCCTCCTCCCGGAGCTCGCCAAGATGGACGCGGACCGCCTCGTCCTCCAGCGCGTGACGGGCGCCTGGCGCGCGGTCGACGGCAAGAAGCTGCTCTTCCCGCATTACGACGGCGAGCTCGTCCGGGACATCGTCAAACAGACCCTCAACGCGCTCGCGAACTCGGGCAGCGACTCCCCCGCGGACAAGATCTTCACCGTCGAGATCCTTAACGGCACCCCGACCAAGGGGCTCGCGAAGCGGGCGGCGGAGATCTTCCAGAGCTTCGGCTACGACGTCGTCTCGGTGGGGAACGCCGAGCGGGACGACGTCGAGCGCACCTCGGTCGTGGACCGCTACGCGAACCCCGAGGCGCTGCGGAACGTGGCCGGCGTCATCAGGTGCTCCAATACGGGCCAGTCGGGAGTCTCGCAGGGCGAGGGCTCGACGGCGGATTTCGTGGTAGTACTCGGAAAGGATTTCAATGGAAGGTATGTCGCCAAATAGCAGGGACGCGGCCTTCGCGCTGGCCCGGACCCTCGCCGAGCACAAGGGGGGGGAGGTCCTCGTCCTGGACCTCGCAACCCAGGCCGGTTGGACCGATTTCTTCGTGATCGCCACCGCGACGAGCGGCGTCCATCTCCGCTCCCTGGCCCGCTACGCCGACGAGCGGGCCGCCGAGGCGGGCCTCGACAGGCTCAACCGCCCCTCGATCGCCGAGGACGACGAGTGGGCCCTCGCGGACTTCGGCCCGGTGGTGGTCCACGTCATGACCGAGCGGGCGAGGGCCTTCTACGAGCTCGAGAAGCTCTGGTTCCAGGCCTCGGCCACGAAGGTCGAGGCGCCGGGCGCCTGACCCGCCCCGGCGGAGACAAGCCGAAAAAAGTCGGGGGCCGCCCTCTCAGGCGGCCCCCGGCCCTATATCCATGGCTTCGGCTCGGAACGATCGCGTCAGCGCCAAGGCGCGCCGAGGATCGCCGTCGCCTCACTCGTCGAAATCGTCGTAGTCGGCGTCGTCCTCGTAGTCGTAGTCCTCGTCCTCTTCGTCCTCTTCCTCGTCGAAGTCCTCGTCCTCGTCGAAATCCTCGTCCTCGTCCTCGTCGAAGTCCTCGTCCGAGTCCTCGAGGTCATCGTCGTCGAGGTCGTCGTAGTCCTCTTCCTCTTCGAAGTCGTCGTCCTCGTAATCGTCGTAGCTGTCGTCGAGCCTGAAGCCACCCTGGGGGAGCGGAGCGGGGCCGTCCCCGCAGGGTACGTAGGCCAAGGCCAGCTCGGGCGCCTCGTTCAGCGCGGTTTCGCCGAAGGTGGGGATCATAGCTCGTTCCTCCCTGATGAAAAGTGGCGCCTCCGACCGAAGGAGGCCTACGACGGACGCCTGGCAAGCCTGGGACTCAGGAGCCCCCCAGCCACCGAAAATCTAAAAGAGTATCCGCCGATCTGTCAACTACGAACGGTAAATAAATTCGCGACTTTCCGCGCGGGCGAGGGGCGGCCGAGGGAGGGCGCGAAGCCTCGCCGCCCCGCCCCGTCGCCGCCCCGCGCCGGCCTCCGCGACGCGCCCCGCAGGCGCCGGCCCGGGGTTTGACAAGGCTTCATTAATAAGTATAATAGCGCCCTCGATGGCGGCGAGCGTCCGCGTTCGAGCCCCGGCCAAGGTCAACCTCCATCTCAGGGTGTACGGCCGCGGGCCGGACGGATACCACGGGATCCTGAGCCTCTTCCAGGCCCTCTCCCTTTCGGACGCCATCGTCGTCCGTTCTTTGAAAACGCCCGATGCCGTCCAGGTCGACGGCGTCTTCGATTGTCCGCCCGAACGAACCACCTTTCACAAGGCCGCGGTCGCGTTCCGGGAGGCCACGGGCATCCGCGACGGCATCGCCGTTTCCGCGGACAAGATGATACCTGCGGGGGCTGGCCTCGGGGGCGGTTCGGGAGACGCGGCGGCGATGCTGCGCGCCCTCGACGCCCTCTTCGACACGCGCCTCCCCAAGGCCGAGCTCGAGCGTCTCGGCGCCTCGGTCGGCAGCGACGTGCCTTTCTTCCTGTCCTGCGGCGCCGCGATGGTCTCGGGCCGGGGCGAGAAGGTCGAGCCGATAGCCTCGCGCGAGGACTTCGGGCTCGCGGTGGTCTTTCCGGGCTTCCCGGTCTCGACCGCCTGGGCCTACGCCCTCCTCGACGAGGCGAGGCCCGACGACTCCGCTGAGCCCGATCCCGGAAGGGATGAGCTCGAAGGGGCATTCCGCGGTCCGCCGGGGCTCTGGCCCTTCGCGAACTCTTTCGAGCCGGTCGTCGCCTCCCGACACCCCGCGATCGCCGAGTGGAGGGAACGCCTCCTCGGGCTCGGCGCCTCCTTCGCCGCGATGAGCGGCTCCGGCAGCTCGGTGTTCGGGGTCTTCGAGGAGCCCGCCGCCGCCGAGGAGGCATGCCGGCGACTCGGTCCGGGGCCCTTCCGCGCCTTCCCCTGCCGGGCGCTTGCGCGCCCGCCCGCCCTCGATTAGAATCTGATGCAGCATCATCCGCGGGCCGCCAAGGAGAGTCGCCACCATGGAGATCACGGACATCCGCATCCGAAAGGTCACTACCGAGGGCAAGCTCAAGGCGTACGTGACGGTGACTTTCGACGATTGCTTCGTCGTGCACAACGTGAAGATCATCGAGGGAAAGAGCGGGGTCTTCATCGCCATGCCGAGCAGGAAAACCAGGAACGGGGAGTACAAGGATATCGCCCATCCCATCCACCCCGACTTCCGGGCCCGCCTCCAGGAGCGGATCCTCGAAGCCTTCGCGACCGCTCCCCTCGCGGACGCCACCGCCGCCGACTTCGACTGACGACGGCTGCATCGGGCCGACATTCGCTAACCCTTGGGACGTCGGCAAGCGGTAAGCCCTCGGACTTTGGCTCCGATATTCGCAGGTTCGAATCCTGCCGTCCCAGTATTCCCATAGAACTTCAAGGGCAAGGAGACTCTAGCATGAATCATCCCGTTCTGAACGCCGCTCCCCGCGCGGGGACGACGAAGGGCGAGCTTCGGACCCTCCGCGTAGGCGGGAAGATCCCCGCCGTCGTGTACGGCGGCGGCGAGGCCGCCACCGCGATCCTCCTCGACGAGAAGGATTTCCTCAAGGCGACAACCGGCGTCTCGGAGAGCACCATCATCTCCATCGACCTCCCCGGCAAGAAGATGCAGGCCTTCGTCAAGGAGCGCCAGCGCGATCCCCTCTCCGGCAAGATCATCCACGTCGACTTCCTCGAGGTCGTGAAGGGCCGGAGCATCAACGCCAAGGTTCCCATCCACCTCGTCGGCGTCCCCGTCGGCGTCCGCGAGGGCGGCATCCTCGAGAATCCGGCGCACGAGATCCGCGTGGAGTGCGATCCTTCGGTCCTGCCCGAGAAGATCGAGATCGATGTCTCCAACCTCCAGGCCAACCACTCGATCCACGTCCGCGACATCCCCGCCATCGCGGGTGTCAAGGTCCTCACGAGCGCCGAACTCGTCGTCGCCCTCGTGAAGTACGCCAAGGCCGAGGCCGTCGTCGAGGCCGCTCCCGCCGAGGGCGAGGCCGCCGCTCCCGCGGCCGGCGCCGCTCCCGCCGCCGGGGCCGCTCCCGCCGCCGGGGCCGCTCCCGCGGCCGGCGCCGCTCCCGCGGCAGCCGCCGCCGACAAGAAGGCCGAGAAGAAGTAATCCCGCGCCCGCGCCGCTTAAGCGCGGGACCGTGGAGGGAGAGCGGCGGGGCCTGGCCCGCGCCCTCTCCCTTTTTTTCATTTTCGGGGGAAGCGATGGAGCGAGGGGGATCGAGGGAGCCCGTCGAGGCCGCGCTCGCGCGATGCCTCGCGGCCGCCCGGGCGGACGGCGCGGGGGGAGTCCTCGTCGCCTACTCCGCGGGGCCCGACTCGACGGCCCTCCTCGCGGCCGCCGCGGCGCTTCGGGCGCCCGGCCTCGCCGCGGCCTACATCGACCACGGCATCCGGCCGGCCGACGAGCGCGAGGCCGAGCTCGCCCTCGCGAGGCGCGTCTGCGCGCGGCTCGGCGTCCCCCTCTCCGTCGCGCGGCTGCGTCCCGGGGCTGTCGAGGCCCTGTCCCGGCGCGAAGGGATCGGGATCGAGGCGGCCGCCCGGCGCCGCCGCTACCGCGCGTTGCGCGACATCATGTCGCGCCGGGGCTCCTCGCTGGTCCTGACGGCGCACAACCTCGACGACCAGGTCGAGACCGCCCTCATGCGCTTCCTCGGCGGCTCCGGCTCCGGGGGCCTGCGTGGCATCCCGGCCTCGAACGGCCCCTTCCTCCGCCCCTTCCTCCGCCTCCCCAAGGCCGCCCTCCTCGCCTACGTCGGGGAGAGGGGCCTCGAGTATTCGATCGACTCGACCAACGCGCTGTCCGATTACCGGCGCAACCGGCTCCGCCACAACCTCGCGCCCGCCCTCGACGCCGCCTTCCCTGGCTGGAGGAGGGGCGTCCTCCTCGCCGCGGACAAGGCCGCCCTGGAGGAGGAGGCGCTGGCCGCGGCCGGCGCGGGCCTGGCCTTCGCGCCCGAGGGCCCCTCCGCCGCGAGCGCCGACGCCGCCTCCCTCCTCGCGGCGCCGCGCGCCCTGGCCCTCCGCGCGGTCGTGGAGGCCGCGGGCCGGCTCCTCGGCAGGGACCGCGCCTCGGCCAGGCTCGCGGCCGCGGCCCTCGACTCGCTTTCGCGCGGAAAGGCCTACCGGGGCGGCGGGCTCGAGCTCCGGGCGGAGGCGGGCCGCGCCCGGCTTTCCGTCGCCCTTGATTTTCCGGCCCGCGGCGGATATTTTGTAATCGTCGACGGTCCCTGCCGCGTCCGCGCCGGGAACGTCGTCGTGAGCGCATCGTGGGCCGACGAGGGGGATCGCGGGCTCGAGGCTCGAGGGATCCGCGCGGCGGCCTTCTCCTTTCCGCTCGCGGTCCGGTCGAGGCGGCCCGGCGATTCCATCGCGTTGCCGCGCGGCTCGAAGCGACTGGACGTACTCCTCTCGGAGATGGGGCTGCCGCCCGCCCTCCGCGACCTCGTTCCCGTCGTGGAGGACCGCGACGGCATCGTCGCCGTCCTCGGCTCCGCCTTCGGGGCCGCCGACCGCCACCGTCACGCCCCCGGGGGCGCGGCCGGGCGGGACGAGCGCCATTTCGCCATCGACGTGAAAGGAGCCTGAGCTTCATATGGATTTCGACGACCAGAACCAGCCGCCGCAGCGCCGCCAGGGCGGGCCCGAGGGGCCGGCGAGGGGCAGCAAGGCGGCCCTCGCCCTCTTCCTCAGCCTCGCCATCCTCTTCTCGGCCTTCTTCCTCGTCAACGACCGCGGCGGCCCGGCCGAGATCAGCTACTCCTCCTTCCTGACCCACCTCGAGCAGGGCGAGGTCGACGCCGTCAAGATCCTCGACCAGTCCGAGATCCAGGGCACCCTCAAGGGCAAGACCGGGGCCCAGGCCCTCTTCCGCACGAACATACCCTACGCCGACCTGGGCCTCCTCGACCGGCTCCGCGCGAAGGACGTCAAGGTCACCGGCGCCGCCAAGGGCCTGAACCCCTGGCAGGTCCTCGCCGAGTTCGCGCCCTGGCTCTTCGGCTTCTTCATCATCTGGCTCATGCTCCGGCAGGTGCAGGGCAACAACAAGGCCTTCTCCTTCGGCAAGAGCCGCGCGAAGCGCTACGTCGAGCCGGCCAAGAAGGTCACCTTCGCGGACGTCGCGGGCCAGAAAGAGGCGAAGTACGAGCTCCAGGAGGTGGTCGGCTACCTCAAGAACCCCCAGAAGTTCGTGAAGATGGGAGCCCGCATCCCGAAGGGCGTCCTCCTCGTCGGCATGCCGGGCACGGGCAAGACCCTCCTCGCCAAGGCCGTGGCCGGCGAGGCCAACGTGCCCTTCTTCCACATGTCGGGCTCCGACTTCGTCGAGATGTTCGTCGGCGTGGGCGCGAGCCGCGTCCGCGACCTCTTCGACCAGGGCCGGCGCAGCGCGCCCTGCATCATCTTCATCGACGAGCTCGACGCCGTCGGCCGCACCCGCGGCGCGGGCTACGGCGGCGGCCACGACGAGCGCGAGCAGACCCTCAACCAGATGCTCGTCGAGATGGACGGCTTCGACACCAAGGACGGCGTCATCATCCTCGCCGCGACGAACCGCCCCGACGTCCTCGACCCGGCCCTCCTCCGGCCCGGCCGCTTCGACCGCCAGGTCGTGGTCGCGATGCCCGACGTCCAGGAGCGCGAGGCCATCCTCCAGATCCACATGAAGAAGATCCCGGTGGACGGCGAGGTCGACGCCACCCGCCTCGCGAGGGCGACGCCCGGCACCTCGGGCGCCGACCTCGCCAACCTCGTCAACGAGGCCGCCCTTTTCGCGATCCGCCAGGACCGGACCACGGTCATGATGGCCGACTTCGAGGAGGCCCGCGACAAGATCCTCATGGGCGTCGCGCGGACGAGCCTCGTCATCACCGACGAGGAGAAGCGCGCCACGGCCGTGCACGAGGCCGGGCACGCCCTCATCCACTACCACCTCGCCCATTCCGACCCCCTCCACAAGGTCACCGTCGTGCCGCGCGGCCGGGCCCTCGGCCTCACCCTTTCCCTGCCGGAGAAGGACGTGTACTCCCGCTCCCGCTCCTGGCTCGACGACCGGATCGCCGTGATGTACGGCGGCTTCGCCGCGGAGAAGATCGTCTACGGCGAGACCACGACGGGCACGGCCCAGGACATCCGCCAGGCCACCGACTTCGCCCGCAAGATGGTCTGCGAGTGGGGCATGGCCGACGAGATGGGGCCCGTCGCCTTCGGCGAGGAGGAGGAGCCCATCTTCATCGGCAAGGAGATCGCCCAGCACAAGGACTACTCCGAGGACACCGCCCGGCGCATCGATGCCGCCGTCAAGGGCATCCTCGAGCGGGCCCTCGACCGGGTGATGGGCCTCCTCACGGAGCACCGCGACCAGCTCGTGAAGCTCGCCGACGAGCTCGTCCAGCGGGAGACCCTCGAGGACGCCGACGTGCGCCTCCTCCTCGGCTTCCCGCCCAGGGAGGCCAAGGCCTAGCATGCGTCGCGCCTCCCTCCTCGCGGCGGCCGCCTGCCTCGCGCTCGGGGCCGCGACCCTCCCGGCCGAGCCGGGCGCGGGGAGGGCCATGGCGGGAGCCGTCGCCCGCGCCCTCTACGAGGAGGCGCGGGCCTTGGCCGAGGCAGGCGACTGGCCCTCGGCCTCGAGCCTCCTCGCGGAGGCCCGCGCCCAGGACCAGGGCGACGCCGACATACGCTACCTCTCCGCCCGCGCCGCCCTCGCCTCGGGCGCAAGCCGCGGCGAGGCCCTCGCCCAGGTCGAGGCCGCCCTGTCCTCGGGCCGCTTCGAGGACTACGGCGAGGCCGAGGCGCGGATCCTCGCTGCCGAGCTCCTCGTGGCCATGAGGCGCTGGGACGACGCCCTCGCGCTTCTCCGGCCCCGGGCCCCCGAGCCCTCGCTCGAGCGGCGCTGGCTCATGGCCAGGTCGGCCGCCCTCCTCGGCCTCGGGCAGGCCGCTCCCTGCATGGCCGAGCTCGAGCGCGCCCTGCGCCTCTACCCCGACGATCCCGCCTTCCCGCGCCTCGTCCTCGCCCGCGTCGCCGCGGGGCCGCGGGCCCTGCCGGCCTCGCCGGAGCTGCGCGCCCTGGTCGAGCTCGCCCTCGACCGCGCGAGGCGTTGCGCGACCTCGGATCCCGAGCTTCCCGTCCTCGCCGCCCCCTTCATGCCCGACCGCCGCTCCGCCTCGGACTCGGTGCTCGCGTTCAGGGCGGCCGGCGGGCGGAGCGCCGCGGCGACCCTCCTAGCCCTCGAGTACGGCCTCGCCGACGAGGCGCGGGCCGCGGCCGAGCTTTTTTCCGGCGCCTATCCCGCGCGGGCGGGCGACTTCGCCCGGGCCCGCGGCCTCGCCCGGAGCCCGGCGGGCATGGCGGCGCTCGACGCGGCCCTGGCCTCCTTCTCGGGGAGGCTCGAGGCGGACCGCGACGGCGACGGGATCGCGGAGGAGGCGACGGTCCTCGCCAAGGGCGTGGCGACCTCCTACGCGCTGGACGCGGACCAGGACGGCGAGCCCGATCTCGGGCTCTCCTTCGCCGACGGCCTGCCCCTCAGGGCCTCGCTCGGCGCCTCGGGCAGCTCATTCTCCTACGGGAGCTATCCCTACCTCGAGGCTGCCGAGCTCGCCCGCGAAGGTTCGCGGGTCTCGTACGCGCTGACGCCGCTCTCGCTCTCCTTCGCCCCGGTCAGGATGTCGCGCATCGCGGGGGAGGGCAGGGCGGCGGTCTACCTGCCGGAGCCGACGGGCGCGGCCCCGCCTTCCGAGCGGGCCATCGCCGCCTCGGCCTCGACGAGGCGCGAGCGGAACGGCGAGGTCGAGGAGCTGGTATACCTCGAGGGCGGTTTGGCGAAGCGGCGCGAGCTCCGCGCCCGGGGGGGCCTCGTCAGCGTGACCGAATACTCCCTCGGCGGGCCGCGGCTCGAGCGCGCGGACCTGGACGGCGACGGCCGTTTCGAGACGGAGCGCGCCTACGACGGGGCCGGCGGCCCCGCCGAGGGCCAGGCCCGGCCGAGGCTGCCCTCCCTCGCCGAAATCGCCGCCCCGGCCGATCCCGGAGCCCTCTCCTCCGCGCGCGTGGACGCCGACGGGGACGGCCTCTTCGAGTATCGCGAGGAGGCCCGCTTCCCCTTCCGCAAGGAGTGGGACCTCGACGCGAACGGCTCGGTGGACGCGGTCGAGTACCGGTTGCCCGACGGCGGCCTCCGCTGCGAGTATTCCTCCCGGCTCGACGGCGACCTCGACGAGATCCTCACCGTGAAGGACGGCGAGATACAGGCCTTCTCCAAGGGAGGCAAGGCCATGGCCCTGGTCCCCGACGCGAATCCGGGCCTGGTCTGGATCGGCCGCAAGCCCTTCGACCTCGGCAAGGACTTCGTCCCCGCCGAAGGACTCTTCCTCCGCGGCGGCCTGCGCTTCAAGGTCGTCAAGGGCGACCGCCGCTTCTTCGCGGAGCTCGTCCCGTGAGGCGCGCTCCCCGGGCCGCCCGCAGGCTCATCCGCCGGGCGGTCCTCCTCCTCGCCCTGGCCGCGGCCTCCTGCGGCGGCCTGCCCCGCGCGGGCAAGGCCCCGGAGTCCCTCCGCGCGCCCTCCTACGAGCTCATGAAGCTCGAGGAGCTGCGCGCCCTCTCCGACTCGGATCCCCGCGCCTACCTCGCCGCCTTCGCCGCGATCCGCGGCAAGGCGGCTGGGCTCGATCCGGCCTCCCTCGACGACTTCGCGCGCGGAGCCCTCGCCACGATCGTCGCCGGGCTCCCGAAGGCCGAGGAGGGGAAGGACTACCCCCTCGCCCGAGAGCTCGCCCTGAGCCTCGCCGCCGCCTCGGCCCTGCCCTCGCTCGCGCCGCTCCTCTCCGCGGAGGCCTCGGCGATCGCCGCGGGCTCCTCCGCGATCGTCGCGCGGCTCTACGCGGAGGAGGCCGAGGAGTTCTTCGGCCGTTCCCTCTCGACTCCGGCCTTCCTCCTCTACGAACGCGCCCTCGCCTCGGGTAGGGCCGGGGAGCCGGGCTTCGACGCCGCCGAGCTCTCGCGCTGGGCGGCGCGGGCCCTGGCCGCCGGAAGCCGCCCCTCCCTCGGCGTCTTCGCCTCGGCCCTGGAGAAGGCGGGCCTCGCCCCGCCCGAGGGCGCCGCCGCCTTCCTCGCCTCGCGCGACTCCCTCTCCCTCATGAGCAAGGGCGTCGTCACCGTGCGCGTCGACAAGGGCATGAAGATCGAGCAGGGCGTCGGCGTGCCCGACCGCGTCCTCGGCTCCGCCTTCTTCATCGACGCCTCCGGCTACCTCCTCACCAACTACCACGTGATCGAGAGCGAGGTGGACCCGAAGTACGAGGGCTACTCGCGGCTCAACCTCCGCGTCGCCGAGGACCCGGAGGCGCGCATCGCGGCCAAGGTCGTCGGCTGGGACCGCCTCCTCGACCTCGCCCTGCTCAAGGCCGACGTCAAGCCCGGGTACGTCTTCTCCCTCTCGCGCGACGCGGGCCTCGAGCCGGGCGACCGCATCCTGGCCATCGGCTCCCCCGTGGGCCTCGAGAGCACCATGACCTCGGGCATCGTGAGCGCCGTCGGGCGGGACCTCCTCCAGGTAGGCGAGGCGATCCAGGTCGACGCCGCCCTGAATCCCGGCAACTCCGGCGGGCCCCTCCTCGACGAGGCCGGCCAGGTCGCGGGCATCGTCTTCGCGGGCCTGCCCCAATACCAGAACCTCAACTTCGCCATCCCCTCGCCCTGGATCCTCGGGGTCCTTCCCGGGCTCTTCCGCGGCGGCGAGCTCCAGCGCGCCTGGCTCGGCCTCGCCCTGGCCGAGAGGGGCGGCGGCCTCGACGTCACCTACCGCCATCCGGGAGCCGCCGCGGGCGTCGAGGCGGGCGACCGCCTCCTCTCGATCGACGGGATCGCGACGTGCAAGCGCGCCCCCGCCCAGGCCCTCCTCGCCGACCACGAGCCCGGAGGGCTCTCCATCCTCCGGCTCTCCGGCCAGGAGGGAGAGCGCCCCGTCCTCCGCCTCCTCGGGAAGAGGCCCTTCTCCCCGATCGAGGAAGCCTTCGGAAAGGACAGCGAGGACCGCCTCCTCGCCCCCCTCTTCGGCATTGAGGCTCGGCGCCAGCCGGGCTCCGTCCTCGAGCCGGACGCATTCAGCATCGCGCGGATCTGGCCCGGCACGATAGCCGACGAGGCGGGCCTCTCCGAGAACGATCCTTTCGCCCTGCGCCGTTTCTATCTCGACCGGGAGCAGCGGGCGGCCGTCATCCAGATCCGCGTCAAGAAGCGGAAGGCGGGCTTCCTCGAGAGCATCCTCCAGATACCGGCGCCGATCGACATCCCCGACTTCATCTGAGCCCCAGGCTCGCGTCCAATGCCTTGCATTTTCAGGGCGGAAGGATAATAGTGGGATTCACGGAGTCGGAGGGAACATGGAACGCGACCAATCGCCATCGATCATCAACCTGCACGGCGCGTTGACCATCGAGAGGGCCGTCGGTCTCAAGGACGAGATCGCCGCCGCCCTGGATGCTTCGGACAACGTGCTCCTCAGCCTCTCCCTGGTCGAGGATCTCGACCTGGCCTGCCTCCAGGTGTTCTACGCCGCGGCCAAGACTTCGGCCGCCCGCGGGAAGCAGCTCCATTTCGTCGGCACCGTGCCCTCCAAGATCGTCAAGCGCCTCGCCGCCTGCGGCCTCACGCGGGGCATCTCCGGAAGGGCCGAGGACTTCGAGTCCGGCCTCGTCGATTTCACCGCGTGAAGGGAGCACCGATGCTCGATAAATTCAAGGCGACATTCCGGGAGGAGGCCTTCGAGCTCCTCACCCAGCTCGAGGAGACCCTCCTCGAGCTCGAGTCCCAGCCCTTGAACGGCGAGCTCATCAACGCCGCCTTCCGCGCCATCCACACGATCAAGGGCTCCTCCTCCATGTTCGGCTACGAGTACGTATCCAAGTTCGCCCACGAGGTCGAGTCCGTGCTCGACCAGTGCCGGAACGGCCAGCTTCCCGTCACCAAGGACTTCATCGGCCTCACGCTCAAGGCCCGGGACCACATCCGCCTCCTCCTCGAGCTCGACGCTCCGCCCGGCCCGCCCTTGGCGGAGGAGGGCGAGACCCTCCTCGTCCGCTTCCGCGACTACGCCCAGAAGGGGCCGAAGCCGAGGCCGGCCGCCGCGCCCGCGCCCTCCGGGGCCCCGCGCGAGGCCGAGGCGCCGGCCCCGGAGGAGGGCTCGAGCCGGACCTACCGCGTCGTCTTCAAGCCCAAGCCCGGCATCTTCAAGAACGGCACCCGTGTGCTCAACCTGGTCCAGGAGCTCGTGGAGCTCGGCCAGGCCGACGTCTTCCCCCGCACCGAGGCCATTCCCCCCCTCGCGGAGCTCGATCCCGAAACCTGCTACTGCGGCTGGGACGTCGTGCTCACGACCGACCGGGGCGAGAACTCGATCCGCGACGTCTTCATCTTCGTCGAGGACCAGTGCGAGCTCAGCATCGAGCAGGTCGTCGAGCCCCCGGCCTCGGAGGGCGCGAAACGCCTCGGCGAGATCCTCGTCGAGCGGGGAGCGGTCTCCGCCGAGGACCTCCGCCAGGCCCTGGGCTCCCAGAAGAAGCTCGGCGAGGTCCTCGTCGAGCAGCACGTGGTCTCGAAGCCGCAGGTCGAGTCGGCCCTCGTCGAGCAGGAGCACCTCAAGAAGGTGCAGGAGCGGGGCGAGGCCGCGGTCGGCTCCATCCGCGTCGCGAGCGACAAGCTCGACGGCCTCGTGGACCTCGTCGGCGAGCTCGTGACCCTGCAGGCACGCCTCTCCCGCACCGCCCTCGACCTCAAGGAGGGCCAGCTCTCGTCGATCTCGGAGCAGTACGAGCGCCTCATCTCCCAGCTCCGCGACAACACGATGTCGATCCGCATGCTGCCCATCGGCTCCACCTTCAACAAGTTCCGCCGCGTCGTGCGCGACCTTTCCCTCGAGCTCGGCAAGGAAGCCGAGCTCCTCACCGAGGGCGCCGAGACGGAGCTCGACAAGACGGTCATCGAGAAGCTGGGCGATCCCCTGGTCCACATAATCCGCAACTCCCTGGACCACGGCATCGAGCTCCCGGAGCCGCGCGAGCGGGCCGGCAAGCCGCGGCGGGGCACCATCAAGCTGGCCGCCCGCCACTCCGGCGCCTACGTCCTCATCCAGGTCTCCGACGACGGGCGCGGCCTCGACCGGGACGCGATCCTGGCCAAGGCGATCGAGCGCGGCGTCGTGGTCCCCGGCCAGGACCTCTCCGACGCGGAGATCTACCAGCTCATCTTCGCCCCCGGCTTCTCCACGGCCAAGGTGGTCACCCAGGTCTCGGGCCGCGGCGTCGGCATGGACGTCGTCAAGCGCGAGATCGACTCGCTCGGCGGCTCGGTGCAGCTCGCGACCGAGGCCGGCGTCGGCATGACGGTGACCCTCAAGATCCCCCTGACCCTGGCGATCATCGAGGGCCTCCTCGTTCGCATCGACCGCGAGTTCTACGTCGTCCCCCTCTCGTCGGTGGACGGCTGCATCGAGATCAGAAAGGACGAGCTCGCCTCGAAGGGCGAGCGGCGCATCATCAACTACCGCGACGAGCTCGTGCCCTACGTCGACCTCCGCGGCTTCTTCGAGGCCGGGGGCGAGGAGCCCGCGATCGAGCAGATCGTCATCGCCGCGGCGCAGGACTCGCGGGTCGGCTTCGTGGTGGACCAGGTCGTCGGCGACTACCAGACGGTCATCAAGCCCCTCGGGCGGATGTACCGGGACGTCGAGGGCGTGTCGGGCGCCACCATCCTCGGCGACGGCACCGTGGCGCTCATCCTCGACGTGAACAGGCTCGCGCAGGTGGTCCAGCGCGAGGAGTCGAGGCGCGCGCCGGGGGCCTAGGATGGAGAACGGCAAGATCGGTTCGGCCGCGCTTTCGGACGCCGATTTCCGCAGGCTGGCCGCGTACATCGAGAGCGAGCTCGGCATCAGGATGCCCGACTCGAAGCGCGTCATGCTCGAGTCCCGGCTCCAGAAGCGCGTAAGGCACTTCAAGCTCGAAGGCTTCCGCGAGTACGTCGATTTCGTCTTCTCGCCCCAGGGGCGGGAGAGCGAGCTCATCAACATGATCGACGCGGTCACCACCAACAAGACGGACTTCTTCCGCGAGGCCGACCACTTCGACTACCTCATCGAGACCATCGTGCCCAGGGCGGCCTCCCGCTTCGGCTCGGGCATCGACAGGCCCTTCGCGGTCTGGTCCGCCGGCTGCTCCACGGGCGAGGAGCCCTACACGATCGCCATGGTCCTCGAGGAGTACCGGGCCAAGGAGCCCCGCTTCTCGTACCGGATCTTCGCGAGCGACCTCTCCACGCAGGTCCTCGAGAAGGCCAAGGCGGGGATCTACGACGCGGAGAAGGCCGAGGTCGTGCCGATGAGCTTCAAGAAGAAGTACATGCTCAAGGGCAAGGACCCCGACGCCCCGCAGGTGAGGATGAAGCCCGAGGTCAGGGCCAGGCTTTCCTTCGCGCGCATCAACTTCATGGACGAGCGCTACGACGCCCCGGACTCCTTCGACGTCGTCTTCTGCCGCAACGTCATCATCTATTTCGAGAGGAAGATACAGGAGCTCATCCTCGGCCGCCTCGCGCGCCACGTCCGCCCCGGCGGCTGGCTGGTGCTCGGCCATTCGGAGACGCTCACGGGCATGGACCTGCCGCTCAGGGGAGTGGCGCCGACGGTCTACGAGCGCAGGTGAAAGGGGCGGTGGGACGATGCCGAAGGCCATACGGGTGATGATCGTCGACGACTCCGCCGTCGTGCGGCAGACGCTCAAGGAGATCCTCGACTCCGATCCGGACATCGAGGTCATGGCGGTCGCCGCCGACCCCATCTTCGCGCTCAAGCGGATGGAGACCGAGAAGCCCGACGTCATCGTCACCGACGTGGAGATGCCGCGGATGGACGGTATCACCTTCCTCAAGGGGATCATGGAGAAGGACCCCATCCCCGTCGTCGTCTGCTCGAGCAAGACGGAGGAGGGCTCCGAGAACGCGATCAAGGCCCTCGAGTACGGGGCGGTGGAGATCATCCAGAAGCCGAAGCTCGGCACCAAGCAGTTCCTCGAGGAATCCCGGATGCGGATCACGGATGCGGTCAAGGCCGCGGACCTGAGCCGGCGCAAGCTCGGCGCCCCCAGGGCGCGGCCTGCGCCCCAGTTCCACGAGGTCGCGCCGAAGCTCACCGCCGACGTCATGCTGCCCAAGCCCGACGCCGGCCACGTCTTCGTGGACACCACCGAGAAGGTGGTCGTGGTCGGCGCCTCGACGGGCGGCACCGAGGCCCTCAAGGAATTCCTCGAGGCGCTGCCGGAGGACGCCGCCGGCATCGTCATCGTCCAGCACATGCCCGAGCACTTCACCGCGGCCTTCGCCAAGCGCCTCGACGGTCTCTGCCGCATCAACGTCAAGGAGGCCGAGGACAACGACACCGTGATCCGCGGCCGCGCCCTCATCGCCCCCGGCAACCGGCACACCCTACTCAAGCGCTCGGGCGCGCGGTACTATGTCGAGGTGAAAGAAGGCCCCCTGGTCTGCCGGCACCGGCCGAGCGTCGACGTGCTCTTCCGCTCCGCCGCCCGCTACGCCGGCCGCAACGCGGTGGGCGTCATCATGACCGGCATGGGGGACGACGGCTCCCGGGGCATGAAGGAGCTCCACGACGCCGGAGCGTACACCATCGCGCAGGACGAGGCCTCCTGCGTGGTTTTCGGGATGCCGAACGAGGCGATCAAGCTCGGCGGCGTCGACATCGTCCTCGGCCTCGGGGCCATCGCGCCGGAAGTGCAGCGCCGCGTCCGCTGAGGGCGGAGGCGGGCAATGACAAGGAGAATTCGATGCCGAAGAAGATCCTGATCGTGGACGACTCCGCGGCCATACGGCAGAGCATCTCGTTCATCCTCAAGCAGGAGGGCTACGATACGGTCGAGGCCACGGACGGGCTCGAGGGCCTCTCGGTCCTCGAGGGCGGGGAGTCGGTGGACCTCGTGATCACCGACGTCAACATGCCGAACCTCGACGGCATCGGCTTCATCCGCAAGGCGCGGCAGCTGCCGAAGTACAAGTTCACGCCCATCCTCGTCCTGACCACCGAGTCCCAGGGCTCGAAGATGAACGAGGGCAAGGAGGCCGGGGCGACGGGCTGGATCGTCAAGCCCTTCAACGCGGACAAGCTCCTCGGCATCGTGCGGAAAGTGGCCGAGTGAGGCGCGGGACATGAGCGCGGAGGCGGGCGGCAGGTACCTCGCGTTCGTCCTCGACGGCGAGGAGTACGCGGTCGAGGTGGAGAGGGTCGAGGTGGTCCTCGAGTCGGCCCCGATCACCCGCGTGCCCAAGGCGCCGGGCCATCTCCGGGGCGTCATCAACTACCGCGGCTCGGTCATCCCCGTGGCCGACCTCAAGACCCGCTTCGGCGAGGGGCGCAGCGCCGAGGGCTCGAGCGTCATCGTCCTCCACATCCGCTACGGGGGCGAGGACCTCGTGGTCGGCGTCCTCGCCGACGAGGTGCGCGAGGTGATCGAGCTCGACGGATCGAGGGTGGAGAGGCCCCCGAGGCTCGGCAACCGGGTGGACGACGCCCTCATCGCGGGCATCGGGGAGCGCGGCGGGAGGTTCATCGTGCTCCTGGACATCGACGAGGCCTTCAAGGCGGAGTCGGCCCCCTCCGAGCGCAGGACGGCGGAGGCCATGTGACGGGCAAGGGCATCCTCATCGTCGAGGACGAGAACATCGTAGCCCTCGACATGAAGATGCGTCTGGAGGCGATGGGCTACCGCGTCCTCGACCTCGTGGACACGGCCTCGCGGGCCATCGAGAGGGCCACCGAGCTCTCCCCCGACCTCGTCCTCATGGACATCAAGCTCAAGGGCGGCGTCGACGGCATCGACGCGGCCCGACAGCTCCGCGAGCGCACCAGGGTGCCGGTCATCTTCGTCACCGCCTTCACCGACGAGAAGACCCTCGGGCGCGCCAAGGGCGCGAGCCCCTACGGGTACATCGTCAAGCCCTTCCACGAGCGCGAGCTCCGCATCGCGATCGAGCTCGCGCTCTACAAGCACCAGTACGAGCTCTCGATGATCAGGGCCAAGGAGCTCGCCGAGGAGGCCAACCGCCTGAAGGGCGCCTTCCTCGCCAACATGAGCCACGAGCTCAAGACACCCCTCAACAGCGTCATCGGCTTCACCGAGCTCGCCATGGACAAGGCGGTGGACGGGGAGCAGCGCGAGCTGCTCGCCATGGCGCTCGGCAGCTCCAAGTCCCTCCTCACCCTCATCGATTCGATCCTCGACTACACCCGCATGGAGGCGGGGAAGGCCGAGACCGTCTCCGCGCCCTTCTCCCTCTCGGCCACGATGGGCGATTGCGTCGACGCCCTCGCGGTCGAGGCCCACGCCAAGGGCCTCGAGGCCTCCTACCTCTGCGAGGCCGGCCTCCCGGACTCCCTGCTCGGCGACGCGGGCCTCCTCCGCCACGCCGTACTCAACCTCATCGACAACTCGGTGAAATTCACCGACCGCGGCTGGGTCTCGCTCTCCGTCCGCGGGGCCGCGGAGCCCGCGGGCCTCCCCGGGAGGGCCTTCCCGCAGGAAGGGACGCGGACCCTCGTCTTCACGGTGGCCGACACGGGCATCGGCATGGATCCCGAGAAGATAGACTCGGCCTTCGAGCGCTTCACCCAGCTCGACTCCTCCACCACGCGGCGCGCCGGGGGCACGGGCCTCGGGCTCGCCATCGTGCAGCGCAACGTGGAGCTCCTCGCCGGGACGATCGCCGTCGACAGCGCCCCCGGCGCGGGCACGCGGATCGAGCTCCGCCTGCCCTTCGCCCCGGGGCCCGCGGGGCCCGGCCTGCCGAGCCCCCTCGCCGGCAAGACCCTCCTCCTCGCCGGCTTCGACGAGCGGCTCGAGCCCGAGCTCCGCGAGGCGGCGGCGGCCCTCGGCGGCTCCGCCCGCGTCGCCGGCGGGCCCGACCGCGACCTCGCCTCCCTGGCCACCCTGGCCCGCGAGGGGGAGCTCGTCCTGGCCGACGAGCGCCTCTTCGTCGACGCCGACTGCGGCGCGGCGCCCGGAAGCCTCGCCGGACGGGTCGTCATCGCGACGCGCTTCGGCTCAGGCCTCCGCTCGCGGCTCTCCGCCTGCGAGGGGCTCGCCTTCGTGCCCATGCCCGTGCGCGCCGACCGCCTCGCGGTCGCGTTGGCCGATCTCTCCAGGCCCGCCTCCGGGGCGCGATGGCCGGAACCGGGTCGACCGGCGGCCCCGAATGCGGCGGCGCCGAAGGCCGCCGCGGCCCCGCCCTCGGAGGAGGCGACCCGCGCCCTCGGAAGCCTGGCCCGGCTCCTCGAGGGCTTCTCGGATGAGGCGGGGCTCGAGGAGGCGGAGCGGGGTATCAAGGAGGGGCGGGACAGGCTCGTCGAGGAGGGGCAGGAGGAGGGAGCCAAGCTCGCCCTCTCGGCCCTCCTCCTCGCGCGGAAGGGCGACGCGGCCGGGCTGCGAGCGCTGGCCGGGCGCGTCAGGGCCCTGGCCGGCAGGTCCCTCGGCGAGGGGCCGGAGGACCGGACGGAAAAGGCCGGGCGATGACGAAGGCATGGAGGACAGGATGCGCATACTCGTGGCAGAGGACGACTTCGGCAGCCGGAGGATGATGCAGAAGCTGCTCGCCCCCTACGGGGAGGTCGACGTCGTGGTGGACGGCGAGGAGGCGGTGGAAGCCTTCCGCCTCGCCTGGGAGGAGTCGAAGCCCTACGATCTCGTCTTCATGGACATCATGATGCCGAAGATGGACGGCCAGGAGGCCTTGAAGCGCCTCCGCTCCTACGAGCGCGAGGTGGGCGTGAAGCCCTCCGACGAGGTGAAGGTCGTCATGACCTCGGTCCTCGAGGATCCGAAGAACGTCATCGAGGCCTACTATGACGGGGCCGCGACGAGCTATCTCGTCAAGCCCCTCGACCGCGAGAAGATCGCCGTCGAGCTCGCCCGCCTCGGCTTCTCGCCCGCGGGCTAGGACAAAGGGGAACCGTGCCCGGCATCGTCGTCGTCGAGGACGAGTACATAGTCGCCCTCGACATACGGAGCTTCCTCGAGCGGTCGGGCTACGGCGTGGCGGGCGTCTTCGCCTCGGGCGAGGAGCTCCTCGACAGGCTCGACGAGCTGGCGCCCGACCTCATCCTCATGGACATCAAGATCCGCGGCCGCCTCGACGGCGTCGAGACCGCCAGGATCGTCCAGGAGAGGCGGCGCGTGCCCGTGGTCCTCCTCACGGCCTACGCCGACGACGAGACCGTCGCCCGCGCCAAGATCACCCAGCCCTTCGGCTATCTCCTCAAGCCCTTCGAGGAGCGCGAGCTCCGGACCGCCATCGAGATCGCGCTCTACCGCGCGGGCATGGAGGAGCGGCTCCGCGAGAGCGAGGAGCGCTTCCGCAGGCTCTTCAACGAGGGCATCTCGGGCAACTTCGTCGCCGACGCCGAGGGCCGGATCACCGAGGCCAACCCGGCCTTCATGCGCCTCGTCGGGGCCTCCGACGGCCATCCTCCCTCACTCGGCTCCCTCTTCCGCGACGCGGCGGCCTGGGAGTCCTTCCGGGCCGGCCTCTTCTCGGCGAGGCGGCTCGAGCTCGTCGAGCTGCCCCTCCGCTCGGTCGACGGCAGGGAGATCCTCGTGCTCGCGAACGCCGCGGCCGTCGCGGGGCCCGACGGGGCCGCGACCGGCATGCAGGGCGAGCTCACGGACACCACCGAGCGACGCCGCCTCGAGGAGCGGCTCCTCCAGGCCCAGAAGATGGAGGCCATTGGCAGGCTCGCGGGCGGCGTCGCCCACGACTTCAACAACATCCTGACGGCCGTACTCGGCTACGCGAACCTCCTCGGCGAGGAGCTCCCCGACCTCGGCGAGGCGCGGGACGATCTCGAGGGCATACGCAAGGCGGCGGGCAGGGCCTCGAACCTGACGCGGCAGCTACTCGCGTTCTCGCGGCGCCAGCAGGCCTCGCCCCGGGTCGTCGACCTGAACGGCCTCGTGCAGGACACCGAGCGCATGCTCGCGCGGCTCCTGTCGGAGGCGGTCAGCCTCTCCCTGGACCTCGCCGCCTCGCCCTCCGCGATCTACGCCGACCCGGTGCAGGTCGAGCAGATCCTCCTCAACCTCGCGGTGAACGCCAAGGACGCGATGCCCGACGGAGGCTCCATCCGGATAACCACGAGGACGGAGAGCCTCGCCGCTCCCAGGACCGTCGGCCTCGACACCCTCGCGCCCGGCGGCTACGCCGTGCTCGCGATGGGCGACACCGGCGTCGGCATCCCCCCGGCGATCATCGACCGCATCTTCGAGCCCTTCTTCACGACGAAGCCCAAGGACCGCGGCACCGGCCTCGGCCTGTCGACGGTCTACGGGATCGCGAAGCAGACGGGCGGCGCGGTCGAGGTGGAGTCGAAGCCGGGCGAGGGCGCGCGCTTCTCGGTCTGGCTCCCCCTGGCGCCGGGGATCGAGGCCGAGCATGGAGCCGCGCCCGAGGCGCCCGCCGCGGCCGCGGCGGCGGCCGAGCCCGGGGCCACCGTCCTCTTCGTAGACGACGACGAGTCCCTCCGGGCCCTCGGCTCGAGGCAGCTCTCGCGGCGCGGCTACCGCGTCCTGGTGGCGGCCAACGCGGGCGAGGCCCTCCTCATGGCGGAGAGCTACGGGCAGTCCATCGACCTCCTCGCGACCGACGCGGTGATGCCCCTCATGGACGGCTATTCGCTCGCGCGCCGCGTCTCCTCGATGATCCCCGGCATCGGCGTCCTCGTCCTCTCGGGCCAGCCCGACATGCCGCCCGCAGCCGGCGCGGGACCGGGGCTCCAGGCAGGCTTCCTCGCCAAGCCCTACACCGAGCCCGAGCTCGCGGCCGCGGTCGCCGAGGCCCTCGCCAAGCGCGTCCGCCGCTCCCTGCGCTGAGCGGCGTCCCCCGCGGCGAAAGGGGTCAGTCCCCGAGCACCAGGCGGTAGAGCCGCGCCTCGGCCTCCATCGAGCCGGCGGAGCCGAGGGCCCTTTCCCCGCGGGGCGTGGCGACCGCGAAATCGTCCAAGGCGCGCGCGGGCCGCGAGGAGAGGACCAGGACCCGGTCCGCGAGGTAGACCGCCTCCTCGACGTCGTGGGTCACGGCGACCACCGTCCTCCGCTCCTCGCGGAGGAGGCCGAGGAAGGCGTCCATCAGTTCGAGCTTGGTCTTGAGGTCGACCGCCTTGAAGGCCTCGTCGAGGAGGAGGATCTCCGAGGGATAGGCGAAGGCCCGCGCGAGCGAGAGCCGTTGCCTCATCCCGCCCGAGAGGGTGGCGGGCAGCCAGGATGCGTGTTCGGCGAGGCCGGCGGCCGCGAGGAAGCGGTCGGCCCTCTCCAGGGCCGCGCCGCGCTCGAGGGCGCCCGAGAGGGCGAAGGCGATGTTCTCGCGGGCGTCGATCCAGGGCAGGAGGCGGGGCTCCTGGAAGGCGTAGGAGAACTGCGCGCCCTCGAAGCCCGAGCGCCGCCCCGAGTCGGCCTCCTTGAGGCCCGCGATCAGGTTGAGCAGGGTGGTCTTGCCGCAGCCCGAGGGGCCGAGCACGACCGTCACCGATTCCGGCTCGAGGCGGAGGGAGATGCCGTCGAGGACGGGCGCGCCGCCGTAGGAGGCGCGGATCGACTCGAGCTCATACCCCACGGCGCGCCACCTTCCGGACGGCGAGGCCGAAGAGCCACTCGGTCGCCCCGCAGAGGAGGACCGAGGCCGCCGCCCAGGCGAAGACCCCTCCCGTCTCGAGGAGGACCCGCGCCTCCTGCATGCCCGTGCCGAGGGCGCGGATCGGCTGGCTCAGCACCTCTCCCGCCACCACGACCTTCCATGAGAGGCCGAGGGCGCTCTTCGCCCCCGCGAGGAGGTGCCCGCCCGCCGCGGGCAGGCGGATCCTCCGGAAGACCTCGCGGCGCGGCACGCGGAAGAGGGCGGCCATCTCGAGGAGCCGCGGATCGGCCGCCTTCGCGCCTTCCTCGGCGCTCGAGGCCATCACGGGGAAGGCCATGAGGAAGGCCGAGAAGATCGGCACGAAGCCGGAGGGGAACCAGAGCAGGGCGAGGAGGATGAGGGCGAGGACCGGCGTGGCCCTGATGACGGTCAGGATGGGGGCGAGGAAGGCGCCGAAGAGGGGCTTGAGGCCGGCGGCGATGCCGGCCGCGCCCCCGACGAGGGCCGAGAGCACGAAGGCGGCGAGGCCGCGCAGGAAGGTCGCGCCGAGGGCCTCGAGGAAGCGCGAGGTCGGGTAGAGCCCGACCGCGATGCCCAGCACCCGCTCGGGCGAGGGGAGGACGATCTCCTTCCCCGCCGCGAGGGAGCCGAGCTTCCAGACGAGGAGGAAGAAGGCGGCCGCGGCCGCTCCGGCCGCGAGCCTCGCGGCCTTACTCGAAGGAGGCGTAGAAGGCCGCATCAGGCAGCTTGCCGCCGACCGAGGCCGGGGCGAGGGCGAGGAAGACCGACAAGAGGGCCTCGACCGCGGGCCTGGCCCTCGTCGCGGGGACGAATACCAGGGCCGAACGCGGGATGGCCTTCTCGGCTATCGGGGCGGGCAGGCCGAGATCGTGCTTGGCGACGAGGAGGCCGGCCGCCTTGGGATCGGCCTTGACCGAGGCGATCGAGGCTTCGTAGGCCGCGAGGAGGATCTTCGCGGAGGCCTTGTCGGCGGCGAGGCGTCCCGAGACGACGAAGGCCGTCATCGGATAGGAGGCCTGGCCCGTGGAGGCGGTCCAGAGAGCCCCGAGATCGAAGGGCTTGCGGAGGCTCGTGCCCGCCTTCGCGGCGGCCTCCATGGCCATGGTCGAGAAGGGCTCCGGCAGGACGGCGTAGCGGATTTTGCCGCCGGCGAGGGCGGCCGCCGCCTCGGGGTAGGGGAGGGCGTGGTCGAGGCGGAGATCCTTCTCCGGATCGAGGCCCGCGTCCTTGAGGAGGCGCTTGAAGAGGTAGTCGGGGGTGGCTCCCTGCCCCGCGACGTTCACGGTCGCCCCCTTCAGGTCCCGGAGCGAGGCGAGGGCGGGGTCGGAGGTCAGGAAGGAGACCATGCCCTCGCCGACGATCGCCGCGAGCCGGATCGGGATCCCGGCCGAATAGAGCTTGGCCGCCATGTTCACCGGGAGGACGGCGGCGTCGTACTCGCCCGAGATGAGCTTGGCCGCCATGATGTCCGCGCTCGGGACGGCGACGGGCCGCGGCGCCGCGCCGCCGGGGAGGGCCGGCGGGGCCTCGAAGAGCCCGACCATGCCGATGCCGCTCGGCCCCTTGAGGGCTCCGACGACGAGGTCCGGTCCCGCCGCGGCGAGAGGCAGGCCCGCCGCCGCGAAGGCTGCCCAGGCGACCGCAAGGATACTTCGAATCGGCTTCATGTGCCCTCCCAGTCGGACTATACCCCCTTTTGCTATACTTTTTCCAGCGCTTCAACTATAGTGCCATAAGAGTGATATGCGCTGATTGCGGCGAGCGTCCGGCTGCGGTCTTCATCCGCCGCTCCGGTTCCCGGCCCGAGGCGCCTCGCGGAGATCTCGCGCTCTGCGAGGACTGCGCCCGCGCCCGCGGCGTGGTTGCCGGGAGCGCGGGCCTCGACCTTCGGCTCGAGGGCTTCCTCGGGAGCCTCCTCGGGGAGGAGGAGGGGTCAAGGGTCCGCCGCCTTTCCTGCGCGGCCTGCGGCTCCGATTCCGGGATCCTCCGCGAGGGCAGGCTCGGCTGCCCCTCCTGCGCCGAGGCCTTCCGGACCGAGCTCAGGCGCCGCTTCGCGGCCAGGGATGCGGCCAGACCGAGGCCCGTCGAGGCCTCCCGAAGTCCCTCCGCTCCAGCCGAGCCCGCCGTCGCCTCCGCTCCTTCCTCGCTCCCCTTCCCCCTCTCTCTCCCCGCCTTCGCGACCCCGGCCCTTGCACCGCCTGACGCCGACATAGTGTTACGAAGCTTTGTACGATTCTCCCGCTGTCTCGAGGGCCTGCCCTTCCCCGGGAGCCCCTCAGGCGGGCCCGCGCCTTCGGGCGGCGCGATCGCCGCCCTCCTCGCCTCCGACCCCGGCTGGGAAGCGCGGAGGCTCGTCGAGATGGCCAAGGACGAGCGCCTCGCCCTCTCCGAGCTCATTCCCCTGCCGCGGACCTGGGCCAGGGGAGCCTCCGCGACGTTCGCGGCGAGCCGGTCCGAGCCCCTCTACGCCCTCGAGGACGAGACCGACCATCTCCGCATCTTCGCCCGCCTGCCCGGCCTGGCCCTCGCGGGGGCGACGGCCTTGGCCGCCTCCCTTGCCGACCGCCTCGAAGCCCGCTGCGGGGAAAGCCTCGGCCGGCGCTGGGCGCGGGATCCCGAGTTCGGCCTCCTCTGCGCGACACTCGAGGACTGCGGGGCCGGCTTCTCGGCCTCGGTCCTCCTCCACCTGCCGGCCCTCGCCATGACCGGCCTCCAGGACAAGCTCTTCCGCGCCTTGATGTCCGGCGGCGTCCAGGTCCGCGGAGCTTACGCGGAGGAGGGCCCCTCGATCGGCTCCCTCTTCGAGCTCTCGGCCGGGGGGGCGGCCGGGGGCTCCGGCGCCGCGATCGCCGCCGCCTTGGAGTCGGCGGCCGCGACCGCCGTCGCCGCGGAGCGGAGGACCCGCGCCGAGCTCGCGCGGCGCGAGGGCCTCGCCCTCCTCGACGCCGCGGGCAGGGCCCTCGGCATCCTCTCCCATTGCAGGCGCGTCGGAGTCGAGGAGGCCGCCGCCCTCCTCTCCGCCCTGAGGCTCGCCTCCCTCGCGGGGCTCCTCTCGGGCGCGGAGCCCGGGAGGCTCGGCTCCCTCCTCGGCCGCCTCGGGCCGGGCGCCCTCGCCCTCGCCGCGGGAGAGGCCCCGGCCGGCGGGCGATCCGCAGCCGCTGAGCTCGACGCCGACGCGTTGCGCGCACTATATTTAAGGGGAGAGGTCGCGGGAATCGCGATCGCCGGGGAGGAGGATCGATGTTCAAGGGCCTGACCCAGCGCGCCCAGCGCGTCCTCACCGTCCTCGCCCAGGAGGAGGCCAAGCGGACCCGCGCGGAGCAGGTCCTGCCCGAGCACGTCCTCCTCGGCATCCTCAAGGACGGGGAGGGCTTCGGTTTCAAGGCCCTGCGAAGCCTCAAGATCGACACCCTCGAGCTCCGGGACGAGCTCGAGCGCTCCATCGAGCGACGCCGCTCGGGCGTCGTCCTCGGCGACCTTCCCCTCTCCCGACGCGCCCGCTCCCTCCTCGAGGGCGCCGCCGAGGAGGCGAACATGGCCGGTTCCGACTACATCGGGACCGAGCACTTCATCGTGGCCGCCGCCCGGGAACAGGGCTCCCCCTTCGAGCGCCTCCTCGCCGGCCACGGCGTCTACTACGAGCAGCTCCGCGCCGCCGTCCGCCTTCTCCGCGAGCCGGCCGAGGGCGAGGAGCGGCGGAACCGGCCCCAAGGCGCCGCCCCCTCCCAGGC
Organism: uncultured Treponemataceae bacterium; assembly: GCA_964399065.1. Taxonomy (GTDB): domain Bacteria; phylum Spirochaetota; class Spirochaetia; order Treponematales; family Rectinemataceae; genus JAKLFE01. Next base: position 31,575 of record CAYNPQ010000004.1, on the reverse strand, counting down.
CTCCGCCCAGTCCGCGGGCCAGCCGCAACAGGGGCAGCGCCCCGGCCCCTCCTCGCGCACCCCCCTCCTCGACGAGTTCGCCCGCGACCTCACGGCCAAGGCCCGCGAGGGCAAGCTCGATCCCGTCATCGGCCGCGAGCGCGAGATCGGCCGCGTCGTGCGCATACTCTCGCGCCGGACCAAGAACAATCCCGTCCTCGTCGGCGAGCCGGGCGTCGGCAAGACCGCCATCGTCGAGGGCCTCGCCCAGCGCCTCGCCCGCGCCGACGCCCCCGAGGGACTCGGCGGCAGGCGCATCCTCGCCCTCGACCTGGCCGCCGTCGTGGCCGGCACCAAGTACCGCGGCGAATTCGAGGAGCGGCTCAAGCGGATCATGAAGGAGATCGCCCAGGCCGGCAACGTGATCCTCTTCATCGACGAGATCCACACCGTCGTCGGCGCGGGCAGCGCCGAGGGCACCATCGACGCCTCGAACATGCTCAAGCCCGCCCTATCGCGGGGCGAGGTCCAGTGCATCGGGGCCACGACCCTCGACGAGTACCGCAAGCGCTTCGAGAAGGACGCGGCCCTCGAGCGCCGCTTCCAGACCGTCCTCGTCGAGGAGCCGACGGGGGCCGAGGCGGTCGGCATCCTCGAGGGCATCAAGTCGCGCTACGAGGACTTCCATGGCGTGTCCTACACGAGCCGCGCCGTCGAGTCCGCCGTCGAGCTCGCCCGGCGCTACGTCTCCGACCGCTTCCTCCCGGACAAGGCCATCGACCTCCTCGACGAGGCGGGCGCCCTCGCCAAGGTCGGCAGCCCGGCCAAGCCCCCCGAGCTCTCGGAGGTCGAGGAGGAGATCCGCCGCCTCACCGAGGAGAAGCTCGCCCTCGTCTCGACCCAGAACTACGAGCGCGCCGCGGAGGTCCGCGACTCCGTCCGCCGCCTCAAGGCCCGCCTCGAGGCGCTGAAGGGCGAGTGGGAGGAGTCCGGCCGCGCCGGCAGGGCCCAGGTCACCGAGGAGGAGGTCCGCTCCGTCCTCTCCGAGGCCACGGGCATCCCCCTCGCGCGGCTCGCCGAGAGCGACGCGGAGCGCCTGCTCAGGCTCGAGGCGGAGCTGCACCGCCGCGTCGTCGGCCAGGAGGAGGCGATAGGCGCCATAGCCTCGGCCATCCGCCGCTCCCGGGCCGGCGTCTCCGACGGCCGCAGGCCCCTCGGCTCCTTCATCTTCCTCGGCCCCACCGGCGTCGGCAAGACCCTCGTCGCCAAGAGCCTCGCCGAGTACCTCTTCGGCTCCGAGGAATCGCTCATACGCATCGACATGTCCGACTTCATGGAGCGCCACAACGCCTCGCGCCTCGTCGGCTCGCCCCCGGGCTACGTCGGCTACGAGGAGGGCGGCATGCTCACGGAGCGCGTCAGGCGGCGCCCCTACAGCGTCGTGCTCTTCGACGAGATCGAGAAGGCCCACCCCGAGGTCTTCAACCTCCTCCTCCAGCTCCTCGAGGAGGGCGAGCTCCGCGACAACCTCGGCCACGCGGTTTCCTTCCGCACCGCGGTCGTCATCATGACGAGCAACGCGGGCGCCCGGGAGATCTCGACCGGCGGCCTCGGCTTCAAGCCCGACGACCGCCTCCTCTCCTACGCGGAGATCCGCTCCTCCTCCCTCGCCGAGCTCAAGCGCCGCTTCAACCCCGAGTTCGTGAACCGCGTCGACGACATCGTCGTCTTCCGGCCCCTCTCGCGGGAGGAGTCCCGCTCCGTCCTCGAGCTCCTCCTCTCGGAGCTCTCGCGCCGCCTGGCCGAGAAGGGCGTATCCCTCGAGGTCAAGGAGGCGGCCAAGGCCCTCCTCGCCGAGCGGGGCTACGATCCCGCCTACGGCGCGAGGCCCATGCGCCGCATCCTCCAGTCCGAGGTCGAGGACCCTCTCGCCGAGGAGATCCTCGCGGGACGCCTCGGCCCCGGCTCGGTCGCCCTCGTCGAGGTCAAGGACGGAGTCCTGCGCGTGCGCCCGAAGCGCGCCCCGCTCCACCATCCCCATCCGCCCGTCCCGACCTCGTGACCCGCGTTTCTCCCGCCCGGCGCGGCGGCGCCTTCCTTGACCGGGCTCCGGGCGGGAATTAGGCTTTCACAAGGCGCCGCGCCCCCGGGGTCGCGGCCAAGGAGGAGCGGATGAAGAGGCTCGTTCTCGTCGCCCTTGTCATGGTCGCCCTCGCCTCGTCCCTCGCCGCCCAGACGGGCCCGAGCGGGGAGCTTCCGAAGCAGTCATTCCAGCTGACGGGTCTCGCGGGAGGCGCCACGGTCATCAATGCCTGTCCCCTGGACTTCAGCTACGGCTTCGGCCTCCGGTGGACCAAGTACCTGCAACCGATGGTCGGGCTCGCCCTCGCGGCGGGCTATAACCATCAAGGCGGCAGACTGGACGTCGACTGCTTCGATCTGCAGCTCCAGGGCGTGACGGGTCGGAGCTTCTTCGTCGCGGGCGGGCTCTACGCGGGCATCAATCTTTCCTTCGTCCCCTGGGACGGCTGGGACGTCATCAGCGACGCCGATTTCGGCACCGCCTTCGACGTCGGCTACACGGTGCCGCAACTGCCGGGACTGACCATCGGTTTCCGCATCAACTCCGGCCTGGTCGACATTTTCCCGGAGGACATCCAGAACACGGGCAGGATCAACCAGCTCAATATCCAATTCGGCCCCTGGCTGGGCTACCGGCTGTTCTGAGCCGCCCCGCCGCGGGCGCGGGGCGGGAGGCCGGCGGCGGCCAGCCCGGGCAGCCGGGCCTCGGTCGGCGGCATACTTCAATAGCGACCTCGTTTCATGATTGACTTGGGAGTGGACGGGAAGCGTCAACCAAGGAGTGTATCGACCATGTCCATGCCCTACGGTTCCATGCCGCCCAGGCCCCCGCGGGCGCGCAACGCCCGGCTCGTCGCCTACCTGCGCGGCCTCGGCTGGGCCATCGCGGCGGCGGCCACCATCTTCGGCCTCCTCGCCATGGTGCAGGCCTTCTTCCACCCCTTCGACTTCGTGCTCGAGAAGGCCGACGCGAGCCTCGCCGCGGTCGATCTCGTGCTGACCCATGATCAATTCGCGGGCGTCTCGATCGGCACCCTGGCCCTCGTCCTCGTCGTCGCGGCCCTGCCCCTTGGCAAGAAGGGCGTCAGGCGGAGGCAGTACGGCGTCTCATTCTGGAGAGGACTCCTCTCCTCGGGCATCTTCCTGGCGACCGACAAGCTTTACCGCTACGTCCAGGGCCTCGGCATGCTCTACTTCAGCGCCACCATGGCCATCTTCATCGCGGCCACCATCGTCCTCGTGGAGATCATCTCGCGCATAGGCAGGCTCGAGGACGAGGCCGACACCCGCACCGAGCTCATCGCCTCGATCGTGTCGGGCCTCGTCTTCGGCCTCGTCGTCCAGCTCGGGGAGTACCTCCTCGGCCTCCTCGCCGCGAAGTGAGGCCCCGCCGGCCTACTCGGCGTCGGCGCCGATGAGGGCCCTGAGCTCCTTGAGCCGGGCCTCGTCGAGCTGGATCGAGAGGTTCTTCTCCTGCGTCGGGATGACGAGGCCCTTCGGGCCGTCCTTGGCTCGGCGCAGGTACTTCGCGAAGGTGTAATAGAGGTCGCCGCCCCCGTTCGACCTTCCTTTCGAGTAGTAGATGGCGAGGTTCGCCGCGTCGAGGAGGATGTCGAGGGGCACGCTCTTGCCCTTGCGCGCCTTCACGAAGACGTAGGAGCCGGGCCAGTCGCGGGCGTGGACCCAGAGGTCCGAGCCGCGCACGTGGCGCCTGAGGAGCTCGTCGTTCTCCTTGGCGCTGCGGCCCACCAGGATGGTCCAACCCTCGCGCTCGAGCGAGAGGCCGGGGAAGGCCCGCTCCTTCGGGCGCTCGCGGGCGGCGCCGCCCTTCGCCATGGCGCGGGCCATGAGGAAGGGGTCCTCCATCGCCTCGAGGGCCGCGTAGGCCGCGCGCTCGGAGGCGAGGGAGGCGCGGGTCGAGGCGAGGGCGGCCTCGAGCTCGGCCATGCCCGACTTCGCCTTGCGGTGGCGCTCGTAGTAGGCCTTCGCGTTGTCGACGGCCCGCAGGGCGGGGTCGACGGGGATCCTCACCTCGCCGCCGAGGTAGAAGTCCTCGCAGACGAGATAGCGTCCCTCGCAGGCCTTGCCCTGGTTGGCCATGAGGATGTCGCCGAGCTCGCGGAGCCGCTCGGCGTCGCGGTACTCGGCGGCGCGGGCCTCAAGCTCGGCGATCCGCGCGTCGAGGACGGCCTCGCGCCTGCGGAGCCGCTCCGCGGCCGATTCGAGGAGCCGCTCCCGCGAGAGCTCGCCGCCGCGCTCGGCGTAGAAGGCCTCGACCCGCTCGTTGAAGCTGCCCTCGCCGGGCAGGTCGCGGGGCTCGAACTCGCGCGCGGGCCCGCCCGAGGCCGCCCGCGACGCGGCGGCCGCGGCCAGGTCCTCCTCGATCGCGCAACGCGCGCCCGAGACCTCGCCCTTCTTCGGGCGGCGGGCGAGGGCGTCCACGACGAGGCCCTCCTCGTCGACGAGGACCATGTTGCCGGCGCCGCTCCAGAGCCTCGCGTAGAGGCGGTAGCGGCGTATCTCGGGGCCCTCCTCCCCGGCGTCGCGGGGCACGGAGAGCTCGAATCGGACGACCCGCTCGTCGCCGATCTGCGCGACCGACTCGACCCTGCCGCCGCGCAGCCGCGAGCGGAGGCACTCCATGAAGCGCAGGGGGCGCGTCGGCTTGGGCGGGGCCTGCCTGAGGGAATGGATGCGGCAGGCGCCGTGGGCGATGGAGACGAGGAGCTCCGTGGTCCTGCCGCCCTTGTAGAGCCCGAGGGCGATCGAGTCGAAGGAGGGCTGCCCGACCCGCTCGATCTTGGCCCCGGCGAGGTCGAGCTCGGACAGGACCAGGTCGATCTCCCTCCAGTTCAGGGACATGGTCGGTTACCGCGGCAAGGAGAATGAACCGCAGAGGCGCAGAGACGCGGAGAAGGCCGGAAGGGATCGCGCATGGGCGGAGAAACCTCCGAAGGCAGGTTGCCGCTTCCTTCGCAGGGCGCCCTTCCTCCACCCCCTCCCCTCATGTCTCGTCCCTCTCCTCTGCGACTCTGCGTCTCTGCGGTCGTCTTCGCGATCCGGGCGATCAGCGGCCGTGGCAGTGCTTGTACTTCTTGCCCGAGCCGCAGGGGCAGGGATCGTTGCGGCCGACCTTCTCCGTGCCCCGCACCACGGTGGCGTTGTCCGGGCGGGCCGCCTCGGCCACGGCGGAGCGCTGGGCCGTCGGCATGGCGCCGGAAGAGGCCGCGGCCGCGGCGCCGGCCCCGCCGAACTGCCCGACCTCGTCGTGGGAGGCGGCGGCGGCCACGGGCGTCGGCCGCGCGACCCGCTCCTCCGGCGTCTGGATGCGGACGAGGAAGAGCCGCGTCGAGATCGAGCGCCTGATGTCCTCGATCATCTCGTCGAAGATGTCGAAGCCCTCGATCTTGTACTCGAGGAGGGGATTCTTCTGGGCGTAGGAGCGGAGGTAGACCGCCTCGCGGAGGGCCTCCATGTTCTCGAGGTGGTCGAGCCACTTGTTGTCGATCGCCTGGAGGTACTGGAAGCGGAGGAAGTGGTTGAGGTTCTCCGCCCCGGCGTACTCGCGCTTGCGGTCGAGGTCGGCGCGGAGGAGGGCGAGGGCGGGCTCGCGGAGGCTGTCGGGCGACTTGGCCTCGGGCGAGTCGAACTTGAGGGGGAGCTGGACGTTGAAGCGCTCGCGGAGGGCGGACTGGAGCTCGACGAAGGCCCTCGAGCCGTCGGTCTTGAGGCCGGCGCCATAGGCGGCGAGGAGCTCCTCGACCATGTCGAGGGCGCTCTCCCAGACCCGGGCGCCGAGGTCCTCGTCCTTGAGGATGGCGTCGCGCTGCTCGTAGATGAACTTGCGCTGCTGGTTCAGGACGTCGTCGTACTCGAGGAGGTGCTTGCGGATCTCGAAGTTCCGCTCCTCGACCCGCTTCTGCGCGTTCTCGATCGTGCGGTTCAAGAGGGGGTGGTAGATGGGCTCGCCGGGCTTCATGCCGACCTTGCCCATGAGGCCCTTGAGGTTCTCGCCGCCGAAGAGCCGCATGAGGTCGTCGTCGAGGGAGATGAAGAAGGCCGACTTGCCCGGGTCGCCCTGGCGGCCCGAGCGGCCGCGGAGCTGGTTGTCGATGCGCCGGGACTCGTGGCGCTCGGTGCCGAGGACGTAGAGGCCGCCCAGCGACTTGACCTCTTCGTAGTCCTTGCGCCAGGTCTCGTACTCGACCGCGAGCGCGGCCCGGTACTCCTCGTCGCTGGCGCTCGAGCCTGCCCGGCGGCGGGCGCGGAACTCGGGGTTGCCGCCGAGCTTGATGTCGGTGCCGCGGCCGGCCATGTTGGTCGCGATGGTGACCGAGCCCTTGGCGCCCGCCTCCGCGATGATGAGGGCCTCGCGGGCGTGGTTCTTGGCGTTGAGGACCTCGTGCCTGACCCCGCGCTTGGTGAGGAGGGCGGAGAGGCGCTCGGACTTCTCGATGGAGACCGTGCCGACGAGCATGGGCTGGCCGCGCTTGTGCGACTCGGCGATCTCGTCGCAGATGGCCTCGAACTTGTCGCCCTCGTCGAGGAAGACGAGGTCGTCCTCGTCGGCCCGCACCACGGGGCGGTTCGAGGGGATGACTGATACGTCCAAGTTATAAATTTTTGCAAACTCGGGGGCTTCTGTATCGGCTGTACCGGTCATGCCGGATATTTTTTTATACATGCGGAAGTAGTTTTGGAAGGTGATCGTCGCGAGGGTGCGGTTCCGGCGGGCGATCTTGATCCTTTCCTTGGCCTCGATGGCCTCGTGGAGGCCGTCGGAGTAGCGTCGCCCGTGGAGGATGCGGCCCGTGAACTCGTCGACGATCTGCACGAGGCCGTCCTGGACGACGTACTCGACTTCCTTCTCGAAGAGCCGCTGGGCCCTGACCGCCTGGGTGAAATAGTGGAGGAACTCGAAGTTCCCCTCGTCGAAGAGGGAGCCCTTGATGAGGCCGCGCTTCTGGAGGAGCTCCTCGATCCGGTTCATGCCCTGCGAGGTGAAGGAGACGCGCTTGGACTTCTCCTCGATCTTGTAGTCGCCCTCGAGGACCTCGCCCTCGTCCTCCTTCGGGTACTCGCCGGTCTCGGGATCCTTCTTGACCTCGACGAGCTGGGCCGCGAGGCGGTTCACCTCGTTGACCTTGAAGGTGTCGTCCTCGGCCGGGCCCGAGATGATGAGGGGGGTCCTCGCCTCGTCGATGAGGATCGAGTCGATCTCGTCGACGATGCAGTAGTTGTGGATCCGCTGCACCCGGCCCTCGGGCGTCCAGGTCATGTTGTCGCGGAGGTAGTCGAAGCCGAACTCGTTGTTCGTGCCGTAGGTGATGTCGCAGGCGTAGGCCGCCCGCCGCGCGTCGTTGTCCATTCGCGAGAGCACGCAGCCGACGGTGAGCCCGAGGAAGCGGAAGACCTGGCCCATCCACTGGGAGTCGCGCTCGGCGAGGTAGTCGTTGACCGTGACCACGTGGACACCGTCGCCCGAGAGGGCGTTGAGGTAGGCCGCGCCGACCGAGGAGAGGGTCTTGCCCTCGCCGGTCTTCATCTCGACGATCTTGCCCTGGTGGAGGACGATGCCGCCGATGACCTGGACGTCGAAGGGCCGCTCGCCGAGGACCCGGCGCGCGGCCTCGCGCTCGAGGGCGAAGGCCTCGGGGAGGAGCCGGTCGAGGCTCTCGCCGCCGCGGTAGCGCTCGCGGAGCTCGGCGGTCTTGGCGGGGAATTCCTCGTCTTTGAGGGATATGGCCCAGGATTCCCGCTCGTTGACCGCGTGGAGGAGGGGAAGGAGGGCCTTGACGTCGCGCTCTTTCTTGGTGCCGAAGATCGCGGCGAGTAGGTTCGAGCTCATCCCTGAAGAATAACTACAGGCGGCGAGGGGGGTCAACCGGTCGCGCCGCCGCGCGGGGCCGGTTCAGTCGAAGCCGAAGGGCACGGTGCCCTCGGGGGCCTTCCGGTCCTCCTGGGACCAGAGGTAGTCGATGGGATCGACGAGGTTGTTGCCGACGATGACCTCGTAGTGGGTGTGGGGGCCGGTCGAGTTGCCGGTGTTGCCGACGATCCCGATGACCTGCCCCTGCTTCACTGCCTGGCCGCTCTTCGCGACGATGCGCTGCATATGGCCGTAGCGCGTGAAGTAGCCGTTGGGGTGGGAGATCACGACGGAGCGGCCGTAGCCGCCCTGCACACCCGCGAAGACCACGACGCCGTCGGCCGTGGCCACGATCGGGTCGCCCTCGCGGTAGTTCGAGCAGTCGATGCCCTTGTGGAAGTAGGGCTCGCCGGTGAAGGGGTTCGGGTTCGGGCCGAAGGTGGCGGAGAGGTGGCCGAGGCTGCTCTTGATGGGCCAGAGGGCGGGCACCGTCGGCTTGATGCCGGCCATCGCGGCCGAGGCGCCGCCGAGCTCGTCGAGGGGGGCGATCGCCGCCTCGAGCCCCGCCCGCGCCTCGTCGAGGCGGCGGACCTCGCCCCGGAGCCTGCGCGAGTTCCTCGCGGCGGAGTCGGGGGCGCCGCTGACGGGATCGAAGGTGGCGAGGGCCTTGGGCTTGTCGACGAGGGAGTTGATCTCGCCGAGGGCGTCGCCGAGGGAGGCGTAGATGCCCGCGAGGCGCGAGGCCTCGTCGCGGAGGGCGTCGAGCTCGGCGCGGGCGGCCTCGAGCTTCGCGCCCTGGCCCGCCAGTTTCGGGTCCTCGGCCCCGCTCCCCGCCGCGAAGGCCAGGGTGAGCGCGACGAGGCCGAAGGCGGCGACGAGGATGAGGCCGAGGCCGAGGTAGGAGATGCGGAGGCCCCGGGGCGGCCTCGCGGAATCGTCGACGACGAGGACGGTGATGCCGCGGGAGGATCCCCGCATCGCGCGGCCGGCCGCGGCGCCTAGTCTCGTGGCGAAGAGGCGGAGCCTCGCCGAGACCTGCCTGAAGGCGGAGGCCTCGAGTTTTTTATAGTTGCGCGTCAAGGACGTCATCTAGGTGCGATACCTCGTCTCTAAAACGGATGCGGACAATGGGTTGAAGCACAACACGCGGCCCATCCTTTGTCAAGCCCGTCGGCACCCGGGGAAGTCCTTCCCGGCGGCGGCGCCGGAGCGGGTCAGGGCTTCTCATGCCCTTGATCCATATGTACTTATCGGCCGTCTCGCCCACCTCCAGTAGCGTCGCCCGCGTTGACATCCGGGAGGCGGGGCTATACTAATAAACGTGATGCGCCACCCGACCGCGGCCCGCGCCCCCGGGGCCCTCCTCCTCCTCCTCGCCCTGCCGATCGCCCTCGCCTCCTGCTCCGGCAAGGACCGGAGCATCGCGATCAAGCGCGAGCAGCTCTTCACCCTGGGCTACGGGACCTCCGAGGACCAGATCGACCTCTTCCAGCTCGAGGGCGGCGCGAGCCCGCTCAAGACCAGGATCGCGATGCGCGAGGGCATCTTCTACGTCTCGAACGGCAACGGCGCCAAGGTCGTCCGCCTCTCCTCCTTCGGCGACGTCCTCTCCATGATCTACAATCCGGACAAGAACCCCGAGCCCGTCCTCCTCAAGCCGGCGGCGGGGCAGGGCGAAGCGGCAGGCAGGCGGGCCACGCCCTATCCCTTCCGCGCGGCCGGCGAGATCGCCGTGGGCAGCGACCAGGTGGTCTATGTCGAGGACAGGCTGCCCCCCGAGCGGCGCGTGCTCGACAAGGAGTCGGGCGCCCTCCTCGACTACGTCGTGCTCCGCTTCGGCAAGGACGGGCAGTTCCTCGACTACCTCGGCCAGGAGGGCGTCGGCGGCACTCCCTTCCCCTACGTGCTCGGGATCTACGCCGCGGGCTCCGAGGGCTGCATCGTGCTGTCCATGACCCAGGCCGCGTGGCTGGTCCACTGGTTCGACGGCCGCGGCGCCTTCGTCAACTCTCTCAGGCTCAAGCGGGACGCCCTGCCCCTGCCGGACAAGGGCCAGGGCCTCATCGCCTCCCTCGACAAGATCATCCCCGATCCCGAGGGCAAGAGCCTCCTCATCAAGGTGGACTACTACCGCGAGTCGGTAGATCCCTCGACCAAGTCCAGGATCGGGGTCGAGTACGACTCCTCCTGGGCCTGGCGGATGGACCCCCGCGACGCCTCCTACCCGGAGAAGTGGCTCATCCCCGCCACCGAGAAGACGGCCAAGAGCGGCCCCGAGGGACAGTCGGTTCGCTACGTCCGCGTGCCCGAGCTCCTCGGCGCGGCGGGTACCGACCTCTTCTTCATCGCCTCGGACGACGACGGCCGGACCTTCCTCTCGGTCTTCGACCGCTCGACCCGCGACATGACCCGCTACAGCATCGACATCGGCCAGGACGAGCTCCTCTACGACTCCTTCTTCCTCTCGCGAGAGGGCATACTCTGCGCCCTCCTCGGCTCCAGGTTCGAGGCGCGGATGGTCTGGTGGCGCTTCGACAAGGTCGTCCGGGGACTAGGCGGGGGCATCCAGCGATGAGGCGCCTCGTCTCCTGCGCGCGGGCCTCGAGCCTCGACCGGGAGACGAGGGAGGCGTCGGCCCTGCCCTCGATCCTCCTCATGGAGGACGCCTCCCTCCGCCTCTGGGACAGGATCGCCCCGATCGCGGCGCTGCTCGGCGCGGGGGCCGGGGCGGGCCCCCTCGTGGCCCTCTGCGGGGCGGGCAACAACGGGGGCGACGCCCTGGCCCTCCTCCGCCACGCGCGCTTCGCCGGCCTCGCCGACCTGGCCGTCGTGCTCGGGAAGGAGAGACTCGGGGAGCCCGCCTCGATCTACCTCGAGTCGCTCCGCGCCCTCGGCCTGCCCATCCTCTCCTGGGAGTCGGAGCGCGGGGCCTGCGAAGCCCTCATCGCGCGGGCGGCCCTCCTCATCGACGGAATAGCGGGCACCGGGCTCGAGGGCCCCCTGCGCGGGAACCTCGCCGGGCTCGCGGAGGCGGCCAACGCATCGCCCGCGCCCGCGGCCGCGATCGACCTCCCCTCGGGCCTCAGGGACGGCTTCGCCGCGGGGGATCCCCTCGTCGTCGCCGACTGGACCGTCTCGGTGGAGCCGCGGAAGGCCGCCCTCTACGCCCCCGCCCAACGCCCCTCCTGCGGCGAGATCCTCGCCGCGGAGGGCGTTTTCCCCCGCGGCGCCGTGACCGACGAGGCCTCCTCCTCGGCCTTCCTCATCGAGGAGGCCGACATCCCCCGGTGGCTCCCCCCCGACGGGCCCGACCGCCACAAGGGCGAGCGGGGCAGGCTCGCCGTCTTCGCGGGCGCGGTCGGCTCGACCGGCGCGGCCTGCCTCTGCTCGCGCGCGGCCCTCGCGGCCGGTGCGGGCCTCGTCTCCCTCTTCGCCGCGCCCGAGCTCCTCGGCCCGCTCTCCTCGCGGCTCGAGGCCGTCATGGTCAAGCCCGAGCCCCAGGATCCCGGCGCCCTCGATCCGGCCCGCTGGGACGCCATCCTCGCGGGGCCGGGCTGGGGGAGGAGCGACCGCAACCGCGCCGCCCTCGGCCGCCTCCTCTCCACGGGCCTGCCAGCCCTCCTCGACGCGGACGCCATACGCCTCTACCGCGAGCTCCTCGACTCGGGATTCAAGCCGAGGTCGCCCCTGCTGCTCACGCCGCACCCCGGCGAGTACGAGGCCCTCTGCGGCGTCGCGCCGTCCCGGTCCCTCGCCGACCCGGTCTCGACCTTGAGGGAGAAGGCCGCCGCGCTCGGCGCGGTGATCATCCTCAAGGCGGGCGTCACCTGGATCGCGTCACCCGACGGCCAGCTCGCCGCCTGGGAGGGCCGCGAGAGCGGCCTCGCCACCGCGGGCTCGGGGGACGTCCTCGCGGGCCTCGCGGCAGGCCTTCTCTGCGGCCAAGCCGCCGCGGGCGCCGGCGCCGGCAAGGGAAGGGGCGCGGGGCCCGAGGCGGCGGCCTTCACGGCGGCCTGCGCCGCGGTCGCGGCCCACGGCACGGCCGGCAGGCGGGCGCGGGCCGCGCGGGGCTGGTTCGAGGCCGGTGACCTCGTCGCCGAGGCCGGGCGGATCCTCGGCTCGCGGGGCGGCGCACCATGAGCGACGAACGCGAGGGCGGGAACCCGGACAAGCAGTTCTCCGGGCGCTCCGAGAGCGACGGGACCGAAGGGCTCGTCTTCCGCTACAGCAGGGCCCACCGGCTCGAGCGGGCGCCGGAGTCCGTGCGCTGGCTCTCCTCCCGCCGCGGCGCCAAGCGACCCGGGATCCTCAGGAGCCTCGTCGCCACGCGGGCGAGCCGCCTTCTCCTCTTCACCATCCTCGGCCTCGTGGTCGCCTTCTACCTCGTGCCCTTCATCTCCAAGTCACCGAGCTCGGGCAAGCTGCGCGGCGACGGCTACAGCGTCAAGGCCTTCTGGTTCGAGGATCGGGTCTTCGTGAGCCTTACCCGCTCGGGGCCGATCCTCGCGGAGGCCGAGCGCAGGACCCTCTCCCTCCGGGCCCGCGCCGGCCGGGACGAGTCCCTCCCTGTCGTCGAGGCGGTCTTCGTCGCGGGACTCGCGGAGTCGGAGGACTTCCGCCTCGCGCTCGCGGCGGGCGGCGCCAAGCCCTCCGAGGTGGCTGTCGGGATCACGGTCGAGGGAGAGAGCCTCACGCTCGTCGCCAAGGTGGAATAGGGGAGGGCGGCGGCTCGGCCTTGACCCTGCCCCCCCTTTCAGCTAGTGTTCAGCTCGCCTGCTGCCCATGCAGAGCGTCCCCACCGGAGCCGGATCGTGATCCAGTTCTATTGCCTCTCGGTACTCCTCGACATCGTCGGCGGCTACGCCCTCTGCCACGACGCCTTCGCCCTCCGGGGCACGAGCTTCGACGGCGTCCGCGCCTTCCTCCGCGACCGCACCACCCGCATCGTCATCGGCATCCTCGCCGCAGTCACCGGCGCCTTCAAGCTCCTCGCCGTCGTCCACGGCGACATCCCCGTCATCGGCGACCTCTTCCCCGCCGTCGCAGGCCTCGCGGTCGGCGCCTCCCTCCTTCTCGACTCGGGCGCGGGAAGCGCGAAGGCCGAGACCCCCGCCGAGGGCGAAGCCCCGGCGGCGCCCCGGGCCCGCGGGCGCCTCGAGCTCCTCCTCCTCGAGCGCAAGGGCATCGTCGGCGTCGTCGGCATCGTCGCCGGCATCGTGCATTTCCTCTTCCCCATGGTGGTCTTCCTGTGAGCGGCGACCGCTCGGTGGCGGGCATCATCCTCCGCGACGGCAGGATCTTCGCGGCGCGTCGGCCGCCCGGCGGCCAGCTCGGGGGCAAGTGGGAGTTCCCCGGGGGCAAGGTCGAGGAGGGGGAGGACGACCTCGAGGCCCTGGCCCGCGAGCTCGCCGAGGAGTTCGACGCGCGCGTGCGCGTCGGCGCCCTCGTCGCCGAGACCTCCTTCGCGCATCGCGGCCGTCCGAGGGCGCTCTCCGCCTACCTCGTCGAGCTCGAGCCCGGGGCCGCCCTCCTGCCCAAGGAGCACGCCGAGCTCCGCTTCTCGAGCCTCCCCGAGCTCGAGGCCCTCGACCTCGTCGATTCGGACCGCAAGCTCCTCCCGGCCATCGCGCGCTTCCTCGGGAAGGACGGGAAACGGGGCTGAGCCGCGCAACGCGTCGATCCCTCCGCGCGGAGCCCCGTCCTCTCATCCGTTTGCGGGCGAGAAGCTGGCCTTCCTCGTCGGCAACGCCTCGTACGCGAACTACGTCGACCTGAAGAATCCCGGAAACGACGTCGAGCGGATCTCCCGGCAGCTCGCGAGCCTGGGCTTCGAGGTCTCGACCCTCGTCGACGCCCGGCAGTCGGACTTCGAGGAGCGGCTCCTCGCGTTCTGCTCGCGGCTACGCGGCAACCCCGAGGCGATCGGCTTTTTCTACTACGCGGGGCACGCCGTCCAGGCCGAAGGGATCAATTACCTCATCCCCGTCGACGCCAACATCCCCTCGGCCTCATTCCTACGCAGCAGGGCCGTCTCCCTGCAGATCATCCTCGACGAGCTCGGCGCCGCGAAGAACAAGGCGAACATCGTCGTCCTCGACGCTTGCAGGAACAATCCCTTCGCCTGGTCGCGGGACCTCACGCGCGGCCTCGCCGTGGTGCGCGCCCAGCCCGCGGGCAGCGTCGTCGTCTACGCGACGAACGACAACAACGTAGCCCTCGACGGCGAGGGCGCGAACAGCGTCTTCGCGGGCGCCCTCCTCCGGCACCTCCGCGACGGCGGGGACTTCGACTCGATCATCGACGCGACGGCGAGGGAGGTCATCGCAGCGTCAGGCGGCAAGCAGACCCCCGCGGTGTACAAGCAGAACTTCGAGAAGATCTACTTCACTGATGCGGCTTCCATCGCTCCTCGGCCCGCGGGGATGGCCGGTTCCGCTGCGCCGAAGGAGTCGGAACCGCAAGGTGCTCGCCAAAAGACCGCGAAGCCGACATTCGGCGAGGCGCCGATTGCCCTATCCGCTCGCTATTCGGTATACGGGAATACATCGTATAGCGGGAAGTCGCCTTCCGTCAGCCTCTCCTTGGACGGGCGTAAGGATGTCCGCGACTGGCTGTACCTGGTGGCCCAGCTAAAGTATGAGCGGTTCAACGGTTGGGCTGATGCCGGGAGATTCATGGGGTCGGGCTATGACGCCTACCTCCAATCCTTCAATGCTTTTTTTGGAGCCGGCGCGAAATACGGCATGGGAGCGTTCACACCGTATGTCGACGTCGAAGTTGGCGCCGGCGTCAAATGGCTGCGAGGCAGCGACGAGGTGGCGGTCTACCTAAATTCTGGCGAACTGGAATACGCGACCGCGAAGTATGATTATTCAACGCTGCAATTGGCCCTGAATCCCAATATCGGGCTCGACCTATCGATCACCAGGAAACTGGCGCTCAATCTCGGGTTCAGTCTGCATTATTTCTTCGCCGAAACGAAAGAATTCAATGTGCTGGACTACATCGATAATTCGAATATCAACGGCATCGCCGATTGGCTTTCCTTCGTGAATCCGACCTACGATGACGTGGAGACGAATATCGGCGTCGGGCTGACGTATCGGATGCGTTGACCGCCTCGTCGCGACGTATTCTCGGCCGCCTCATCCCTCCTCGTCGAACAGGCCCATCTCCGCCTTATCGTCCTCGCCGCCCTCCTCGGGCTTGTTGAGGAGGAGCTCGACGCGGCCCTGGATCTTGTCCAGGTCGCGCTCGAGGCCCTTGGCGAGCTTGACGCCCTCCTCGAACACCGCGACGGCCTCCTCGAGGGGGAGGTCGGGCTCCTTGATCTTTTCCGCGAGCTCCTCGAGACGAGTCAACCTCTCCTCGAACTTCTTCATCGCCTGACCTCCAGGACCCGCGCGGAGGCCCCGCCGCGGGAGAATCGTATGTCCAGTTCCTCGCCGGGCGCGAGTCCGGCTGCGTCGCGCAACGCGGGAGCCGGCGCGCCCGGGCCGGCCGCGACCGCGCCGGAGGCGCGGCGAACGACGGCGAAGCCGCGGGCCAGAACCGCCTCGGGGCTCATGGCCTCGAGGCTGCCCGAGGCGAGCTCGACGCGGTGTCGCCGCCCGCCCACTGCGTCCGCCATGCCGCGGGAGAGCTCCTCGCGCGCCTCGTCGAGGCGGCGCGTCGCGGGCAGGAGGGCGCGCATGAAGCGCCCCTCGATCGCCTCGGGATCGAAGCGGCCGAGGGTCATGCGGGCGCGGTCGAGCCGCGCGCGCATGGCCGTCTCGAGCTCCGCGGCGAGATGGGCGGCCTCGCCGGCCAGGGCCTCGCGGCTCTCCGAGACGAGCTCGGCCGCGGCGCTCGGCGTGGCCGCGCGGAGGTCGGCGGCGAAGTCGGTGAGGGCCCAGTCGATCTCGTGGCCGACCGCGCTGATCACGGGGATGCGCGAGGCCGCCACCGCCCGCACGACGGACTCGTCCGAGAAGGCGAGGAGGTCCTCGAGGGAGCCGCCGCCCCGGCCGAGTATGATGACGTCGCCGAGGTCCCAGCGGTTCGCCTGCCCGAGCCGCGCGGCGAGCTGGGCCGGCGCCTCCTCGCCCTGGACCGCGGCGGGGAGGACGACCAGGCGGATGCCGGCGTTGCGGCGGCCGAGAACGCTCAGGATGTCGCGTATCGCGGCGCCCGTCGGCGAGGTTATCACCGCCACCCGCTCCGGGAAGCGGGGCAGGGGGCGCTTGCGGCCCTCGTCGAAGAGCCCCTCGGCCGCGAGTCGGCGCTTCCGCTCCTCGAGCATGGCGAGGAGGTCTCCCTCGCCCGAGAGGGACATGCCCTCGACGAGGAGCTGGTACTGCCCCCTCGCCCCGTAGACCGTGACCGAGCCCCGGGCGCGGACGAGCATGCCGTCCGCGGGCTCGAAGCCCATCGCCCTCGTCCTATAGCGGAACATCACCGCCTGGATCATCGAGGAGCGGTCCTTCAGGGCGAAGTAGAGGTGGCCCGAGCTGGCCGGCCTGCAGTTGGTGATCTCCCCCTCGACGGTCACGGAGGGGAAGGTCCCCTCGAGGAGGTCCTTGACGAGGCCCGTGATCTCGGAGACCGAGAGGGCGCGATCGGCTTCTCCGCGCATCGCCCAAACAATAGACGAGGCGGGGAGGAAAGACAACGGGGAGGGGAGGGCGGGACGAGGCTGCGTGGCCCCGACGCCTTGCGCCGCGGGTCCCGGCGGCGCTACTATCCTGCGCGAAAGCGAGGGAGCATGCTCGACATCATCGTGCGCGGCGGGAAGGTCGTCGACGGGAGCGGTCGGGAGGCCTACAAGGCCGACCTCGGCCTGCAGGGAGACAGGATAGTCGCGATAGGCGACCTCGCCGGCCGCGAGGCCCGCAGGACCGTCGACGCGGCGGGCAGGGCCGTCGCGCCCGGCTTCATCGACATCCACTCCCACTCCGACGCGACGGTCCTCCTCGCGCCGCGGATGGAGAGCAAGCTCATGCAGGGCGTCACCCTCGAGGTGACCGGGAACTGCGGCGAGTCGGCCGCGCCCCTCCGCGGCGAGGCTCTCGCAGAGGCCGAGCGCTCCCTGGCCCGCGACGGCGATATCCGCTGCGAGTGGCGGGGCGTCGGCGAGTACCTCGAGACAGTCGAGAAGCGCGGCATCGCGACGAACTATGCGACGATAGCCGGGCAGGGCACGATCCGCGCCTGCGTCCTCGGCGCGGCCATGCGCGCCCCCGAGGCCCGCGAGCTCGAGGAGATGCGCGCCCTCCTGCGCGAAGCCCTCGAGGAGGGCGCCTTCGGCCTCTCGACCGGCCTCATCTATCCGCCCTCGGCCTACGCGGACCTCGAGGAGCTCGTCGCCCTGAGCTCGGCCATGGCCCCCTACGGCGCCTTCTACGCGAGCCACATCCGCAACGAGGGCGACCGCCTCCTCGAGTCCGTCGCCGAGGCCCTGACGATCGGCGAGCGTGCCGGCGTCCCGGTCCAGCTCTCCCACCACAAGGCCTCGGGCCGGCGTAACTGGGGCAAGGTCGAGCGGAGCCTCGCCATGATGGAGGATGCCCGCGGCCGCGGCATGGACGTGACCGCCGACCAGTACCCCTACATCGCCTCGAGCACCGGCCTGGCCACCGTCCTCCCCGACTGGGCCCACGAGGGAGGCTCCGAGGCGATGACGGCCCGCCTCCGCGACCCGGCGACCCGCGAGCGCATCCGCGCCGAGATCGCCTCCCCGCCCGAGGGCTGGGAGAACCCCGCCTCGATCCACGGCTGGGCGGCCATCGTCATCGCCGGCTGCAGGAGCGACCATTCCGTCGAGGGCCTCAACCTCCTCGAGATCGCCGCGAAGACCGGCGAGGAGCCCCTCGAGGCGGCCTTCCGCCTCCTCGCCGAGAATGAGTGCTCCGTGCAGGTCGTGATGTTCAGCATGCGCGAGGAGGACGTCCAGACCGTGATGCGCTCGCCCATCGTGGCCGTGGGCTCGGACTCCACCGCCCGCGCCCCTTCTGGTCCCATGAGCGGCGGCAAGCCCCATCCCCGCTGCTACGGCACCTTCCCGCGACTACTCGGCCGCTACGTCCGCGAGCTCGGCGTCCTCTCCCTCGAGGAGGCCGTGCGGAAGATGACCGGCCTGCCGGCCGCCCGCCTCGGCCTCTCCGACCGCGGCCGCATCAAGGAGGGGGCCTTCGCCGACCTCGTCGTCTTCGACCCGGACAGGATCGCCGACCGCGCCACCTTCGCCGATCCCCACCAGTTCCCGACCGGCATCGACCTCGTCCTCGTCAACGGCGTCGTGGCCGCCGAGGGTGGGCGGCAGACCGAGGCCCTCGCCGGCAAGGTGCTCAGGAGGGGGAGGGCCTAGCCCGCCGACCCTTCATTTTTCGAGGCGGAGGATCGGCAGCCCCTCCTCGTCGCCGACGATCGCCTTCGTCAGCACCTCGCTCAAGACGAGCTCGATGCGCGCATCTGCCCCGAGTTCGGTCGTATAGTCGAAGGGGTAGGCACCCTCCCCGACATAGACCGATCGGCCGCTGATCGATATGCGCCGACCCGTGTCGTTGACCAATCCCAGGCGTATCGTGAAGTCGGCGGGGTCGATACGCACCTGGTATTTCGCCGAGAAGTAGCCCTGTATCTCCTCGATGACGCCTCGGTCGTACCTGAACACCAGGTCGATCGCAGCATCCCGGCCCCTTGCCAAGAGCGTGAACAAGGCCTTCTCCCTCGCGCCCGAGTCGTCCGGGCTCGAGACGATCGGTATCCGGACATCGAAGCAGTATGACTCGGCATCCCCGCTTTTCACCTTCCGCGCCTCGCCCGGACTCCGCAAGGTCGCTTTCAGGAAGGCGATGTCCTCCTCCTTATCGAGGTTATTGGCGACGACCGAGGCGGTGACATATCGGGTCGATCCAGTGTTCTTGGCAATGTCGAGTATCTCGCTCGCGCGGATCGAAAACGACACTGACCCGTCGCAGGCGGAGGCGATGGCCAGGAAAGCCATGATCGCCATCCAACGGAAAGGGCTAGCCGCGTTTTTCACAGTACCCTCCATCAGTGAAGGATACTGCATTTCGCTCCTCCGTCATGGTCTGTCGGCAAAAACCAGGACGAGGCGGTTCGGCCCGGTCCTGGGAGGATCGCGTCAGGATCGAGGCGGACGTCCGCTCACGCGAGCAAAAGCCAGGCCGTCCCGATGGCCGTCGTGGCGAGGGTGATCGGCAGCCCGGCCTTGAGGTACTTGCCGAAGGACAGCTCAACGCCGTAGGGCTTCGCGCCCTCGGCGACGATGAGGTTGGCGACCGAGCCGAGGAGGGTCAGGTTCCCCGCGTAGGTGCTCGCCATCGCGAGGACGAGCCAGGCCTTCTCCGGCTCGCCGAAGAGCCGCACCAGGGGGCGGAAGAGCATGACCGCCGGCACGTTCGAGATCAGGTTCGAGGCGAGGACCGAGATGCCCGAGAAGGCCGCGAGGGAGCCGCGCCCGCCTGCCTGGAGTATCGGGGTCGCCGCCTCGACGCCCCGGGCGAAGGCGGCGGTGCCGGCCAGGGAGCGGGTGATGATGAAGAGCCCCGAGAAGAACACGAGGAGGCTGAAGTCCACTTGCGCGAAGACTTTCTCGGGGGGGATGCGCCGCGTGAAGAGGAGGACGGCGGCGGCCGACATGGCGGCGAGCGCCGCGGGGACCCGCGCGAGGAGGAGGGCGATCATGAGGAGGGTGGCCGCGAGGCTCTTAGCGACGAGGCGTCGGTCCATCGCTTCCTCGCCGCCCCTGCCGCTCGGGCGCGCCGCCGCGGCCGCGAGGGCCGAGCCCGAGGCGAACTCGCCGCGGAAGGCGAGGACGACGACGAGCCAGCAGACGCCGAGGCCCAGGAGCGAGGGCGGCCCGAGCCGCGCCAGGAAGGCGAGGAAGGGGATGCCGCTCGAGGCTCCGATGAGCATGTTCTGCGGGTTGCCGATGATCGTCGCGCAGGAGCCCACGTTGGCCGAGGTGGCGAGGCCGACGAGGTAGGGCACGGGATCGCGCTCCGAGCGCCGGGCGAGCTCGACGACGAGGGGCGTCATCATGAGGCAGATCGTGTCGTTCAGGAAGAGGGCCGAGAGGAAGCCCGAGGCCAGCACGACGAGGGCGAGGAGGGAGCGCGGCGTGCGGGCGACCGCGAGGAGGCGGGCCCCGGCCGCGGTGAAGAAACCCGCGATGCGGAGGTTGGCGACGAGAAGCATCATCGCGAGGAGGAGGGCGATGGTCCCGACGTCGATGGAGGCGAGAGCCTCGCCGGGATCGAGTGCGCCGGCCGCGACGAGGAGGACCGAGAAGGCGAGGGCCATCGAGGCTCGGTTCATGCGAAGCCTCGGCAGCCTGCCGACGGCGATGCCGCACATGGCGAGGGCCACGAGGGCCAGGGTCGCGAGCTCTTTCATGGCCCCGAAACCATAGCGGAAAGCGCGCGGAAAGGCTATAGTCGAGGCATGGATCCCCACGAGCTCCCGGTCTACCAGCAGAAGGAGCGCATACTCGAGGCCCTCGCCGCCAACCAGGTCATCGTCGTCGAGAGCCCCACCGGCTCGGGCAAGACCACCCAGCTGCCCATCATCCTCCACGAGGCCGGCTACTCGAGGAACGGCCTCATCGGCATCACCCAGCCGCGGCGCATCGCCACCCTCTCGGTCTCCGACTTCATCGCGAGGCAGCTCGGGACCAGGGTGCCCGGCCTCGTCGGCTACAAGATGCGCTTCGAGGACCGGACCAACGACGAGACGGCCATCAAGATCATGACCGACGGCATCCTCCTCCAGGAGATGAAGCTCGACCCGGCCCTCTCGCGCTACGGCGTCATCATGGTGGACGAGGCCCACGAGCGGAGCCTCAACATCGACTTCATCCTCGGCCTCCTGAAGCGCGTCCTCGAGGCGAGGCCCGAGTTCAAGGTCATCGTCTCCTCGGCCACCATCAACGCGGAGGTCTTCTCCGAGTACTTCGGCGAGTGCCCCGTCGTCAAGATCGAGACGACGACCTACCCCGTGACCCTCGTCTACGACCCGCCGGCCGCGGAGGGCGAGCAGCCCGACTTCCGCGCGGCCGACGAGGCCTTGCAGGCCAAGATCGACCAGATCGTGTCGCGCATCGTGTCGGAGAAGCGCGAGGGCGACATCCTCATCTTCCTCCCCGGCGAGAAGGCCATCAAGGACTGCATGAAGCGCCTCGCCTTCGGGCCGGTCGGCGGTCGCCTCCACCTCATACCCCTCTACGCGCGCCTGGGGAAGGACGAGCAGGAGCGGGTCTTCGAGAAGGCGCCGCTCTTCAAGACCAAGGTCGTCATCGCGACGAACATCGCGGAGACCTCGGTCACGATCGACGGCATCACCAGCGTCATCGACTCCGGCCTCGCCAAGCTCAACTACTACAACCCCAAGACCTTCACCTCGAGCCTCATCGAGACGCCCATCTCGAAGGCCTCGGGCAACCAGCGGAAGGGCAGGGCCGGCCGCACGCGTCCCGGCTCCTGCTACCGCCTCTACTCGCGCGCCGACTTCGAGAACCGCCCCCTCTTCACCACCGAGGAGATCTACCGCACCGACCTCACCGAGGTCGTGCTCCGCATGGCCGAGCTCGGCATAACGGAGTTCGAGCGCTTCGAGTTCATCTCCCCGCCCTCGAAATCGGGGCTCGCCGGAGCCATCGACGCCCTCTCCCTCCTCGACGCCCTCAACCCCGACCGGAGCCTCACGCGGGTCGGCGAGTTCATGTGCGCCTTCCCCCTCCTGCCGCGGCACTCGCGGATCATCGTCGAGGCCCTCCTCCGCTACCCCGACGTCGTCGACGAGGTCCTCGTGGCCGCGAGCTTCCTCTCGACCATGAGCCCCTACGTCCTGCCCCCCGGCGAGGAGATGGAGGCCCGCCGCGCCCACCACGCCTTTCGCGATCCCGCGGGCGACTTCATATCCTACCTCAAGCTCTTCTCGGCCTTCCGCGCGGCCCGCGACCAGGGGCGCTGGTGCGAGCGCAACTACCTCGACGAGCGCACCCTCCTGGAGATCGTCCGCATCAAGGAGCAGCTCGAGCTCATCGTCTCCGGCCTCGGCGTGCCCATCTCGGGCGGCGGCAGCGTCGACGACTACCTCTGCTGCGTTGCCCGGGGCCTCATCCAGTTCGTCTGCGCCCGCCAGGAGCGCGGCCTCTTCCGCTCCCTCACCGCGGAGAAGGTGCAGATACACCCCGGCTCGGTGATGTACCGCGAGAATCCCCCGTACATCGTGGCCGGCGAGATAGTCCGCACGACGCGCATGTACGCCATGTCGGTCTCGCCCCTGCGCCGCGAGCTCCTCGCCCGCATCTCGCCCCGGCTCGACGGCTTGATCGGCCGCGGCTCGCCGGAAGGACGAGGCGCGCGGACGGAGGCCCGGGCGGCCGGCGCGCGGAGCGCCGCTCCCAGCGCGGAGGAGGTCGCCAAGGCGGCCTCCTCGGGCTCGCGCCGACGCGAGCGCGACTTCACGAACAAGATCAAGATCGGCTCGGAGGTCTTCGACCTCGCCGTCGACAAGAAAAAGAAGAAGCTGGTCGAGCTGGAGTGGCCCAAGCTCCGCAAGGTTCGCGACGAGCTCGACCTCGAGTCGCTCTCCCTGTACAAAGACCTGCGCGCCGTCGTCCTCCTCGGAAGGCAGCGTCTCCTCGAGGGCGAGAAGCTCGACCTCATCCTCCGCGTCGCGCCCTGGCTCGACCTCGAGCGTGACCTCGGCCGCGAATGGCCTCGCAAACGGAACTACTCCTCGCGCGAGGAGCTCGGCGACCTCGTCCTCGCCCTCGACCACGTCCTCCAGGTGTCGAAGGCGCGCGACAAGACGGGCGAGCTCGGCTTCGTGGCACTCTTCACGGACTCGGAGGGCACCTACTGGTTCCGCTGCTCGCGTGGCTTCCACACGGCCCTGAACGAGAGCGTCTCGAGCCTCGAATCCTTAGTCGACGAGCTCGGCGAGGACTCCCGTCCCGAGGACCGCGACAAGGTCGGCGCCCTCTACCGGAAGCTCTCGGCGTTCTTCGAGTAGGGGGGCTACACCTTCTCGAACAGGAGCTCCCAGGCACCTCTACCGTCGCGGCTCGCGCGGGCCTCGAACTTGGTCTCGGGCCTCCACTCCTGCCGCGGCGCGTAGCCCTCGTAGCGGTTCCTGAGCCCCTGCGTGGCCGAGAGGACTTCGAGGGACCAGGCCGCGTAGTCCTCGACGTCGGTCACGAAGTAGAGGTAGCCCCCTCCCGCGAGGCGGGAGGCGAGGAGCTCCGCGAGGCCCGGCCGTATGAGGCGGCGCTTGTGGTGGCGCTTCTTCGGCCAGGGATCCGGATAGAAGACATGGAAGCCGGCGAGGGAGGAGGGCGGCAGCATCCGCTCGAGGGCCTCCACCGCGTCGTGGTGGACGATGCGCACGTTCGCGATGTCCCGCTCGCAGAGGTCGAGGAGGAGCTTCCCGACTCCCGGCGTGTGCACCTCGAAGCCGAGGTAGTTCGTGCCCGGATTGTCCCGGGCGATGCGCCAGGTGGCCTGGCCCATGCCGAAGCCGATCTCGGCGACGACGGGATTCGCGTTCCCGAAGGCCGCGCGGAAATCCATCGGCCCCGAGGCGTCGAAGCCCACGATGAAGCGCGACCCGAGCTCCTCGATGGCCCGCTTCTGCGCGTCGGTCATGCGCCCCGTCCTGAGGACGTAGGTGCGGATGCTCGTATCGATGTCGCTCATCGCGTCTTCCTCTTCGCGGAATAGGCGCCCATGCGGCGCGAGGGATCGTAGCCGTAGGCGGCGGCCTCGACGATCCTCGCGCCGAGCTCCGGCCCGAAGAGGTCGGCGAGGCTCTCGGGGGAGCCGATCCAGGCGACCTGCCCGGCCAGGGCGCCCGTGCCGTCGTAGCCGAGCACCAGGGTCTCGGGCCAGGACGTGCGGACGCGGACCGTCCCGCCCTCGAAGGCGAGCTCGGGCGCCGGCAGGTCGGGGAAGGCACCGGCCACCCGGAAGCTCCGCTCGACCCGCTCGCCCGCGGCGTCGATCGCGACGAAGCGATAGTCCCCCCTCGGCATGGGTCCGAAGTCCTGCCGCGCGAGGCCGGCCGCGCCGAGCCACTCGTCGGCCCCCTCCTTGCGTCTCGTCCAGTCGGCGTCGGTCAGGGGCCAGGCGAGGAAGTCCTCGTCGTCGACGATCCAGAGCGAGGAGATGTCCTCGCTGCCGTCCTCGTCCTTGATCGAGGCGAAGGCCGAGAGGCTCTCGTAGGGGCCCGCCGCGGAGGGCCGGAGCTCGATCCTCCACTCGACCGCGGCGATCTCCGGCGGCTTCCCGCCGCAGGAGAGGAGGGCGGCCGACAGTGCGGCCGCGAGGAGCGCGGCGAGCGCGGTCGGCTTCGGCGCCGTATGGAAGGCGCGGGCGCGTCCCTCCGCTCCGAGCCGCTGTCCCCGCCTCATCCGCCGGCGAGCCTCGAGCGGACGAGTTCGATCGCGGCCTCGAGCGAAGGCGCCTCGATGCTCTCGCGGGAGGCGATGTCCTTGACGAGCACCACGCCGCGCGCGGCCTCGTCCCCGCCGACGACCACGGCGAAGGGAATGCCCTTCTTCTCCGCGTAGGCGAACTGCTGGCCGAGCTTGCGCCTCTCGGCGAAGACCTCGCAGCCGAGCCCCGCGTCCCGGAAGGCGCGGGCGATCCCTTGGTAGCGGGGCTCCATGGCCTCCTCGACGTCGACCACGAGGACTGCCGCGTAGCTTCCCTTGGCGCCTTGGCGCCCGAGGGCCTCCAGCGCCGCGAGGAGGCGGTCGAGGCCCACGGAGGCCCCGACGCCCGGCAGGCGCTTCGTCGTATAGAGGCTGGCGAGATCGTCGTAGCGTCCGCCCGAGCAGACCGAGCCGATCTGCGGCATCGCGTCGAGGAAGGTCTCGAAGACCACGCCGGTATAGTAGTCGAGGCCGCGTGTGATCGAGGGGTCGAGCTCGACGTTGCCTTCCGCCCCGGCCTCGCGGGCCGCCGCCCAGACCGCCCTGAGCCTGGCCGAGTCGGGGCCGGGCCCGCCCGCCAGGACCTCGAGCTTGGAGAGGGTCGACTCGAAGTCGCCCTCCTTCCTGATGAAGTCGAGGATCCGGGCGGCGGCGGCCTCGCCGACCTCGGCCTCGATGAGCTTCCGCGTCTCGTCGGGGCCGATCTTCTCGATCTTGTCCACGGCGCGGAGCACGGCACCGGACTTCTCGGAGGCGCCGGCGGCGGCGAGGAAGCGGTTGAAGAGGCCGCGGTGGTTGATCCGGATCCTGAAGCCCTCGATGCGGAGGGCGGAGAGGGCCGAGCGGATGCAGAGGAGGATGTCGGCGTCGGCCTGGGCCGAGTCCGCGCCGACGATGTCGAAGTCGCACTGCATGAACTCGCGGTAGCGGCCGCGCTGCGTGTTCTCGCCGCGCCAGACCTTGGCCATGTGGTAGCGGCGGAAGGGGAGGTAGAGCTCGTCGACGTGCTCGGCCATGAAGCGCGCGAAGGGCACGGTGAGGTCGAAGCGGAGCGCGACGTCGCGCCCGCCCGCGTCCGCGAAGCGGTAGACCTGCTTGTCGGTCTCGCCGCCGCCCTTGCCGAGGAGGATCTCGGCGTACTCGAGGCAGGGCGTGTCGATCGGCACGAAGCCGAAGGAGCGGAAGACGCCCTCGAGGGTCTCGAGCAGGGCCTTGCGTTCGATCTCGGCCTCGGGGAGGTAGTCGCGGAAACCCTTGAGGACCCGCGGTTCGATGATATCGGGCATAGCCCCTCCGTTGGAGGCCATTATGCCCGCGCGGGGCCCCGGGCTTCAAGGCCGGGCGGGGGCCGCGGGACTTGACGAGGGGGGAGGGCAGGGGGGATCATCGGGCCATGCTCCTCGTCATCGACGTCGGAAACACCAACATCTGCGGCGGCGTCTACCGCGACGGCGCCCTCCTCCACAGCCTCCGCATCCACACGGTGCCCAAGAAGACCGAGGACGAGTACGCCTCGATCTTCAAGGCCATCCTCGCCGACCGCGGCGTCTCGCCCGCCTCGATCGACCGCGTCGTCCTATCCTCGGTGGTGCCGGCGCTCACCGGCTCGATCGAGGAGATGTGCCGGCACCTCTTCGGCTCCTCCCCGCTGATCCTCGGGCCCGAGGTCTATGCGCGGCTCCCCATCACCGTCCCCAAGCCCCGCGAGATCGGCGCCGACCTCGTCGCCGACGCCCTCGCCGCCTGGCGGAAGACGGGCGGGGCCTGCATTGTCGTCGACTTCGGCACGGCCCTGACCTTCACCTGCGTCGGCCGGGAGAACGCCATCCTCGGCGTATCCATCGCCCCCGGACTCGGGACCGCGGTCAGCGCCCTCTCCCGCGACACCGCCCAGCTGCCCTACGTCCAGCTCGCCGCGCCGGAATCCGTCATCGGCACCGACACCA
Source organism: uncultured Treponemataceae bacterium (assembly GCA_964399065.1). GTDB lineage: Bacteria > Spirochaetota > Spirochaetia > Treponematales > Rectinemataceae > JAKLFE01. Next base: position 5,258 of record CAYNPQ010000004.1, on the reverse strand, counting down.
TCATGTCCATCCAAGCCGGCGTCGTGCACGGCTACGTGGGGCTCGTCGAGCACTTGGTCACGAAGATGAAGGTGGAGATCGGCGGCAAGGTCTCGGTGATCGCGACCGGCGGCCTCTGCCGCATCATCGCGCGCCTGAGCTCGGTCTTCGACGAGGTCGACCCGGACCTGACACTCAACGGCCTCGCTCTTATTGCCGAGTATGCCTAAATATAAATAGGGAAATAAATTAGAAGAAACCATAAGCTTCGTAACACTACTTCAGGAGTTCCGACAGCTCGTCCTGGGAGACGAGGTCGGTCTCCCCCTCTCCCTTGAGCGAGCTCTCCAGTATCTCGTCGAGCTGGCCGAGAAGCGCCGTCTGCCCCTTGGCGATGGCCTCGAGCTGGGGCCGGTACGAGTCGTAGGCCTCGGCGCGGGGGTAGGCCCCGCCCATGACGCGCTCGAGCACCTGGATCAGGGAGCGCGAGATCCTCTGGAGGAGCTTCAGGTATTCGGGCCGGTCTATGAGGAGGGTGTTCTGGACCAGGAGGCCGTGGAAGGTCCTGAGGCTCCCGTCCAGGAAGAAAAGGTCTCCGGCGACGCGCTCCCGGAAGTGCTCGGGATCGGCCTCGGTGGAGAGTCCGGCGTCGAGGGCCTTGACCAGGACGCTCAGGAAGAAGAGGTCGTCCTGGTAATGTATCATCTGCGGCATGGCTTCACTCTCATCATCGGCTCGCTTGGGCGCTCCCTATAAGCCTTGATATTACCGCGACTTCATGCTATAAGTCACGAGCTTGAGCGCCTTCCCCGGAAGGGGGAGGCTCCCGCCCCTTCGGGGCGGGCCCCATCCGCCCTCGCGGGCGGACCATTCGCCCTTTTCTGGGCGAAAAGACCAATGGGAGGAACCATGAGACAGTACGAACTCGTCGCCGTCTTCCCCTCGGAAGAGGAACTCTTCCGCCAGGGCAAGGAGGCGGTCGCCGCGGAGCTCGCGAAGCAGGGCGCCGCGGAGGTCAAGGAGACGGACATGGGCGACCGCCAGCTCGCCTACGCCATCAAGAAGAGGGAGCGCGGCCACTACATCCTCTTCACGATGAACCTCGATCCGCAGAAGGTCACGCCGGCCGAGCGTATCTTCAAGCTGAACCCCAACCTCCTCAAGTATCTCTTCGTCAAGGTCGAGGACTGACCAAGGAGAGCCGAAAATGGGTGACCTCGCCGTAGCGGTTGTCGTCGGTAGACTCACGCGGGATGCCGAACTGAAATACACGAATTCCGGCACTGCCATCTGCCATTTCTCCGTCGCGACCAATTCGCGCGTGAAGAAGGGCGACCAGTGGGTCGACGAGCCGAGCTATTGGGACGTCGACCTTTTCGGAAAGCGCGCGGAGACGGTCAACCAGTACCTGACCAAGGGCAAGCTGGTCGCGGTCCAGGGCGACATGCGCCAGGACCGCTGGGAGCAGGACGGACAGACCAAGACCAAGGTCAAGATCACCGCCAGCGACGTCCAGCTGCTCGGCTCCGGCCAGGGAGGCGGCAACTCCTCCGAGGGCGGCGGCTACTCCGGCGGCTCCGGCCAGCAGGGATACTCCCCCCGCCAGCAGCAGCCCGCGCAGCGACCCCAGGGCGGCCCCTCGCGGGGCGGTCCCCAGAATCAGCCCGCCGGCCAAGGCGGCGATGATTTCACCGACGACATACCATTCTGAACCCAAGGAGACATACCATGTCCGATACCAGGGAAACCATGGATACGAAGCCCATGCGCGCGGAGGGCGAAGGCGCCCCCGAGCCGCGGAAGGACAGCGAGGAGCGCGGCAGCTCCGCCCCTCGCCGCGGCAAGGGCTTCTTCAAGAAGAAGGTCTGCAAGTTCTGCACGCAGAAGCTCAAGGTCGACTACAAGGACATCGACGTCATGCGCCGCTTCGTCACCGAGCGCGGCAAGATCCTCCCCCGCCGGATCACCGGGACCTGCGCCAAGCACCAGCGCGTCCTCGCCATCTCCATCAAGCGGGCGAGGGCCCTGGCCTTCCTCCCCTACGTCGCGAAGTAGGGAAGGGCGGAGGCGGTTCTTCATGTCCGACGCGGCGGGCGACCAGATGAGCTCCGAGCGACCGGTCCGGGTCCCGGCCACGGCGAGGCGCAACGCCTTCGTCGTGGGCGCCGGCGCGGCCGCGGGCCTCCTCTACTCCTCGGTCGCCCTGGCCCTCTTCTCCCTCCTCCCGATCCAGCTCACGTACGGGCGCCGGGGCAGGAGGGAGGGGGCGCTCGCGGCCCTGACGGCCTTCCTCGTGGCCGCCGCGGTCCAGGCCCTGCGCCTGCTCGCGGCCGGCTCGACCGGCCTCGCGGCCATCGGCGCCGGAGCCCTGCCTCCCCTCGTCCTCTTCGCGGCCCTCGCGGCCATCAACGCCCGCTTCTGGGAGGGCGTCCCCGCGACCTTCCGGGTCCTGGCGACCTCGGCGGCCTGCGCCCTCGCGGGCCTTCCCGCCCTCGTCGCCCTCCTCCGGGACGGCGGCTTCTCCGAGTTCTTCGCGGCCCAGCTCGGCCAGGCCCTCGAGCCCCTGCGGCAGCAGGCCGGGGTCCAGGTCGGCGACGGCGGCTACGAGAGCTCGGTGATCGCCGCGGCCCTCGACCCCAAGGCCCTCGCGGAGAGCGCCCTCCGGATATTCACCTCCTGCTACGCGGGCATCATAGCCCTCATCGTCGGCGCGAGCGCCTGGGCGGGCAACCGCCTCGCGGGACCGGGCAGCAGGGGCCGCGAGGCCTCTCCGCCCCTCTCCGCCTACCGGGCGCCCTACGCCCTCCTGTGGATCTTCCTCGGCTGCTGGACGATCCTCCTCGCCGCCCTGCTCGCGAAGGTCCCCGGGACCTACCGGGCCGCGGCCTGGAATATCGCGATCCTCTCCTCGTTGCCGTACGCGGCGCAGGGGGCGGGCATCGCGCTCAGCCTTTTCTCTCGCTGGAAACTGCCGAGGTTCATGCGGGTCGCCCTCATCGCGACCGCCGTCATGGCGCTCTTCACGCCGACGGCGGGCGTCGTGGTGGCCGTGGGCCTGCCCCTCCTCGGCGTCACCGAGGTATGGATACCGTACCGCAACCCCAAAGGAGTCGGAGCATGAAAGTCATACTCAACCAGGACGTCCCCAATCTCGGCGAGCTCGGGGACGTGAAGGACGTCGCCCCCGGCTACGCCCGCAATTTCCTCTTCCCGCGCAACTTCGCCCTCGCCTTCAACCAGCGCGCGGTGGCCCTCTTCGAGCGCCGCAAGGTCGAGATCGATGACCTCAAGGCCAAGAAGCGCCTCGCCTCCTCCTCCCTCAAGGAGAGGGTCGAGGCCGAGGAGCTGACCGTCGACGTGCCCGCCGGCGCGAACGGCAAGCTCTACGGCGCCGTCACCGCCCAGGTCATCGCGGATGAGCTCCTCAAGAAGGGCATCGAGATCGAGCGCAAGAAGATCGAGGTTCCCGGCCACTCCATCAAGAGCGTCGGCAGCTACAAGATCGCCGTCCGCCTCTACGAGAAGGAGGAGGCCGAGCTCCGCCTCGTCGTCAAGGGGCACGAGGTGAAGAGCGAGGCCAAGGCCGAGGAGACCCCGAGGCCGCGCCGCCGCCGCTTCGAGACCGAGGAAGGCGCCGAGGGCGCCGAGGGCGCCGTCGAGCGGCCGCAGCTCACCCCGGAGGAGGACCGCGCCGCCCAGGCCGCCGCCTTCGAGGCCGCGATCAACGCCCCGCCCCGGCCCCAGCGCAAGCCCCGCCGCGAGGACCGCGACCGGTTCTAGCGCTTGATAGGATTCACCACAGAGAGCACAGAGGGGAGAGGGAGAGCACTGAGGGAATAAAGGAGTGGTATCAATACGCTCCTGCTCCTCGTACAACTCCATTCTCCCATCATGCTCCCTGTGGCGAATCGCGCAATACAATACTTAATTTCTATCTGAATATATAGTTAATTATCTCAATGTTATCTCTTTTCGTCTTGTTTTATCTTGCCCCCCGCCGATCCCTCCTCTATAATCCGCTCACAAGGCAGAATCACGGAGTCACGGTCATGGCTTTCCAAATGCTCTTCAATCGGTCTTCCTCTGTGCTCTCATTTCTTCCCTCCGTGCTCTCCGTGGTGAATCCCATACTGTCTTCGGAGCGGCTCTCATGATCCCCGCGGAGCTCAAGGACCGGGTGCCGCCGCACAACGCGGAGGCGGAGCAGGCCTGCCTCGGCGCCGTCCTCCTCGATCCCGAGTGCGTACCCTCGGTCCTCAAGTACCTCAGGCCCGAGGACTTCTACGTCAACGCCAACCGCGAGGTCTTCGCCGGCGTCATCTCCCTCTACGAGAAGGGCCAGAAGGCCGACCTCATCACCCTCGCCGACGAGCTCCGGGCCCTCGGCACCCTCGACCGGGCCGGCGGGCCGGGCTACGTCGCCAACCTCACCTCGGTCACGCCGAGTTCGGCCAACGTCGAGTACTACGCCCGCATCGTGCAGGAGGCCTCGATCCGGAGGAACCTCCTCCGCCTCTCGGCCGACATCTCGGCCCAGGCCCACGACGAATCCAAGGAGTCCTCCCTCGTCCTCGACGAGGCCCAGTCGCGGATCTTCGAGATCACGCAGAACCGGCAGGCCGTCAGCTACAAGAGCGTCAAGGAGCTCCTCCCCGACACGATCAAGACCATCGAGAAGCTCTTCAAGAACAAGAACGCCTACACCGGCGTCCCCTCCGGCCTCCCCGACCTCGACTCCATGACCTCGGGCTTCCAGGACTCCGAGTTCATCGTCATCGGCGCCCGCCCCTCGGTGGGAAAGACGGCCCTCGCCATGAGCATGGCGGCCCACATCGCCATCCGCGAGTCCATCAGCTGCGCCTTCTTCTCCCTCGAGATGGCCGACATGGCCATCATGCAGAGGCTCATCGCGAGCGAGGCGCGGATCGCGAGCGAGAAGATCCGCTCCGGCCTCATCAAGCCCTCGGACTTCAACGCCCTCATGGAGGCCGCCGGCCGCATCTACGAGGCGCCCCTCTACATCATCGACATGCCGAACATGAAGCTCCTCGACCTCCGCACCATGGCGAGGCGCCTCAAGGCCGAGAAGGACGTGAAGGTCGTCTTCATCGACTACCTCACGCTGGTCACCCACGAGAACGCCGACCTTCCCCGATGGGAGCAGATCGCGAGCATCTCGCGCTCGCTCAAGGCCCTGGCCCGCGAGCTCCGCATCCCCGTCATCGCCCTCTCCCAGCTCAAGCGCGAGGCCGAGGGCAAGCAGCCGACCCTCGCCGACC
>CAYNPQ010000003.1:31705-99533 GCA_964399065.1 uncultured Treponemataceae bacterium | reverse complement strand
GCTCGACTTCCTTGGCGACGGAGACGCCGTCCTTGGTGACGGTGGGGGCGCCGAACTTCTTGTCGAGGAGGACGTTCCGGCCCTTGGGGCCGAGGGTGACCTTGACGGCCTTGGAGATGACCTCGACGCCGACGAGGAGCTTGCGGCGAGCGTCTTCGCTGAAGAGGAGCTGCTTTGCCATGATGGGTTCTCCCTTTTACCAAAAAGGATTGCGCCGATCGCTCGGCGGTTTGTGCCTCGCTGTGGAATACCGACCAGTGAGAACGAAGTGAAAGATACATAAAAGTCCTTCGGAGTGACAAGTGTTCAGGAGCCATTGACGAGCGATTTTTAGATAGTTAGTATACGAATCATATGGAAGGCGTACGGCTCATGGGCATGGTCCACGCGCTCTGGCGCAGGCGTGCCGGTGCAGCCCTCGAGGGTTTCGGCATAACCCTTTCGCAGTATCAACTTATCCAACTCGCGAGGATGCGCGGGGCCGTCTCGCCCTCGGCCGCGGCCGAGGAGCTCTGCACCGACCGGGCGACGATGACCCTGGTCGCCCGCAAGTGCGTGGCCGCCGGCTGGCTAGGCCGCAGGCGAAGCAAGGAGGACCGGCGCTCGAGCCTCCTCAAGCTGACGGGCCAGGGCGAGGAGCTCCTGGACCGGATCGAGGCCGCGCGCGCCTTGGGCGAGGAGAGCCTCGGCGATCCCTTCGACGTCCTCGACTCGGGGGAGCGGGCGGCCTTGATGCGCATCCTCGACAAGGTGCAGCGCCGGGCGCGCGACGTGCTGGGCTCGGCTTGATGGCCCCGCCGCCGGCCGTTAGGATAGAGGCATGGCTTCCCCCATCCCCGTCCTGTACAGCGACGAGCGTCTCATCGCGATCGACAAGCCCGCGGGCATGCTCTCGATCCCCGACCGCTACGATCCCGACGCTCCCGTGGTCGCCGCCGCCCTCCGCAAGGACTGGGACAAGCTCCTGGTCTGCCACCGCATCGACAAGGACACGAGCGGGGTCCTCGTCTTCGCGCGGGACGAGGAGACGCACAAGGCCCTGAACACGGCCTTCGGCACGGGCGCCGTGAGGAAGACCTACCGCGCCCTCGTCCGCGGCCTTCCCTCCTGGGACGAGGAATCCTGCGACCTGCCCCTCCTCGCGGACGGGGACCGCCTCCACCGCACGATCATCGACGCGCGGCGGGGCAAGATCTCGCGGACGGCCTTCGTCGTGCTCGAGCGCTTCCAGTCGCGCGGGACCTTCGCCGGCGCGGCCCTCGTGGAGGCCAGGCCCGAGACCGGCCGCACGCACCAGATCCGCGTCCACCTCGCGGCCCTCGGCTTCCCCTGCCTCTGCGACCCCCTCTACGGCGACGGGCAGCCGCTCCTCCTCTCGAAATTCAAGCGCAAGTGGAAGGGCGACGAGTTCGAGGAGCGGCCCCTCCTCGCGCGCGCGGCCCTGCACGCGCTCTCGGTCGAGTTCGCGCATCCCGCCTCGGGCGAGGCCCTCAGGATCGAGGCCGCCCTGCACAAGGACATGCGGGCGGCCATCGCGCAACTGGGCAAGCTGTAGCGCGACGCCTAGATCACGAAGAGACCGCGGCGGATGATCGGAACCGCCCGGCCCGAGTCCGCGATCCCGTCGACGTCGACCTCCTCCGACCCGATCATGAAGTCGATGTGCACCAGGGACTCGTTGAAGCCCGCCGCGGCCTTCGCGGCCCCGTCCATGCCCGGGGAACCTTCGAAGGCCTCCTCGTAGCCTGAGCCGAGGGCGATGTGGCAGGCGGCGTTCTCGTCGATGAGGCCGTTGTCGAACACGATGCCCGATCTCGCTATGGGGCCCGACGCGTCGACGAGGGCGACCTCGCCGAGGAGCCGCGCGCCCTCGTCGGTCTCCAGGTAGCGCTCGAGGCTCGACGCGTTGCGCGACGCTCCCGCGCGCGTCGCCTTGCCGCCCTCGAACTCGAACCAGGCGCCTTCGACCTTGGCGCCGAGGACCTCGACGGGCCTGGTGCAGGCCGCGCGGCCCGAGGTGCCGCGCGCGTCGGGGGTGGTGAAGATCTCCTCGGTGGGGATGTTCGGCGAGAAGCGGACGCCCTCGGGGGTCCGCGCGCCGCCGCCCACCCACTTCGAGCGCGGCGACAGGGCGACGGAGAGGTCGGTGCCGGGCCCGCGGAAACGGAGGCCGCGGAGGGCGAGGGCGCCCAGGCGCAGCGCGCGCTCCTCGACGAGCGCGAGGTGGGCGAGCCAGGTCGCCGCCGGGTCCTCGGCGTCGAGGCGGAGGATCGGGGCGAGGACCTCGGCGAGGGCGGCCTCGGGATCGGCCCGGCCTTCGAGGAGGGCGGCCGGCAGCACGGAGCGGGCCCAGGCCGCGGTGGGGGCGGGGGCGATGCACCAGGCCACGCGGTTCGATATGGTCGCGTCGCGGTATGCCTTCATGGCCCTCGAGCGCGAGCGCGCGGCCCGCGCCACGCGGCCCGCGTCGAGGCCCTCCATGAGGCCGGGCTCCTCCTCGCCCGCTATCCCAAGCGAGGACCAGCCCTCCTCGGCGTAGGCGCCGGCGAGCCGCTCGAGGGGCAGCTGCTCCTCGTCGAGCCAGCGGTCGAGGGAGGCCTCGGCGCGGATGCGGTCGAGGCGGGGGTCCGAGTATTCGACGCGGACCATGCGCGCGCCGAGGCGGTAGGCCTCCTCGGCGACGGCCCGCGCGAGGTCGCGATGCGCGATCTCGGCGACGACGCGGAGCCGCGCTCCCTCCGAGACGCCGAGGCCGGCCCCGGCGAGCAGCCGCGCGTAGCGGCGGTTCCATGTAGCGTCCATGCGGTCCCCTCCCGCTCAGTCGGTCTTGAACTTGCCGATCTCGCCCTCGAGCGTCTCCATGCCGCGGGAGGTCTCGGTGGAGAGCCCGGCCAGCGCGACCGCGGACTCCGCCACCTCGCCGATGCCCGAGGCCGTCTCGGTTATGCCGGCGCGATTCTCGTCGGCCAGCGAGCGCAGGGCCGCGAAGGAGGCCTTGATCGCGGCCGCCGCCGCGCCCGCGGCCCGCGAGGCCTCGAGGGAGCCCGCGCTGATCCGCGCGAGGCCCTCGAGCGAGGAGTCGAGCTGGCGCCCGCCTTCGGCTATCTCCTCAATGCCGCCTAACGTCTCCTGCATGCTGCCGGCTATCTCGGTCGAGCCGCCGATCATGTCCGCGATGAGGCCGGCGGTCCTCGAGCTGAGCGCGTTGGCCGACGCGATGCCCTCGACGATGCCCGATATCGTCGAGGCCGCCATGGCGGAGTTCTCGCCCGTGGCCTCGGCGAGGCGCCTGATCTCCTCGGCGACGACGGCGAAGCCCTTGCCCGATTCGCCCGCGTGCGCGGCCTCGATGGCGGCGTTCATCGCGAGGAGGCTGGTCTGCTCGGCGATGCCCTCGAGGAGCTCGAGGATCTCGGAGATCGAGGCGGCGCGCGAGGAGATGGCCGCGATGGACGAAACCATCTCGGACATCGCCTCCTCGCCCTCGCGCGCGGAGGCCGCGAGGCCCACGGTGCGGTCGCGCTTCTCCCTCGTGGTGCGCGCGATCGATTCGAGGGCGGCGTGGGTCTGGCGCACCGCGGCGGAGGACTGCTGCACGGCGGCGGACTGCTCCTCGACGAGGCGCGCGAGGCTGCGGACCGAGCCCTCGACCTCGGAGAGCCTCTCCTCGGCGGAGACGATCTCGCCGTGGAGCCTGCCGTTCTTGGCGTCGATGGAGCGCATCGTGGCCGCGATCTCGGCCATGGTGGCGGAGAGCTCCTGCGAGTGCGAGGCGAGCTCGTCCGCGGTCCGGGCCCCGGAGGCCCCGACCTGCTTGATCGCGCGCATCATGGCCGCGAGCCGGGCCATGACGCTGTTGAAGCTCGCCGAGAGGACTCCGAGCTCGTCCGAGGAGGCGGCCGGCAGGGCCGCCGTGAGGTCGCCCTCGCCGGAGGCTATCGTCTCGAGCCGCCTCGCGACGAGGCGCACGGGACGGAGGAGGCCGCCCGTCGCGAGGAAGAGGAGGACCAGGGAGAGGATCGCGATGCCGCTCACCATGAGGCAGAAGACGACGGTGGCGGAGTTGATCGAAGCCTGGCTCGCGGAGCCGGGAATGCCCACGAAGAACATGCCGATGACGGATTTCGAACCGTCGTAGAGCGGCCGGTAATAGGCCAGGTAGCGCTGGCCGAGGAGGATGACCTGCCCGGCGTAGGTCTCGCCCCTGGCGAGGACCGCCTCGGCGATGGCGGGCGATCCCTCCTCGCCGAGGAGGCGGGCTCCCTCGTCGTCCACGACGTTCGTCGCGACCCGCGTGCCGCCCTGGAAGATCGTGATCTTGGCCTCGATCATGGAACCGATGCGATCCATGACGACCGTCGTCGCGGCGACGGGGATGGATCCCTTCCGCATGACGCCGCCCGCGATGTTCCAGTCGCCCGGCATCGTCAGGTCGAGGTAGGCGTAGGCGAGGGCGTTCTCGCGCTTGGCCGCCGCGAGGGCCTCGGCCGCCAGCGCCTTGGTCATGCGCTCGTGCATGAGGATCCCGCTTGCGACCGACAGGACCGTCATGGCGGCGAGGGCGGCCAGGTTGATCTTCGCGCGGATCGAGCTGAGCTTCATCGCCCCATTGTATCGCACAACCCGGGATCCGTGCTCATGAAAATAAAACTTCGCATGGGGCCCGTCATTGACAGGGGGGCGGGCCGGCCGTAGCATTCATCCCCATGGACCGCGATTTCGACCGGCCCGCCGAAAGAGCGGGAACCTCCAGCATGAAGTGGGACCGCATGAAGCTTCCCGGGCCCGCGCCCGCCCGCGGCGTCATCCCCATGTGGATCGCCGACATGGACTTCGAGACGCCCGGGCCCGTGCTCGCGGCCCTGCGCGCGCGCCTTGACAAGGGTTGCTTCGGCTACACGGATCTCGACGAGGGACTCCCGCCCGCCGCCCTCCGCTGGTACGCGCGGCGCTTCGGCTGGGCAGTGCCCGCCGGGGACATCCACTTCTGCCCGGGCCTCGTCCCGGCGATCGGCTTCCTCCTCGAGGCCCTCACCGGGCCGGGCGACGGCGTCCTCATCCAGCGGCCCGTCTACCACCCCTTCGCGAACATGATCCGGAGCCACGGGCGCCGCCTCCTCGACGCGCCCCTCGTCGAGGAGGGAGGGCGGTACCGCATGGACATGGAGGCCCTCCGCGCGGCCGTCGCGGCCGGGGCGAGGCTCGCCATCCTCTGCAGCCCCCACAATCCCGTGGGCAGGGTCTGGACCGAGGAGGAGCTCCGCGCCTACGGCCGCGCCTGCCTCGACGCGGGCCTCGTCGTGGTCTCCGACGAGATCCACCATGACCTCGTCCGGAGGGGGGTCCGCCACTTCCCCCTCGAGACCCTCTTCCCCGGGGAGGAGTCGCGCATCGTGACCCTGACCGCCCCGAGCAAGACCTTCAACCTCGCCGGCCTCCAGCTCTCGAACGTCGTGATCCACGATCCCGTCCACAAGGCGCGCTGGAAGGAGCTCGTCTCGGAGCGCTACGAGCTGAGCCTGCCCAACGCCTTCGCGGCTACCGCGGCGATCGCCGCCTGGGAGGAGTGCGAGGGCTGGCTCGAGGGCCTCGTCGACTACCTCGACGGCAACTTCGCCCACCTCGACGCCTTCCTCGCGGAGCGCCTGCCCCGCGCGCGTCTCACGCCCGCCGAGGGGACCTACCTCGCCTGGGTCGACTTCCGCGACTACGGCTTCGGCCCCGGGGAGCTCCACGCCTTCGTGCGCGACCGGGCCTCGGTACTCGCGAGCGACGGCGCCCTCTTCGGCCCCTCGGGCGAGGGCTTCCTCCGCCTGAACCTCGCCTGCCCCCGGCCCAGGCTCGCCGAGGCCCTGGAGCGCATCGCGGCCGCCTTCGCGGGGCGATGAGCGAGTCCCGGGGCTTCATCGTCTCGGCCTGGGACGAACTCGCCCGGAACGAGGGCAGGGGGGAGGATTCCGAGCGGGTCTTCCTCACGGGCAGGCTCGAGGACGGCCGCAGCTTCGCCGCCGTCCTGCCGGGGCCCGGGCCCGCGCTCTTCGTTCCGGGAGCGGCCGCGGAGGCCGCCGCCGCGGCCCTCGCCGGCCTCGCCAAGGCCGGGGGGCCCGAGGCCTGGACCTCCTTCGAGGGCGAGGACCTGGCCCGCTTCGAGCTCGCGCCCGGCTCTCTCCGCGAGGCCGAGCGCGCCCTCCGCGCCGCCGGAGTCCGCCTCTTCAGGGCCGAGCGGCGACGCTCGGCCGAGCTCCTGGCCGGCCTCGGGGTCCGGGGAGGCGTCCTGATCCGCGGCGAGTCCTCGCCGGGCCGCCGCGTCGACGCGGTCTTCGTCGAGCCGGAGCTCGAGCCCGACGATCCGCGTCCGGGCCTCGCCCCCGTGGCCCTGCGCTGGCTGGCCCTCGACATCGAGACCGACCGGGAGGGCCGGGTGCTCGCGGTCTCGTTGGCCGAGACCGACCGCGGCGGCGAGGTCCTCTTCCTCAGGCCGCGGCCCGGAGACGCCTCGGCCGATCCCGCGGGGGTCGCCTGCCACGACGAAGAGGCCGCCCTCCTCGGCGACTTCGCGCGGCGTCTCAGGGAGCGCGATCCCGACGTGGTGACCGGCTGGAACGTCCTCGACTTCGACCTCGCCGTCCTCGCGCGCCGCTTCGAGGCCCTCGGCCTGCCCTTCGACATAGGGCGCACGGCGGAGCCCGCCTCCTTCGTCGACAGGCAGGGCAGGCGCGCGGCCTTCGACCTGCCGGGCCGGGCCGCGCTCGACGCCATGCGCCTCGTGCGCGGTTCGGGCGAGCGCTTCGAGGACCTCACGCTCGAGTCGGTCGCGCGGGAGGTACTTGGCGAGGGCAAGTCCGTCTCCGCCTCGGGCGAGGCCAAGCTCGACGAGCTCGAGCGCCTGCGGCGCGAGGAGCCCGCGGCCTTCTGCGCGTACTGCCTCCGCGACTCGGAGCTCGTACTCCGCATCCTCGGCAAGACCGGCCTCGACCGCCTGACCGCCGAGCGCGCCGCGCTGACCGGCGTGGGCCTCGACCTCGCCTGGACGAGCATACCCGCCTTCGAGCGGATCTACGGCTCGCGGCTCCGAGCGCGGCGGGTCCTGCCTCCGGAGCGCGCCGACCGCAGGGTCTCGGGCGCGGCGGGAGGCACGGTCCTCGACCCCGCGGCGGGGCTCTTCCCGAACGTCCTCGTCCTCGACTTCCGCAGCCTCTATCCCTCGATCATGCGGACCTTCAACGTGGATCCCATGGCGCACGAGCGGGCCCGCGCCCGCTCGCTCGCGGGGAGCGAACGGAGCGACGACATCGTCGCGCCGAACGGCGCGCGCTTCGGGCGGGAGCCCGGGATCATGCCCGAGCTCATCGCGCGTTATGCGACCGAGCGCGAGGCCGCGATCGCGGCCGGCGACCCCTACGCGGCCTACGTCCTCAAGATCCTGCAGAATTCCTTCTACGGCGTCCTCGGGGCCGAGGGTTGCCGCTACGCGCGGACCGAACTCGCCGGGGCGATCACCTCGTTCGGCAGGAAGTTCCTCGTGGCCGCCCGCGACTTCTTCGAGTCGAGGGGGCTCCGCGTGCTCTACGGGGACACCGACTCCGTGTTCGTCCTCTCGGGCCTCGGCGACGGGGCGGGGAACGCGGAGCTCATGGCCTTCGGAACGCGTTATGCGAACGAGCTCAACGCGGAGATCGCCGCCGCGGTCGAGGCCGAGTACGGCCTTCCCTCGCACCTGCGCATACGCTGCGAGAAGGCCTATCGCCGCTTCCTCATCCCGCGCCTCAAGTACGCGGCGTCGAGGCCGGGCGCCGCGGAGCCCGACGGGGAGCCCGCGAGGGGCAGGGCCAAGGGCTACGCGGGCAGCCTCCTGGACGACGCGGGCGGCAGCCGCGTCGAGGTGAAGGGCATGGAGGCGGCGCGGAGCGACTTCACCGCCCTCGCGCGGCGCTTCCAGGTCGAGCTCCTCGGCCTCGTCTTCGCGGGCGCGGGGGAGGGGGAGCTCGCGGCCCGCTGCGCGGACCTGGTCGCGGCCCTGCGCCGCGGCGAGCTCGACGGGGAGCTCGTGTACCGCCGGTCCCTGCGGCGCCCCGCCGACGAGTACGCGACGGAGACCCCGCAGGTCCGCGCGGCCCGGCTCCTCGGCTGGACCTCGCGGCGCGGCAGGATCAGCTACGTCATGACCAAGGCGGGGGCCGAGCCCGAATCGCGCCGCTCGGGCGCGGGCCTCGACTACGACCACTACATCGAGCGCCAGCTCGCGCCCATCGCGGCCTCCATCGCCGACGCCGCGGGCCTCGACTCCTCGTCGTGGCTTTCCCGGGGCCCGCAGCTGGAGCTCGGCCTCTAGCCCCGCGGCCTCTATCCGGCGAGGGCTATCGCGGCCACGCCCGCGGCGATCAGGAGCGCCGCGACGACCCGCGCGGCCCCGCCGCGCTCGCCGAAGAAGCGGACGCCGATCCAGGCCCCGATCACCACGCTGATCTCGCGGGTGGGCGCGACGTAGCTCGCGGGGTTGAGCTTGAGCGCGGCCAGCACGAGGGCGTAGGCCGCGAAGCCCAGGGCCGACGCCGCGAGGACCCTGCCGCAGGCCGCGAGGTCGGGTCGCGGCTTCGCGTCCCCGTCGCGGCCGCGGGCGGAGAACTCGGCGGCGACGGCCTTCGGCCCGTCCAGCGCGAGGACCAGCGGCGTCATGGCGACGAAGCCGAGCCCGAGCGCGATGCTGAGGTAGGCGGCCGGCTCGACGTAGCGCATGCCGACCTTGTCCACGGTGGTGTAGGCCGAGATGACGAGGCCCGTCGCGAGGGCCCAGGGGCCCGCGCCGCCGCGGAAGAGGGCGAGGGGCCGGTTCCATTCCGCGAGGGAGGGCAGGTTGACGAGGTAGATGCCCGCGGCCACGAAGAGGATGCCCGCGAGGCCCGCCCAGGTCGGCCGCTCGCCCAGGAAGAGCAGGGCCCAGGTCAGGGTGAAGAGGGGCGCCGAGCCCCTCGCCACGGGATAGACCGAGGAGAAGTCCCCGAGCGAGTAGGCCTTGGTGAGGACCGAGAAGTACAGGGCCTCGAGGAGGCCGCTCGCCGCAAGACAGGCCCAGCCCTCGGGGGCGATCCCGCGCAGCGAGGGCAGGAAGAAGGGCGCGGGCAGGCCCGAGGCGCCGAGCATCAGCCAGGCGAAGACGCGCTTGTCCCTCGCGCCTTTGATCAGCGCCTGCGAGGAGGCGTGGAAGAGCGCCGAGACGAGGAGGAGGGCGAGGCTCGAGGCGAGCACGGGCAGTCGCCGGCTAGCCCTCGATGGCGGCCGAGAGCTCCTCCTCCCAGAACCGCGCCGGGTAGCGCTCGGGCTTGGGGGGCGTCGGGGGGGCGGGCGGGGCGGGAGGATGGGCCGCGTCCCACTCGCGCTTGCGCTGGCCCCGGAGGAATTTGTCCGCGACGCTCGGGAAGAGCTCGAGGAGGAGCTCCTCCTTCTCGTTCAGCGCGAGCCTCGCGCCGCCGAACTCGGGCAGCTCGGGATTCGGCTGCTTCTTGTACTTCGAGGTGTCGTAGGGCTGCTCCTCCCGGACGCCGCAGATCTTCTCGCGGAAGTCGGGGTCGACGGGCCAGGGCGTGCGGCCGTAGGCGCCGCGGACGAGCTCGGCGAAGTTCTTGGAGACGTTCGTGTAGAAGGGCTTGCCCTGGGCGCGGTCGATGACGCAGTTGACCGCCTGCACGCCGACGATCTGGCTCGTCGGGGTGACGAGGGGCGGCACTCCCGCGTCGAGCCTGACCTCGGGGACGACGGCGAGGACCTCGGCGGTGTGCTGCTCGAGCTTGGCCTCCTTGAGCTGGGCCAGCATGTTCGTGTACATCCCGCCGGGGATCTGGGCGTGGCGGACGATCTCGTCGGGATCGGGGTAGTTGAAGCGCTTCTCGATCCTCTGGCAGAGCGCGAGGACCTTGTCGGTGTCAGGCCGGGGCGCAGTCGCGGCCTCGAGGGCCGCGTCGAAGAGGCCCGCGTCCTCGGGCGGCAGCTTGTGCCGCGACAGGTCGAGGATGGGCGGGTGGTTTTCCTTGAACTGGTCGAACTTCTCGAGCTCCTTGCGGGCGACGCGGAGCTGGGTGTCGATCTCGCCGACCGCCGCCCGGTCCACGCCCGTGTCGAGGCCCATGCGGTCCGCGAAGAGTTGCACGATCTCGTAGGCGGGGGCCGCCGGGCCGCCCGACCAGGAGAGGATGACGCTATCGACGATGTCGACGCCCTTGGTCATGGCCATGAGCACCGAGGCCACGCCGTAGCCCGGGGTGCAGTGGGTGTGGAGGTCGATGGGCGCGCCGACCTCGGCCTTGAGGGCGGCGATGAGCTCGGCCGAGCGGGCCGGATCGATGAGGCCCGCCATGTCCTTGATGGTGATCATGTCGGCGCCGAGGGCGGCGAGCTCCTTGGCCTTGTCGACGAAGTAGCGGATGGTGAAGAGGTCCTTCGGGAGACGGTGCCCCTTGAGGAGGGCGCGGAGGCGCTCGCCCCGCGAGAAGCGCGGGTCGACCGTGTAGCAGACCGCGCAGTCCGCCATCCCGCCCGCCTCCTTCACGAAGCGGATCGAGCTCTTCATGTTGTCGACGTCGTTGAGTGCGTCGAAGATGCGCATGACGCCGATGCCCGAGCGCACCGAGTTCTTGCAGAAGCCCTCGATGACCGAGTCGGGGTAGGGCGTGTAGCCGAAGAGGTTGCGGCCGCGGGACAGGGCCGTCAGCTTGGAGACCTCGCCGATCCCCGCCTTGATCGACTCGAGCCTCGTCCAGGGGCTCTCGTCGAGGTAGCGCATGACCGAGTCGGGCACGGCGCCGCCCCAGACCTCCATCGCGTAGAATCCGGCCTTGCGGTAGAGGGGGATCACGCGGTCCACCTGGGCCTGGTTCATCCGGGTGGCGAACTGGGATTGCTGTCCGTCGCGAAGGGAGAGGTCGCGGATGAGCAGACGTTTCGGCATCGGGGTCTCCGTCGAGGGTGATAGGCGCCGGGGTCTCGGGGACCTCGGGCCGCGGGATGAAGTATATAGCCGGCCGGCGGGAAAGGACAGGGGAGGGGCTCCGGCCGGGTGGCGCGACGCCGCGCTTCCCGGCCGGTCCTCAGTAGCCGGATCGCTCCGTGGAGTAGAGCTTCCAGGTCACCTGGTCGGTCGTGCTGAGCGAGTCCCTCGTGGCCCAGGCCGCGTGGATCACGCCGGCGCGCTCGCGTACGCGCACATAGGGCATGTATAGATCGAACGAGGCCTGCGCGCAGGAGGCCTCGGGATCCTCGACGTAGAGTGGCTCGGCCTTGTAGACCCCGCGTCTCGAGAGGCGGAGAAGCCAGATCCAGGCGCTCGCGCTCTCCTGCCGGATCACGACCCAGGGGACGCCCGCAGAGTCCTGCCCGGCGGCCACCGGTACCGAGGCGGGCAGGGGCCAGTCCACGGTCTCGCCCGCGGCCGTCCTCCGCTGGAGGCGGGGATTGCCGAATGGATCGCCGTTGATGCTCTCGGTCCAGCCGATCCAGAGCCTACCCCCCTCGTCGCGGGAGGCGAAGTGGGGCCTGGTCGCCGAGGAGGTCTCGCCCAGGCTCTCGAAGGTCCAGGTTCCCAACTCTCCGCGCGTGGCTAGCTGGAAGGTATTGCTCGCGGCCGTGGTCGTCAGGAAGGCGGGCGTCGTCCCCGCGACGCCGAAGCTGGGCAACATAATAGAGTCCGTCTCCTGGGTCTCGACCTGCCAGGCGTTCCCGTCGTACCGGAGGAGGCCCAGGCCCTTGGTGGAATTGTCGCTATTGGACCAGACGAGGGGGGCCGCGAGGCCGAGGTCGTAGACGCCGCCGAAATACTGGGTGCTCCTGACGTTCACTGCGCTCGTGGAGATCGGGAGCGACTGCGAGCCGACGAAGCCGTAGCTGGGCTGGGCGTTGCTGTTCTTGTTGTAGAGTGTCTTTTCCGCGCTCGTGGTCCAGGATCCCGAGGACAGCCGCGCCTGATAGGCGGAGATCGCCTCGCCTTGCGGCCACCTGCTGCCAAGGAGGAAGGAGGCGCCCCCGCCCTCGGCCTTGAGAGCGACCCCGTTGATGTAGAACCAGGAAGTCGTGGAATACTCGGCCATTGCGCCCCATATCCCCCCGGAACGTTCATAGTAGCCCAGGCGGGTATTGGCGTTGCTGCCGCGGTTCCACACTGCCGCGATGGCGGGATCGCCATCGGGATCGAGGGCGAGGTCCAGGTCGAGGAGCTTCTCGTAGTTCTGGGCGGGGAAGTCGAGGGAGTCGGGCTCGACGGCCGCTGTCCGGGCCGGGATGCGGAGTGTGAAGAAGTCGTAGTCGCCCGTGGTGAGCTTGCCCATGGCGAGCCCGTGGAGCTCGACCTCGGTGGCCTGGCTCGGGCTGTCGTTCGGCTCGTTCGGATCCTCGCTCAGGTTGCCCAGGGCCGCGTTGGAGAAGAGGGGGCCGTTCGCGGACCAGGAATAGGGCGTGCCGTTGGTCAGGCTGCTGCTGTTGCGATAGGGTTCGCCCACCACGACCTGCCAATCGCCCGCGATGTAGGGGAGGCTTCGGGAAGCAGGCGTGTCTACCTTGTTGTTAGCCGAGAGGAAGGCCGTGGTGCCGATCGGGGAGCGGATCATGGCCGATGCGTAGCCCGACTTCAGGTCGATGCGCAGCGAGGCATCGCTGTAGACGCGCAGCTTGAAGCTGTCGGTCCAGCTCTGCTGGCCCATCGTGTAGCTGATCGTGAAGGACTCGTAGGAGTAGTCCACGCCCTCCGGGAGGGCCGCGGGCGTGAAGTCGAGCCATATGCCCGCTGTCTTGGCGCCGGCCGCGAGGGGCCAGCTCGGGGAGCCCAAGGCGCTGAGCGTGCCGGAGTTGCCCGCGCCAAGACTTCCGCCCGTGGTGCAGCTGATGCTCCAGGAGAGGTCGCTGATGGTCTCGGCGCTCGGATTCGAGATGCAGTATTGCCCGGTCGAGGTCTTTCCGGGTCGGGCGAACCTGCCGCTCCCCTTCCAGTCCTCGAAGCTGTTCGGGGTCAGGACAAGCTTGGGAAGACCCTTGGTCGAGTTGTCGCCGGCGCCGACCGGGACCGGCACGATGCCGGCGTCGGTCTCGCCGGGAAGGGCAGCGACCGGCGTGGCGGGCGGCGCGGCGCCGCCCGTGGCCGCCGCCGCGATCGAGTAGACGTCTCCAGCGATCGCTCCCGCCGCCTCGAAGGCCCCCGAGTTTCCGGAGGACACTTCGATCTTGTCCGCGGTGTTGAGCACGTTCCTGATGACGAGGCTCACGCTCGCCGCGGAGCTCAGCGCCCTACCCTTGGCCGTCGGGGACAGGCTTCCCGAGACGGCCTTGCCCGACAGCTTCGAGCTCGAGGAGACCCGGTAGAGGGGTCTCGCGACAGTGTCTTTCGTGAACAGGATGAGGTTCTCCTCACCCGCGATTTTCTGGATCGAGCATTCCGCGAATTCCGGCACGGCCGCGCCGGCCGCGTTCGTCGGCGCGTACTTGGCCACTATCGCGGAGGCGACTCGCTCCTCGTAGGTCGAGGGCGGCGCGTCGCGGTAATCCCAGGTGAAGAGGAAGTCCGAGGCGAAGTAATAGCCGTCGGAATTCTGCTCCAACCCCCGCCACTCCCCCCAGAATTCCTTCGCGATGGGGAATTTCTCCTCCGGCGCGGGCGGGTTGTCGCCGCCGCCCCCGCCGTTTCCGCCGGAGCCGCCCGAGGATCGGCCGCATGAGGCGAGGAGGGCGAACGACGCCGCGAGGAGGATGAGCTTGGTCAGCTTCGCTGTCATGGTTACTGTTATATCCCGGAATCGCCGGGATCGCAAAACCATTTCCCGGTCCGTCGCCCCTAGATCCTGGCCGCCCCCAGGGCCATCGAGATGAGCTCGGCGTGCTTCTTCACCTTGGCGATCCGGTCCGCGAATCCGGGTCCCTCGAAGCGGACCGAGGGGCCCGACATGGCGAGGGCCGCGACCACCTCGAGCCTCGCGTTGTAGACCGGCGCCGCGATCGAGGTCACGCCCTCCTCTCGCTCGCCGAGGGAGACCGTGTAGCCGCCGTGGCGGAGCTCGGCGAGGGCCTCCTCGGTCGTGAAGGGGTCGCGCGAGAGGAGGGCCGCGCGCTTCTCCCCCGGGAGATAGGCGAGGAGGACCCTGCCGGCCGCGCCCCTCGTGAGGAGGTTGCGGTCGCCTATGTTGATGACCCGCCGGAGCGGCTGCCGGCTTTCCACCCGCTCGATGCAGATGCGCTCGTCCCCCTGGACGACGTAGAGGCTCACGCCCTCGTCGTAGATGCGGTTCAGCTCGCGCATGTAGGGCAGGGCGAGCTTCCGGATGTCGACGTTGGAGAAGCCGAGTGCGCCGATCTGCGCGATGACGGGGCCGAGGGAGTAGCGCTGGGTCTCGAGGTCCCGCGCGAGATAGCCCCTGCGTTCGAGGGTGGCGATGATCCGCGAAGTGGTGCTCAGGGCGAGGTCGATCCGCTTCGCGATCTCGGTGAGCGAGAGCTCGAGCTGTCCCGGCTCGAAGCAGTCGAGGATGTCGAGGGCCCGGTCCACGGCCCTGACTGACATGTCCTTATCCGACATGGGCGCAACTCCCTTGCTCTAGATTAATGGAAGTCGATTCCGACAGATGGAAATAATACAGTATCGCTATTCCTGTCAAGAAAAAATGGGTGCACTTGGTCTCCGATGAATCGACCGCGCGTAAAGCGCATCCTGGGAGCTTAACAAGGGCGAAATCCAATGATATACTCATCATGAAACCTCCGGAAACCAACAGCTGTGAGCCATGCTGCCATCGTTCTGGAGCGCGTCTATCGCTGAGTATACACTATGATTCCATCAGATGGAAGGGCATTCTGTGCTTCCCGTCTGCCGGAAGGTAAAAAGTAAACTGACGCGGCAGCGCCGTCGCGCCGTTTTGACAGTCTCGGTCCATGGCTCTATGGTGTAGTAAAAAGGCGCCTCCCCGGCGCGGCCGGGGAGATCACTCTCGACGAGAGCGAAGGAAATGAGCGAACAGAAGAAGAGTTTCTTCCACGTCGTTCGCGAGCGCTACTGCAAGGGCTGCAACATCTGCGTGGCCTTCTGCCCGAAGCAGGTGCTCGTCCTCAAGGACGGCAAGGTATTCCCCGAGCGGCCGGAGCTCTGCATCGGCTGCCGCATGTGCGAGCTCCGCTGCCCGGACTTCGCCATCGAGGTCCGCGAAAAGGTCGATGAGCCCGCTCCCGCGGCGCCGAACGGCGGCGTCGACTTCGACCTGCCCCCGGAGGCCCACCATGCCTAGGATCGTCAAGCTCATGCAGGGCAGCGAGGCCTGCACCGCGGGCGCCCTCGCCGCGGGCCTCAGGTTCTACGCCGGCTACCCCATCACGCCCTCGACCGAGGTGGCCGAGCTCTGCGCCGAGGAGCTGCCGAAGGTCGGCGGGAAGTTCATCCAGATGGAGGACGAGATCGGCTCGATCGCGGCCTGCATCGGCGCCTCCCTCACCGGCAAGAAGGTCATGACCGCGACGAGCGGCCCCGGCTTCTCCCTCATGCAGGAGTGCATCGGCTACGCCTCGCTCTGCGAGATCCCCCTCGTCATCATAAACGCCCAGCGCATGGGACCCTCCACGGGCATGCCCACCTCGCCCGCCCAGGGCGACGTGATGCAGGCGCGCTGGGGAACCCACGGCGACCATCCGATCATCGCCCTGGCGCCGGGCAACGTGCGCGAGTGCTTCGACCTCACGCTCCGCGCCTTCGACCTCGCGGAGAAGTACCGCATCCCCGCGATCGTCCTCACCGACGAGGTCATCGGCCACATGCGCGAGGGCGTCGAGCTCCCCGATCCCGCCGAGATCAAGCCCCTCCGCCGCGCCGCGCCCGCGACGCCCGCGGGCTACAAGCCCTACGCGGCCGACCCCGACGGCGGCGTCCCCCTGATGGCCCCCTTCGGCGAGGGCTTCCGCTGGCACGTCACGGGACTCTTCCACGACGAGTCGGGCGCGCCCTCGAACAAGGGCGAGGTGGCCGACAGGCTGCTCCGGCGCCTCCAGCGCAAGATGGAGAAGAACGCGCCCGACATGTGGGACTACGTCGCCGAGGGCACGGATGACTGCGAGGTCGCCGTGGTCTCCTTCGGCTCCTCGGCGATGTCGGCCCTCTCGGCCGTGCGCCGCGCCCGCAAGGAGGGCGTGAAGGCGGGCATGCTCCGCCTCAAGACGATCTGGCCCTTCCCCGAGCCCGTCGTCAGCGAGCTCGCCGGCCGCGCCAAGGCCATAATCGTGCCCGAGATGAACCTCGGGCAGCTCGCCCTCGAGGTCGAGCGGGTCGCGGGCTGCCGCTCCCGCGTCGTGCGGGTCGGCAAGGTCAACGGGGAGCTCTTCCGCCCCGACGAGATCCACAGCGCCATCATGGGGGCCAAGTGATGTCCGACATACTGAAGTACTTCCGGCAGGACCGCCTTCCCCACATCTGGTGCCCGGGCTGCGGGCACGGCACGGTGACGGGCGCCCTGGTCCGCGCCATCGACCGCCTCGGCCTCGACAAGAACAAGGTCTGCGTCGTGTCCGGCATCGGCTGCTCCTCGCGGGCCGTCGGCTACCTCGACTTCGACACGCTCCACACCGCGCACGGCCGCGCCCTCGCCTTCGCGACGGGCATCAAGCTCGCGCGGCCGGAGCTCAAGGTGATCGTCATGACCGGCGACGGGGACTGCACCGCCATCGGCGGCAACCACTTCATCCACGCCGCCCGCCGCAACATCGGCATCACGACCATCGTGATGAACAACGAGATCTACGGCATGACCTCGGGCCAGTACTCGCCCATGACGCCGAAGGGCATGTTCGGGACCACGGCCCCCTACGGCAACGTGGAGCGGAGCTTCGACCTCTGCGAGCTCGCCAAGGCCGCGGGCGCGACCTACGTCGGCCGCGCGACGAGCTACCACGTGCCCCTCCTCATCGACCTCATCGAGAAGGCGCTCATGAACGACGGCTTCTCCGTCGTCGAGTCCATCGGCCAGTGCCCGACCTACCTCGGGCGGAAGAACAAGATCGGCGGCGCCGTCGAGATGCTGAACTGGATCAAGGACAACACCGTCAACGCCAAGGCGGCCGCCGCCCTGCCGCCCGAGAAGGTCAAGGGCAAGTTCCTCATCGGCGAGCTGCACAACGCGCCCGCGCCCGAGTACTCGGCCGACTGCGTCGAGCTCGTGCAGCGCGTGCAGCGCAACTACGCGAACGTCTCCGGAGGGCTGTGGGAATGCGCGTCGAATTCAGACTGAGCGGATCGGGGGGGCAGGGGCTCCTCCTCGCGGGCATCGTCCTCTCCGAGGCCGCCATCCTCGAGGGCAAGAAGGCCGTCCAGACCCAGAGCTACGGCCCCGAGGCGCGCGGCGGCTCGAGCAAGGCCGAGGTCGTGGTCTCGGACGGGGACATCGACTACCCCAAGGCCACGGACCCGGACTTCCTCCTCGCCCTGACCGCGGACGCCTACCGCAGCTACGCGAGGGACATGGGGAAGGGCCTCGTCATCATCGACTCGTCCATCGCCCTGGATCCCGCGATCAAGGCGAGGACCGTGGCCCTGCCCATCCTCGACACCGCGGCGAACGCGATCGGCAAGAAGGTCGTCGCGAACATAGTGGCCCTCGGCGTGCTCGGCGGGCTCTCCGGCGCGGTGCGCCCCGAGACCCTCGAGAAGGCGGTCCTGAACCGCGTGCCGAAGGGCACCGAGGAGCTGAACCTGAAGGCCCTGCGGGCGGGCATCGCGCTCGCCCAGTCGGTCGGCGAGCCGTAGGAGGGACGCGATGAGCGACATCGATAGCCTGAGGAAGGCCGTGGAGGCCTGGAAGGCCGGCGTGGACAAGTCGCTGGCCAAGTTCCCCGAGCGCCGCGCCTCCTTCGTGACGGGCTCCGGCTCGCCGGTCGGGCGGCTCTACACGCCCCTCGACCTCGAGGGGCGCGACCCGGCGGCCGAGATCGGCCTGCCCGGCGAGTACCCCTTCACCCGCGGCGTGCAGAACACCATGTACCGCGGCCGCTTCTGGACCATGCGGCAGTACGCCGGCTTCTCCAACGCCGAGGAGTCGAACAAGCGCTACAAGTTCCTCCTCGAGCAGGGCACCACGGGCCTCTCCATCGCCTTCGACCTGCCGACGCAGATCGGCTACGACTCGGACCACGCCCTCTCGCAGGGCGAGGTCGGGAAGGTCGGCGTGGCGATCGACTCCCTCGCCGACATGGAGGTCCTCTTCGACGGCATCCCCCTCGACAAGGTCTCCACCTCGATGACGATCAACGCGCCCGCCGCGGTCCTCCTCGCGATGTACATCGCGGTGGCCGAGAAGCAGGGCGTCTCCCCCGACAAGCTCGAGGGCACGATCCAGAACGACATCCTCAAGGAGTACGTCGCGCGCGGCACCTACATCTTCCCGCCCGCGCCCTCCATGCGGCTGATCACCGACATCTTCGCCTACTGCTCCAAGCACGTCCCCAACTGGAACACGATCTCCATCTCGGGCTACCACATCCGCGAGGCCGGCTCGACCGCCGCGCAGGAGGTGGCCTTCACCCTCGCGGACGGCATCGCCTACGTCGACGCGGCCGTCAAGGCCGGCCTCGACGTGGACGACTTCGCGCCGCGGCTCTCCTTCTTCTTCAACGCGCACAACGACCTCTTCGAGGAGGTCGCCAAGTTCCGCGCGGCCCGGCGCATCTGGGCCCGCGTCATGCGCGACCGCTTCGGCGCGAAGAAGGCCAAGAGCTGGATGCTCCGCTTCCACACCCAGACGGGCGGCTCGACGCTCACGGCGCAGCAGCCCGACAACAACGTGGTGCGCGTCGCGGTCCAGGCCCTCGCCGCGGTCCTCGGCGGCACGCAGTCGCTGCACACGAACTCGCGCGACGAGGCCCTCGCCCTGCCGACCGAGGAATCGGTCCGCATCGCCCTGCGCACCCAGCAGATCATCGCCTACGAGTCCGGCGCCGCCGAGACGGTCGACCCCCTCGCCGGCTCCTACTACGTCGAGAGCCTCACGAACCGCCTCGAGGACGAGGCCCTGGCCTACCTCGCGCGCATCGACGAGCTCGGCGGCGCGGTCAAGGCCATCGAGCAGGGCTACGTGCAGCAGGAGATCCAGGACGCGGCCTACCGCTACCAGATGGAGGTCGAGAAGGGCGAGCGGGTCGTCGTGGGCCTCAACAAGTTCCAGATCCAGGAGCCCAGGCCCTCCGGCCTCCTCCGCGTCGATCCCTCGGTGGGCGAGGCCCAGGTGGCGCGGATCAAGGCGCTCAAGGCCAGGCGCGACAACGCCGCGGTCAAGGCCGCGTTGGGCGAGCTCGAGGCCGCCGCCAAGGGCGCCGACAACCTGATGCCGCCCATCCTGAAGGCCGTCAAGGCCTACGCCACCGAGGGCGAGATCTGCGACGTCCTTCGCGGCGTCTTCGGCGAGTACCGCCCCGGCTCGACGTTCTGAGTGTCGGAGTATGGGCCGCAGAGGCGCAGAGACGCGGAGATGGGAAGGAGGGAGAGGGAATGGGGAATAGGGGAGGGCGGACCGTTGGCATGCCTGGCCTCCCCGATGCGCCTCGATACCTTTCCACCCCCTCTGCGCCTCCGCGTCTCTGCGGTTCATTCTCTTCGTCATTGATGCATCGCACTGAATTGCGGAGGTCCTGATGGATAGGAAGATACGAGTTCTGGTGGCGAAGCCGGGATTGGACGGCCACGACCGCGGCGCCAAGGTCATAGCGCGCGCGCTCCGCGACGACGGCATGGAGGTCGTGTACACGGGCCTCCGCCAGACCCCCGAGCAGATAGTCCAGGCCGCGATCCAGGAGGACGCGGACGTGGTGGCCCTCTCGATCCTCTCGGGGGCGCACAACCACCTCTTCCCCCGCGTGACCGAGCTCCTCAGGGAGAAGGGCGCCGGCGACGTCCTCGTGATCGGCGGCGGCGTCATCCCCGAGGACGACTACGACTTCCTGAAGTCCAGGGGGATCGCGGCGATCTTCGGTCCGGGGACCCCGACCAAGGCGACCATCGACTTCATCCGCGCCAACGTCAAGGCGCGCTGAGGCCCGGTCGGGACCGATGGCCAGGCCTTCCGGGGGCGCGATGCCCGACCTCGCCCGGCGCGTGTCCGCCGGGGAAGCCAGGGCCGTCGCGCGGCTCATCTCGCTCCTCGAGGACGGCGACCCCGAGGCCGCGAGGGCCCTCGCGGCCCTCCGCGCCTCGCGGGGCAGGGCCCACGTGGTCGGCGTCACGGGCCCGCCCGGCTCGGGCAAGAGCACGCTCTGCGACAAGCTGATCGCCGGCCTCCGCGCGCGCGGCAAGCGCGTGGGAGTCCTCGCCGTGGACCCCTCGAGCCCCTTCACGGGAGGCGCGATCCTCGGCGACCGCCTCCGGATGCAGGGCCACGCCCTCGACGACGGCGTCTACATCCGGAGCCTCGCCTCGCGCGGCCGCCTCGGCGGCCTGTCCCGCGCCACCGCCGCCGCCGCCCGCGTCCTCGAGGCCGCGGGCTACGAGTGGATCATCGTCGAGACGGTCGGCGTGGGCCAGTCCGAGGTCGAGATCGTGAAGATGGCCGACACGGTCATCCTCGTCTCGGTGCCCGGCCTCGGCGACGACATCCAGGTCATCAAGGCCGGCATCATGGAGATCGGCGACGTCTTCGTCGTCAACAAGGCCGACCGCGACGGCGCGGACCGCGTGGTCCGCGAGATCCGCGGCATGCTCGAGACCGCCGCCGCCCTGGCATGGGGCAACGCGCGCGGAGCGGCGGCCGCGGCCGCCGCGCAGGGGCCGGCAGGGCACCACGGGGCCTCCGCGGGCGCGGCCACGGGGCCCGGCGCCGGCGGCCTCCCCGTACTGCCGACCGACGCCGAGGGACATCCCGTGCTACCCCCGATCGTCAAGACCGTGGCCGAGACGGGCGAGGGTTGCGGGGAACTCCTCGACGCCGTGTTCGCGCATCGCGAGCGCCAGGCCGCGAGCGGGGCCCTCCTCGGGCGCCGCGTCGAGGCGGCCCGCGCGGAGATGCGCTCCCTGATAGCCTACCGGCTCCTCGACGCCCTCGAGGGCGAGGCCGGGAGGAGGGCGGAGGAGGGCCTCGCGAGGGCCGTCGCCGCCGGCGAGGAAGATCCGTATTCCGCGGCCGAGGAGCTCTTCGCCGCGATCTCGAAAGGAGCCAACGCATGAAGGTACTCAAGCTCGACCACGTCGGAATCGCGGTGGAGGACCTCGAATCGAGCCTCGCCGTCTACGAGGGCATCCTCGGCCTCAAGCTGCACGGGACCGAGGAGGTCGCCGAGCAGAAGGTCAAGACCGCCTTCCTGCCCGTCGGCGACACCGAGGTGGAGCTCCTCTCCACGACCGACCCCGAGGGCCCGATCGGCAAGTTCATCGCGGCCAAGGGCCAGGGCGTCCAGCACCTCGCCTTCAGGGTCGAGGACATCGACGCGGCCCTCGCGGAGCTCAAGGAGCGGGGCGTGCGCCTCATCGACGAGAAGCCGCGCTACGGCGCGGGGGGGGCGAGGATCGCCTTCATCCACCCCAAGGCCACGAACGGGGTCCTTGTCGAGCTCTGCGAGCGCAAGGCATAATCACGGGCGGCAATCGCCTCATAAAGGATGGTCCCCGGTATGGACGATAAGATTCGGGAGTTGGAGGAGCGCCGGGCGAAGGTGCTCGCTGGCGGCGGCCCCAAGCGCGTCGCGGCCCAGCACGAGAAGGGCAAGATGACCGCGCGCGAGCGCATCGAATCCCTCCTCGATCCGGGCAGCTTCACGGAGATCGACGCCTTCGTCGAGCATCGCTGCGACGAGCTCGGCATGGCCGAGGTCGAGGCGCCCGGCGAGGGCGTCGTGATCGGCCACGGCACGATCGGCGGCCGGCTCGTGTTCGTGTTCGCGCAGGACTTCACCGTCATCGGCGGCTCCCTCGGCGAGATGCACGCGATGAAGATCTGCAAGGCCATGGACCTCGCGGTCAAGGCCGGCGCCCCGGTGATCGGCATCAACGACTCGGGCGGCGCGCGGATCCAGGAGGGCGTCGACGCCCTGTCGGGCTACGGCGACATCTTCTACCGCAACACCCTCGCCTCGGGCGTGGTCCCGCAGATCTCCGTGATCATGGGCCCCTGCGCCGGCGGCGCGGTCTACTCTCCCGCCCTGACCGACTTCACGATCATGGTGGACAAGACCGCGAACATGTTCATCACCGGCCCCCAGGTCATCAAGGCCGTGACCGGCGAGGACGTGAGCGCCGAGGCCCTCGGCGGCGCGACGGTCCACTCGAGCGTCTCGGGCTGCGCCTCGCTCATGTTCCCGGACGAGGCCTCCACGGTCGCGGGCGTCAAGAAGCTCCTCTCCTACCTGCCCCAGAACAACATCGAGGACGCGCCCCTCGCGGCCACGGCCGACGACGTCGCCCGCGCCGCGCCCGGACTCAAGGACATCATCCCCGAACAGCCGAACAAGCCCTACGACATCCGCGACGTGATCAAGGCCGTGTTCGACGACGGCGACTTCTTCGAGATCCAGCCCATCTACGCGCAGAACATCGTCACCTGCTTCGCGCGCCTCGGCGGCCGCTCGGTCGGCATCGTCGCCAACCAGCCCAAGGTCCTCGCGGGCGTCCTCGACATCAACGCCTCGGACAAGGCCTCGCGCTTCATCCGCTTCTGCGACTCCTTCAACATCCCCCTCGTCACGTTGACCGACACCGCGGGCTACCTGCCCGGCGTCGGACAGGAGCACGGCGGCGTCATCCGCCACGGAGCGAAGCTCCTGTACGCCTACTCCGAGGCGACGGTGCCGAAGCTCACGGTCATCATCCGCAAGGCCTACGGCGGCGCCTACATCGCGATGTGCAGCCGCCACCTCGGCGCCGACCAGGTCTTCGCCTGGCCCTCGGCCGAGATCGCGGTCATGGGCCCCGACGGGGCGGCGAACATCATCTTCAAGAAGGAGATCGACGAGAGCGCCGATCCCGCCGCGACCCGCGCCGCGAAGATCGCCGAGTACAAGAAGAGCTTCGCGAACCCCTACAAGGCGGCCGTCCGCGGCTACGTCGACGACGTGATCGACCCCGCCGAGACCAGGCCCCGGCTCATCCGGGCCCTGTCCATGCTCCTGGGCAAGCGCGAGTCGCGCCCCGCCCGGAAGCACGGGAACATCCCCGTCTGAGGGCCCGGCCGATGGATACGACCACGTTGCTGTACGCGTTAGGCGCGCTCGCCCTCGTCAACCTCCTGCTTTCCGCGAGGGCCCTCTCCCGCTCGGGGAGGAAGCCGGCCGCGGAAGGGGAGGGCGAGGCGGCGCCCGCGGCGCGGGCGAACCCCACGATGGATACGCAGCTCGTCGCGGTCATCGCCGCGGCCGTCGCCGCCTCGAGCGGCATGGCCCCCGGCAGCTTCCGCGTCGCGAGCGTGGAGGCCGCGCCGGCCGGCGCCGCCGGCGGTTTCAACACCCCCGTGTGGGGCCATGTCGACCGGCTCGCCCGGGCGTCCCAGAACAGGTAGCAAGGAGAGATCAGCCATGAGGAAATACCGAATCAGCGTCAACGGGCAGAGCTACGACGTCGTCGTCGAGGAAGTCGGCTCCGTCGCCGCGCCGGCCCCCCAGGCCAGGCCCGCGGCCCCCGCGGCCGCCCCGGTCGCGGCGCCCGCCGCGCCCGCACCCGCGGCTCCCGCGGCAGCTCCCTCCGGACCCGTCGCCGGCGCGAGCAGCGTCAAGGCTCCCATGCCCGGCACCGTCCTCGCCTTCAAGGTCACGCAGGGCCAGTCCGTGAGGCAGGGCGACGTCCTCCTCATCCTCGAGGCCATGAAGATGGAGAACGAGATCGTCGCGCCCGCGAACGGCACCGTCGCCGCGCTCCGCGTCGCCCAGGGCGCCGCGGTCAACACCGGCGACGCCCTCGTCGACCTGGCCTGAGGAATCCGACCCCCGCAAGCGGGGCCGCCCGGGAGAGGATCCCGGGCGGCCTTTTCATTCGCGGGCCGAGGCCGCCATGCCCCGCGCCGCGCTCCCCTCGCGCGCGCCGATCCCCGAGATGTTCTCCCTCGAGATCCTCGCCATGGTAGCCACCTCCTCCGCGGCGCGCACGAGGGATTCCTCCATCCGGCCGTAGGTGTCGCCCACGTCCCTGGCCGAGTCGCTCATGGCCTTGAGGGCCTCGGCCAGGCCGTCCGTGTCGCCCGACATCGCCGCGAGGAGCTCGAATATCTCCCTCATCCCCGCCGCGCTCTCCTCGAGCTCCCCGAGTACGGCGCGGATGTCGTCGCCCGAGCGCTGGGTCACCGAGGCGGTCTTTTCGATGTCGCCCGCGATCCGGGTCAGCGACTTGGATATGCTCGAGGCGCTCTGGCCCGCCTGGTCCGCGAGCGCGCGGATCTCCGAGGCCACGACGGCGAAGCCCTTGCCCGACTCGCCCGCGTGCGCGGCCTCGATCGCCGCGTTCATCGAGAGCAGGTTGGTCTGCGAGGCGATGCCGTTTATGGCGTCGGCGAGCTCGTGGATGCCTTGCATCTGGCCCTTGAGCGCCACGACCGCGTCGAGCGAGGCCG
Organism: uncultured Treponemataceae bacterium; assembly: GCA_964399065.1. Taxonomy (GTDB): domain Bacteria; phylum Spirochaetota; class Spirochaetia; order Treponematales; family Rectinemataceae; genus JAKLFE01. Next base: position 75,009 of record CAYNPQ010000003.1, on the reverse strand, counting down.
AGAGCTCGGACTGCACGCTCCCCGCCGTCGTGAGGAGTTCGGCCAGCTCGACGTTCCGGCGCTCCGACAGGGCCGAGGATTCCTTGAGCCGATGGATGAGCTCCGCGGTCCTCCGGATCGAGTCCTCCCTCGTCGCCGACTGCTCGTTCCGCAGGCGGTTGAGCTCCGGCAGCATGGAGCTCAGCCGTTCGAGGAGCTTGGCCGAGCGGTCGAGCTCCTCGTTGAGCGAGACCGAGGCCCTCGACGCCGTCTCCCTGCTCCGCTCGAGGACGAGGATGTTGTAGCGCTGGCAGTTCTCCGGCTTGTTGAGGCCGTTGTGGATCGCGGTCGCCATGTCCTCGCAGCGGCCGTAGCCGCAGGCGGAGCAGTCCATGTAGTCCTCTTCCCTGGTTTTCAGCATGCGCTCGTAGATCGCCTTGAACTCGGCCTCGGTGGGTCTCTTGAGGCCGAGCGCGGTCGAGCGGTCGACGTAGGAGCGCGCGAACAGGCCGGGCTTCCACGCTCGCTTGACGCTCGCCCTGATCCGCTTGGCGGGGTCGCCGCGGACCAGTCCCTTCCCGGCGAGGAGCTCGCGCTGGCGGGCGTCCCGCCTCCGGACGGCAGATTCCAGGATGTCGACGGGAGTGTCGCGCGAACCGGTGCCCGTTCCGCCGTTGCAGCCCTTCTCGCAGTTCAGGCAATCGAGGACGAGGGGGGCGGCCCCCGCCTCGAGGGCGGGCGGCAGCTCCTTCAGGTAGGGGTAGATCGTCCTCGGCCCCTCGACCTTGCGCACCTTCGCGCCCGCGCCGGGGAGCTCGCGCTCGACCGTCTCCTTGAGCCCGCCCGGCGATGAGAAGAGCACGGCCCGCTCGGCGGGCGGCGTGTCGAACTGGACCTCGGGGAAGGCGTCCAAGGAGATCCCGTGCTCCTCCAGGTGGCCGACCAGGTTCTCGAGCGTGACGTTGTAGTCGCCGAGTCCGGTCTCGTCGAATTCGCGGCGCTTGGCCACGCAGGGCGAGATGACCGCGATCTTCCGGTCGCGGAGCTCGGGACGGCTCTCGCGGAGGAGCTTGATCGCGTGGAGCATGGGGCTGTCGGCCGGCGCGAGGAAGGGCAGGAGTTCGGGCTGGTAGATCTCGACGTAGGAGACGATGGCCGGGCAGGGCTGGGCGATCACGAGCTGCGGGGCCTTCTCGCCGATGTGGCGCAGGTAGGACTCCACCGTGAGCTCGGCGCCGAAGGCCACGTCGAAGAAAGCCTCCACGCCCAGGCTCCTGAGCCAGCCGTTGACGCGGAGGTAGCGGTCGGGAAAGCGCGCGGCGACCGCGGGGGCGACCACGGCGACCAGGCGCTCCTTCCGCGCGAGGGCGTCCATGAATTCGCCGAAATCGTCGACGCCCCGGCGGGCGCCGTGGCTGCAGGCGGCGATGCAGGAGCCGCAGCCTATGCAGAGCTCGTGGCGCAGGCTCACCTTCTCGCCCGAGCCGTCGATGCAGAATTTCACCGGGCAGGCGGCGATGCAGGCGTGGCAGTTCACGCATTTTTCGTCGTCGATGCTGATGACCGGACGCAGGCCCGACTTCGAGTTCGTCATGCTGCCCTCCTGGTTATAAAACTATTATGCCAGCGGGGCCGCTATTCAAGGCTGGAAAACCGGAATGCGGAGGCGAAAAAAAACCCCGCCCGGGGAGGGCGGGGCTCGGTCGGGGGGCGCCGCGTCCGTGACGCGGCGTCAGCCCCATCGTCAGGCCGCGGCGATTGCCGGGCCCGATCCTCCCTTGGACTTCTTGCGGATCTGCGCGACCAGGAACACGACGAGGAGCGCCGCGCCGATGGCGTCGGTGACCAGGCCGGGGATGACGAGGAGGAGGCCGCCGACGATCGAGATCAGCCTTTCGTACCAGGTCAGCCTGACGAGGAGGAAACCCTCGACGCCGGCCGCGAGGGCGGTGATGCCGATGCAGGCGGAGACGATCATCCAGATCCCCTCGACCGGGTGCTCCGCGAAGCCGAAGAGGAGCATCTCGGGGTTGTAGACGAAGATGTAGGGAATGATGAAGGCCGCGATGGCGAGCTTGGTGGCCTGGACGCCCGTCTTCATCGGGTCGGATTTCGCGATGGCCGCGCCGGCGAAGGCCGCGAGCGCGACGGGCGGCGTGAGGTCGGCGAGGACTCCGAAGTAGAAGGCGAACATGTGCGAGGGCAGGACTATGTCCGGACCGGCGGCCGCGGTGTTGATGCCGGCCTTGAGGCAGAAGAAGCTGATGATGGCGGGCGCGGCGATGGTGGAGGTGATGACGTAGTTCGCCGTCGTCGGCACGCCCATGCCGAGGATGAGCGAGGTGACCATCGTGAAGAGGAGGATCAGGAAGAGCCTGTTGCCGGCCGCGGCGACGAGGATCTCGCCGAGCTTGAGGCCGAGGCCCGTCTTGGTGACCACGCCGATGATGATGCCGGCGCAGGCGCAGGCCGCGATCACGCCGAGGGCCCCGCGCGCCCCGGCCTCGAAGCTTCGCACGATCTCCATCGGCGTGAAGCTCGGCTTCTCCTTGCGGATCAGCTCGACGAGGGCGACGAGGAGGGCGATGGCGACGGAGATGATGATGGCCCACATGGCCGCCTTCATCGGCGTGGCGCCCTCGGTGAGGAGGTAGATGATCGCGATGAGGGGGAGGATGAGGTAGCCCTTCTTGAGCAGGATGTCGCGGGCCTTGGGCAGCTCGCTGCGCTTCATGCCCTTGAGGCCGAGCTTCTTCGCCTCGAAGTGGACCTGGGTGAAGCAGGCGAAGAAGTAGAGGAGGGCGGGGATCACCGCCGCGAGCGCGATCCGGCCGTAGGGGATGTTGGTGAACTCCGCCATGAGGAAGGCCGCGGCGCCCATGATCGGCGGCATGATCTGCCCGCCCGTCGAGGCGGTGGCCTCGACCGCCGCCGCGAACTCGGGCTTGTAGCCGAGCTTCTTCATCATCGGGATCGTGAAGGAGCCGGAGCCGACCACGTTGCCGACGGAGGAGCCGGAGACGGTGCCCTCGAGGGCCGAGGCGATGACGGCGACCTTGGCGGGGCCTCCCGAGGCCCAGCCGGCGATCGCGTTCGAGATGTCGATGAAGAACTGCCCGAGGCCGGTCTTCTCGAGGAAGGAGCCGAAGAGTATGAACAGGAAGATGAAGGTGCTCGAGACGCCGATCGGCGTGCCGAAGATGCCCTCGGTCGTGAAGAAGAGGTGCTCGACGAGGCCGCCCACGTCGACGCCGCGATGCGCGAACTTGCCGGGGATGTAGGGCCCCGCGAAGGCGTAGGCGACGAAGCAGAGGGCGATGATCACGATGGGCAGGCCGACGACGCGCCTGGCCGCCTCGAGGACGAGTATCACGCCGATGATGCCCACGATCATGTCGAGCGCCGTGGGGGAGCCCGCGCGCTGGGAGAGGACCTTGGTCCACAGGATGGTGATGTAGACCGGCGCGCCGGCGCCGATCACCGACAGGACGGCGTCGAGGGGATGGACCCGGTCCCGCGGCCACTTCTTGTTCGCCGGGTACAGGAGATAGATGAGGCAGAAGGCGAAGGACAGGTGGATGGTCCGCTGGATCATCGCGTCGAAGATGCCGAATATCGCGGTATAGACCTGGAAGGTCGAGAACGCGATCGCGATCGCCGCGACCACCTTGCCGATGAACCCTCCGAGGCTCCGGTAGTCGGCCTCCTTGTCGAATTTCTTCAGGACTTCCTGCGCGTCGACCGGCGCCTCATCGGCGGCCGTCGCCGCCTGCTTCACGACATCGCTCATATCAAATCACCTCCATGGGCGCACCGCGATCGACATCCTCGCGGAAAGCCTGATGCCGCCCTCCGGGGCGGCCCAGTTGCGGAAAGGCAGGTACGTCCCCCCGGCCACGATGCCGTGGCCCGGGACGATCGAAACGAGGATCGGGATCTCGCGGAGGACCCGGTCCATGGAAAGCACGAAGAAGCCGTCCTCCAGGCGGTAGCCGCCCTCCGCGTCGGCCGGCATCCCGACGCCGGAGCTTTGGTAGCGCAGCTCGTAGAGGCGCATCGAGGCGGAGCGGGTCCCCGTCCGCTCGATCGCATAACGCTCCTCCACCGGTGTCAAATGGAAGGAATGCGTGAAGACCAGCGAGAAGCGCCCGTCGGGGACGGGGACCCGGGCGATCTCGCGGCCGCGCGCGTCGGCCACGACCAGCGCCGGCTCGCGCGGGAGCATAAAAAACGCCGCGGTCGGCGCCGCGGCGGCGAGGGAAAGGGCCGCCGCCGCGAGCGCGCGGCGGCTCCGGGCGGGCGCCCGCGCGCGCGCGCCGGGCGCCGCGCGCGGTGCCGCCCGCCTCATGCTACTTCTTGTTCTCCTTGTAGAACTTCTCGGCGCCCGGGTGCAACGGGATGGACATGCCGTCCGTCGCGGTCGCGAGCTTGATGTCGGCGCCCTTCTTGTGGGAGGCGGCGAGGCGCTCGCCATTGGCGAACATCGTCTTCAGCATGTCGTAGACGAGCTTGGGGTCGGCCTTGGCGGAGACCGCGAGCATGGACTTGACGGAGACGGTCATCACGTCTGCGTCGACGCCCTGGTAGGTGCCGGCGGCGATCTTGGTGGGTGTGTAGAAGGCCCACTTCTTCATGAGGGCGGCGGCGACGTCGCCGTCGATCGGGACGAGGACGATCTTCTTCGAGGCCGCGAGGTCCTGGATGGCGGCGGTCGGGGCGCCGGCGGTGTTGAACGCGGCGTCGATGTTGCCGTCCTTCAGGTTGGAGGCGGACTCGGCGAAGGAGAGGTACTGGACCTTGATGTCGTCGTAGGTCAGGCCGGCCGCCTCGAGGATCTGCCGGGCGTTGGCCTCGACGCCGGAGCCGGCGGCGCCGACGGAGACGCGCTTGCCCTTGAGGTCGGCGGTGGCCTTGATCTTGGAGTCGGCGAGGGCCACGAGCTGGCAGGTCTCGTCGTAGAGGGAGGCCAGGCCGCGGATGTCGGGCATCGCCTTGCCCTTGTAGGCTTCGAGGTCGTTCATCGCGTAGAAGGCCGCGTCGTTCTGCACGAAGATGACGTCGACCTTCGCGTCCTTGAGCATGGCGATGTTGGCCGCGGAGGCGCCCGTCGAGGTCGCGTTCGCGTTCATGCCCTTGATGTTCTTGTTCCAGATCTCGGCGAGGGCGCCCCCGAGCGGGAAGTAGGTGCCGGCGGTGCCGCCGGTGCCGATGGTGATGAAGCGCTGCTTGGGCGCGCAGCCGACGGCCACGATGGCGACGAGCGCGGCGATGCAGAGTGCGAAGACCGCGATTCGCTTGTTCATGAGCAAGTCCTCCATGTAGAGAGAGAGCTGAGGGCGCGCGTGCCGCGGCGACGCGAGTTCCGATCGAGAGGATCGCGCCTTTCCGCGTACGCTTCCGCCACGTTCGATTGTACTTTCGCTTCCGCCGATGCGCAAGTTTTTTCCGGCGCGCCGACCGGCCTCCGCGTCGATTTACGCGTATCCATCTTGCGGAGAGCGGCCCCTTCGGTCTACAACGGGATTGTCCATGCGCCTCCACTTCAGCGCGCCCGCGGCGGCCCTCGCCCTCGCCCTCGCGGGCTCCTTCCTCGGCGCCCAGTCGCGGCCCTCGCCCCTCGGCGGGGCTACGCTCTTCTGGTCCGCGGACGAGGCGGGCGCGGCCGCGAAGGTCTCGAGCGAAGCCTCGTTCGCCCATCCCGCCTCGCTCCCTTCGCCGGGGCGCCTGCCCGACACCGCGGACCGGGCCTTCCTCCTCTGCTGGCACACCTTCCTCGGGAAGCCCGACATCCCGACCGACTTCTCGATCGACGAGCTGTCGAGGCAGGTCGACGCGCTCCTCGGCCTCGGCTACCGCTTCATCAGCCTGGAGGACCTCCTCTTCGGCCGCTTCGAGGGCAGGATGAACCTCGTCGCCACGATGGACGACGGGCACCGCACCGTCCCCGCGGCCTGCGCGAAGGTCTTCGCGGCGCGCGGCATCGTCCCGGCGGTCTTCGTCTATCCGGCGGTGATCGGCGCGACGAGCTACTCCATGGACGCGGCCCAGCTGCGCTCGCTCCGCGACGCGGGTTGCCTCGTCGGCGCCCACGGCTACTATCACCTCTTCGTCACCGAGGCGCTCTACAGGAGCGACCGCGCCGCCTTCGAGAAGGAGATCTTCACCGCCAAGTCGCGGGTCGAGTCGATGTCGGAGCTCCCCGCCTACGCCTACGCCTATCCCTTCGGGGCGCTCTCCCCCGTCACCAAGCGCGAGGTCGCGCGCGCGGGATACGCCTTCGGCATCGCGGTGAAGCCCGGCTTCGTCTACGCCGACCCGCGGCTCAACGACCCCTACGAGTTGCCGCGGAGTGTCGTGACGAGGGACAACTGGGACGCGCTCCTCGCCTTTCTCGCGCGCAACGCGTCGGGGAAGGGGGAGGCGCGTTGAGCGTCGAGGGATAAAAAAAGACTCCCAGGCAAGGAGGCGTAGCCTGGGAGCCAAGCGCCGCTCGTCCTGCTCGGGGAGGGGAACTCATTCGAGCAGGAGAATCGGATGTATTCGAGTCGTCCTCTCGAATACAAGATTAGTATATCCAGTTTCTCCAAATTCGTCAAGCTCTCGCTACAAAAAAATCATCAGAACGATGGGGAATCCGGGGGCATATTGCATTTCTTTGAATAAACACTATACTTGTGTTTAGTATGAGTCCTCCCTCGGCCGGCCGCCGGGCGCTGCCGCTCCTCGGCGCCCGGTCGTGGTATTCGCTCCTCGACGGAGCCCGCAGTCCCCGCGACCTTGCCCAGGCCGCGGCCGCGCTCGGCTGGAGCAGCCTCGCCCTGTGCGACGCGAACAACTTCTATGCCTTGCCCGAGCTGGTAGACGAGGCGAGGGCCGCGGGGCTCAAGCCCATCGCGGCCGCCTCGATCGAGCGGGAGCCTCTCCGCTTCAGGGCCTACTGCCTCGACCGCCGCGGCTTCGCCCGGCTCGGCGCCCTCCTGAGCCGCGTCCTCGCGGAGCCGTCGGGAGGGCCGGCCGCGCCGGGCCTCCTCGACGAACTCGTCGGGGAGGGCTGGGAGGGGCTCGCCCTCGCCTGCGGGGAGGCCGGGCTCCTCGCCCGCCTCGCCGCGGCGCGTCGCGGCGGCCCCGCCGGCGGGCGCCTCTACGCGGCCATCGCGCCCGGCCTGCCCCAGGCCGAGCTCGCGCGCGAGGCAGCGCGCCTCGGGCTCCCCCTCCTCGCCGAGGCGCCGGCCCGCTTCCTCGAGCCCCCCGACCTCGGGCGCTGGCGCCTCGCCCGCGCGGTCGAGGAGCGGCGGAGCCTCGCCTCACTCGATCGCGAGGGCCTGGACGCGCCCCCCGCCTCCTTCCTCGTCCCGGCCTCCCGCGCGAGGGACCTCCTCTCCGCCTTCCCCGAGGCCTTGGCCAACGCCGAGGCCCTCGCCGAGGAGGCGGCCGAGGCCGGCTCCTTCTTCGCCGATCCCCCCGTCTTCCCCGCCTACGAGGGCCTCTCCGGGGAGGAGACCTTCCGCCTCCTCCGCCGCCTCTGCGAGGAGGGCGCGTCCAGGCGCTACCCCGCCGGCGCGGCCGGCCTGGGCGAGCGGCTCGACAAGGAGCTCCGGATCATCGGCGCCAAGGGCTTCGCCGCCTACTTCCTCGTGGTCCGCGACATCGTGCTCCGCTGCCCCCGGACCTGCGGCCGGGGGAGCGCGGCCTCGAGCCTCGTCTCCTACCTCCTCGGCCTGACCCACGTCGACCCCCTCGCCCACGACCTCTTCTTCGAGCGCTTCCTCAACGAGGGCAGGAAGGACCCGCCCGACATCGACATCGACTTCCCCTGGGACGAGCGGCCCGCCCTCCTCGCCTCGGTCCTCGCGGACTACGCGGGCCGGGCCGCCATGGTGGCGGAGCACTGCCGCTTCTCGGACTACGGCTCGCTCCGCGAGGCGGGCATCGCCCTGGGCCGGGGCGAGGAAGAGCTCGCCGCCTCCCGGCGCGAGCTCAGGCTCTCGGGCTCCGGCGCGCGGATGCGGGGCGGGGGAGGGGAGGCCCCGCCCGGCGCCCTGCCCGCCGAGCTCGTCGAGGCGGCGCGCTCCCTCAGGGACATGCCCCGCTACATCGGGACGCACTGCGGCGGCATCGTCATCACGCCCGGGCCCATCACCGACTACAGCCACGTCCAGGCCTCGCCCGCGGGCCTCCCCGTCCTCGCCTGGGAGAAGGACGGGACCGAGCGCGCCGGCCTCGTCAAGATCGACCTCCTCGGCAACCGCTCCCTCGCCGTCCTGCGCGACTGCATCGAGCTCGTCAACCGCGACCGGGCCCGCTCGAAGCCCCCCGAGCCCCCCCTGGCCTGGGACTTCGCCGGCGCCTCCGAGGATCCCGCGGCCCGCGCCCTCGTGGAGTCGGGCCGGACGATGGGCGTCTTCTACATCGAGTCGCCGGCCACGCGGCAGCTCCTCGTGAAGATGGGCGTCGCGGACTACGAGCGCCTCGTCGCGGCCAGCTCCATCATCAGGCCGGCCGCGAACAAGTACATCGGCGAGTACGTCCGGCGCCTCCGCGGCGGCGATTGGCGCCGCCTGCCCGATCCGGTGGAGTCGGTCCTGGAGGACACCTACGGCATCATGGTCTACCAGGAGGACGTCTCGCGCGTGGCCATGGCGGCCGCGGGCTTCTCGGCCGCCGAGGCCGACGGACTCCGCAAGGCCCTCACCAAGAAGCGCAAGGGCGTCGCCCTCGAGGACTTCCGCGACCGCTTCCTCGCGGGCTGCGCCTCGGGCGGCGTGGGCGAGCGCGACGCGGGCGAGCTCTGGGAGATGATGCTCTCCTTCGACGGCTACTCCTTCTGCAAGGCCCACTCGGCCTCCTACGCCCTCGTGTCCTACCGCCTCGCCTGGATGAAGGCCCACCATCCCGCCTTCTTCATGGCCTCGGTCGTCAACAACGAGGGCGGCTTCTACGGGACCCAAGCCTACCTCGGCGAGGCGCGGCGCCTCGGCATCGGCCTCCTCCCGCCCCACGTCAACGCGAGCGGGACGCGGTACCTCGTCGAGGCCGGGCCCGGCGGCGAGGCCCTCCGCGTCGGGCTCCGCCAGGTGGGAGGCCTCTCACGCGCGGCCATGGACCGCATCGAGGCCTCCCGCTCCGCCCGCGGGCCCTTCTCCTCCCTCGAGGACTTCCACGCGCGGATAGCGCCCTCCATCGCCGAGCTCCGCGCCTTGGTCCGCTCGGGCTGCCTCGACGGCCTCCCCGCGCGCGCCGGCCTCGCTCCCCTCACCAGGCCCCAGGCCCTCTGGGCCCTCCACCGGCTCCGCGCCCGGGCCGCCGCGCGCTCCCGGGGCGGCCCCGCCCGCGCGCGCGGCCCCCTCCCCAGCCCCGCCGAGCCCGAGCTCCTCCCCGACGAGTGGGCTCCGCCCGCGGCCGTCGGCGATTACGGGAGCGCCCGGCGCCTCGCCGACGAGGCGGCCGTCCTCGGCCTCGTCCTGTCGCGCCACCCCGCCTCCCTCTTCGCGGCCAGGGCCGAGCTCGTGGCCCGGCGCCGCGGCCTCCCCCCTCCCTCGGGCTCCTCCGCGGTGCCTTCCCTCGAGGGCCGGCGCGCGAGCCTGGCCGGCGTGGTCATCGCGGCCAAGGAGGTCCTCGACAGGGAGGGGCGGCCGATGGCCTTCTATTCCCTCGAGGACGAGGAGGGCCTGTTCGAGGCGGTCCTTTTCCCTCAAGCCTACGCTCGCGCCCTGCCGACACTAGAAGGGAATTCGGCCATCCTCGCGGTCGGCACGGTGCGGGCGGAGTTCGGCGTCCCCTCCCTCCACGTCGAGGAGGCCTTCGGCCTCAACAGGCCGGCATAGGTCCGACCGGGCCCTTCCCGGCGGGCCTCGCAAGGCGGCTCGGCGTGAAGGTAGCGGTGCTCGCGGACCCCGCGGACGGTCCCATCCTCGTCGACATCCTCGGCGACCTCGCCGAGGTCGGGATCGACGCCTACGGGCTCCGCATCCGCGAGGGCTGGCAGTCCCTGCCCCAGGCCGAGATCGCCGCCAAGTTCCACCAGGCGGACCGCTACCTCATCATCCTCGGCCCCCGGAGCCTCGGCACCGACTGGCTCACCTTCGCGGCGGGCATCGCCATCGGACGTCGGCTCGGCTTCGCGTTCTACCGCGTCGAGCGCTCGATCGAACCGCCCCGCTACCTCGTCGGCGTCCCGGTGATCGACGGGCGTGACGAGCTCATGGCCTTCTACCTTTCCGAGAAGGCAGAGTGGCTGGTCCGCGAGGGGCGGCGCTCGTCCAGGGCGGCCCTCCTCGAGATGGGCATATCCTGCCACGCCGACAGTCTGGCCCAGTGCGTGCGCGACGGCGACACGAAGGCCGTCGAGCTCTTCCTCGGGGCCGGCTTCATCCCCGACGCCCGCGACAAGCACGGCGTCCCCCTCCTCTGCCTCGCCGCGCGGAGCAAGCACCTCGCCGTCGCCCAGCTCCTCCTCGCGCGGGGGGCGGAACTCGACCTCCAGAGCGAGGACCGCGGCTATTCCCCCCTGATGGACGCGGTGGCCGCGGGCTCCTTCGACCTCGCCGAGCTCTTCCTCTCCAAGGGGGCGAATCCCGACCTCGCGAGCAAGGACGGGCAGACCGCCCTCGTCGTCGCCGTGGGACGGAACGACGTCCCGACCGCGCGCATCCTGCTCCAGTACGGGGCCGATCCGGAGATCGCCGACAAGCTCGGCCATTCGGCCCGACGCTACGCGACCCTCTTCAAGTCCCCGGGGATGCTCGAGCTCTTCGGCATGCGCCCCGCGGAGCCGGCGAAGCCGGAGGGGCCGGCCGTCCGGGGCAGGGCTTCGTGATCTCCCTCGAGGCCACGGGCGAGGGCTTCGCCGTCTCGGTCGACGGGCGCCGCGTCATCTCGCACAGCCGCCGCTCCCCCTGCCTCGAGCTCGGACGCGCCGAGGGCGCCGCGCGCTCCACCGGCTCCTCGGGGATCCCCCGTCGCGGCAAAGTCCGCGCGGCGCCCCTGCGGGGCTACAAGGTGGCGGAGAGCGCCCCCGACTACCTGGCCCTCGACTTCGACGGACGGATCAGGATGGCCCTCCGCCTCAAGGAGGAGAGGCTCCGCATCTCCTTCTCGCGCTACGACGCGGGCTCGAACCACTTCCGCCTCCGCCTGGCCGCCTCGCCCGAGGAGCGGATCTACGGCGGCGGCGACCGCGGCTCCGGGGGTGGGCTCCGCCTGGACCTCAAGGGCTCGCGCGTCCCGCTCTGGGTGCGCGATGCCGGTTCCCCGGGCGAGGCGAGGCGCAGCGCCGCCTTCGTCCGCGGCGTCGCCGCCCACTACCCGGTACCCGCCTTCCTCTCGACGGGCGGCTACTGGTGCGCCGTCGACACGAGCGCCTACGCCCTCCTCGACTTCCGCCGCAGGGCATCGACCCTCATCGAGGCCTGGGCCGTGCCGCGCGAGCTCGTGCTCGGCTTCGCTCCCGACGCCTCCTCGATCCTCGCGGACATGACCGCCGTCCTCGGCCGCCAGGCCGAGCCCCCCTCCTGGTGCTTCGACGGGGTCTGCCTGGGCCTCTCCGGCGGCGAGGCCGATGTCGAGGCGCGGCTCGCCGAGGCCCTCGACGCGGGCGTCAAGATCGGCGCCGTCTGGCTCCGCGACTGGTGCGGCCCCCGCTCGGCCTCGACCGGACTGCCCTCCGACTGGTCGCGGGACGCCGGGCTTTACCCCGACCTGCCGGGCCTTTCGGCCCGCCTGCGCTCTCGCGGCATCCGCTGCCTCGGCTCCGTCGGACCCGTCCTCCCCGCCGGCGGCGCGCTCCGCGCCGAGGCGGCCGCCCTGGGCATCCTCGTGAAGGATCCCTTCGGCAAGGACTATCTCCTGCCTCAGGGCGAGTCGGGCTTCGCGATGGTGGACCTGAGCAGCCCCGCGGGGATGGAATGGATGAAGGAACTGATCGCGAGGGAGCTCGTGGGCGCCGGCATGTCGGGCTGGTCGGCCGACTACGGCGAGCAGCTTCCGCCCGACGCGGTCCTCTCCTCGGGCGAGGAGGCGGTGCGCGCGCATAACCGCTGGCCGGTGCTCTGGGCGCGGGTCAACCGCGAGGCCGCCGAGGCGTCGGGGAATCCCGAGGGCGCGTTCTTCTTCCTCCGCTCGGGCTGGCTCGGCGTCGCGCGCCAGTCCCGCGCCGCCTTCGCGGGCGAGCGCGCGGCGAGCTTCTCGCGGCGCGAGGGCCTGCCGAGCGTCGTGCCCTCGGCCCTCTCCCTCGGCCTCTCGGGGGTGGGATTCTGGCACTCGGAAACGGGGGGCTGCCTCCCCCCGCGCCTCCTCGAGCGCCTCAGGCCTGGCGCGCGCGCTCGCCGCGCGGAATGCCTTGGCCGCTGGATGGAGCTCTCGACCTTCACGCCCTTCTTCCGCGTGGCCTATTCCCGCGACCGCGCGGGGCTCGACGCGTCCTCGGTCGCCCTCCTCGCCCGCATGTCGGAGGCCTACGCGGCCCTGAAGCCCTACCACGTCGCCGTCGCGGCCGAGTACGGCGCCACCGGGCTGCCGCCGATCCGGCATCCCTGGATACACTACGGCTCCGACCCCCATGCGCACCGCCTCGAGTACCAGTACCTCTACGGCCGCGACCTCATGGTGGCGCCCGCCCTCGAGCCCTCCCTCGCCCTCACCGATCTCTACCTCCCCGAGGACGAGTGGGTGCATCTCTGGAGTTCCCGCGTCTTCCGCGGCGGCCGCGTGACCGTCGAGAGCCCCCTCGGCTGCCCCGCGGTCTTCTACCGCGCCGGCTCGGAGTTCTCGCCCCTCTTCGACGCCCTGCGCCGCACCGTCCGAAAGGCCTAGCCCGGGGAGGCGACATGACGCTGCATCCCGCCCTCGCCGCCGCGGTCGCCCTCGGCGGGAACTTCCTCCTCTCCCTCGGCATGACCCTCCAGAAGCGGAACGTCTCCTGGATCGGCGCGGCCGGGCCGCGTGACGCCGCCTTCCGCCGCGCCCGCCTCGCCTGGTTCCTGGGCTTCATGCTCGTGAACGCCGTCCCCGCCTTCAACTACGTCGCCCTCCTCGGCCTGCCGCCCAACGTCGTCGGGGCGGCTTCCGGCTCGAGCGTGGCCTTCACCGCGATCCTGGCTTGGCCCCTCCTCGGGGAGCGGCTCGGCACGCGCCGGGCCATCCTGAGCGGCCTCCTCCTCGGCGCCATAGCGCTGGCCGGGCTCAGGGGCGGGGCCGCCTCGGACCAGGCCGTCGGCGACGCGTATTCGGCGGCGGCGATCTACGCCGCCCTCGCCCTGCCCCTCGCCGCGGGAGCCCTGTCCTTGGCCCTGCGCGCCCGGCGCGACCGCGGAGGCCGAGGTTCGGGCGCTCCGGTCCGGGGCCTCGCCCCTCTCTTGGCCGCGGTCGGAGGCTCCTTCAGCGGCTACATGGTCCTGCCGATGCGCGCGATCCAGATCGCCGCGGGCGACCGGCCCGCCGCCTGGCTCGGCACGCCCTTCCCCTACCTCTTCCTGGCCGGGGGACTCGGCGGCTTCGCCTTCGCCCAGTTGGCATACAAGGAGGGCGAGATGTCCTCGGTGGCGCCCGCCTTCTACGGGATGCAGGTGCTCTGGCCGGCCCTCGCCTCGTACCTCGCCTTCGCCGCGCCCCTGGACCCCGCCCAGGCCCTCGCCTTCGCCGCGATCGCCGCCTGCGTCGTCCTGGTAGGAAGATCCGACTAGTTCGAGTCGCGGACGAGGAGGACGGTCGCCTGGGCCTCGATGGCCCGGAGCTCGCCCACGGCGTCGAGGCCCTCGCCCGTCTTCGCCTTCACCGAGACCGCGTCGACCGGCATGCCGAGGCAGTCCGCGATCGAGGCGCGCATCGCCTCGCGGCGGGCCCCGAGCTTGGGCCGCTCGAGGCAGAGGGTGCAGTCGAGGTTCACCGGCCGCCAGCCCGCGCCGCGCACCAGGCCGAGCGCCGCCCGGGCGAGGACCTTCGAGTCGGCGCCGCGCCAGGCCTCGTCGGAGGGCGGGAAATGCGTTCCGATGTCGCCTAATGCGGCCGCCCCGAGCAGGGCGTCGACGATCGCGTGCAGGAGGACATCGCCGTCGGAGTGGGCGTCCTCGCCGAGCTCAGAGGGCAGCTCCACGCCGCCCGCGAGGAGCCTCCGGCCCGGCACGAGCCGGTGCCGGTCCCAGCCCGTCCCGACGCGGAAGGCCGGCGCGGCGAAGCCCGCGGCCTCCCGCGCCGCGTCGCGCGAAGCCTCCGGCGCGCCGGATCCGGCCGCCAAGTCCGCGGGGTAGGTCACCTTCCTGTTGCCCGCCTCGCCGGGCAGGGACTGCACCGGCCCGACGAAGCGGTCCCAGATCTCCGCGTCGTCCGTGCACTCGATCCCCGCGGCCGCGGCGAGGCGCAGGGCCTCGAGGTAGGGCGCGAAGCGGAAGCCCTGCGGCGTCTGGGCGCCGGCGAGCGAGGCGCGGGGCGGGTGCCGCAGGACGAGGCCCTCGGCCCCGATCTCCTTGGGCGTGTCCACGAGGGGCGTCACGGGCAGGGCCGAGCCCCGCTCCGCCGCGGTAAGGGCCACCCGCGCGACCAGGTCGGCCGAGGCCCAGGGCCTCGCCCCGTCGTGCACGAGCAGGACCGCGTCGGCTTCGCCCGGCCCGAGCCCCGATGCGAGGGCCTCGCAGGCGAGGAGGACCGAGTCGCGTCGGCTCGCCCCTCCCGCCACGATCATGAAACGCTTCCCGAGCCTTCCCTCGAGGGCGTCCCGCGTGGCGGGCGCGAGGGCGGCGCGCAGGTCATCCTCCCGGCCGGGCGGAGCCGTGACGACCAAGGCCGCGAGACGGGGCAGGCCGAGGAAGGGGGAGACGGCGGCGTCGAGGACCGAGGAGGCGCCCGGGCCGAGCGCGGCCAGCTCCTTCTTGGAGCCGCCGAAACGCTCGCTCCGGCCGGCGGCGGTCACGACGACGAGGACGGGGGTTGCGTCGGGGGAGGGCACGCGGCGCCTCGGAGGATCAGCTCTCCAGCCTTGCCCTGATGAGCTCGGCGATGTCCTCTTTCGGCTTGCCGAGGGAGAAGGAGATCTCGTCCTGGAGGAGATTGAGGGCCGAATCGTAGAGCTTGCGCTCGAGGATGGGCAGCTCCTTGATCTTGGAGCGATGGTAGAGGGAGCGCACCACCGAGGCGATGTCGAGGACCGAGCCCTTCTTGAGGAGGTCGAGGTTCATCTGGTAGCGGAGCTTCCAGTCCGAGGGGATCGGCGCGTATTCCTCGGAGATGAAGGTGAGGGCCTGCTCGGCCTCGACCTTGGGCACGATCGCCCGGATGCCGAGGTCCTCGGCCTTGTCCACGGGGACCATGACCGTCATGTCCGAGAACTCGAGGTAGATGATGTAGTACAGGATCTTGGAGTCCTTGAACGCCTTCTCCTGTATCTCCAGGATCCTTCCGACGCCTTGACTCGGATAGACGATTCTCTGATTGACAGCGTACGCGGTGGGGCGAGCCTTCTCCATGGTGGCTGACGATAGCAGAAAATATGTAAAAAGTCAAATATGCCGAGGCGATATCGGGCCGATTCCGCGTCGAATCCGCATGTTCGCGAATGCCGGTCAGAACGAGGTCTCGATCCATTTGCCGTCGACGAGACTCCGGACGAGGATGCTCCGCACCTTGATCTCCTTGAGGCGCTCGAGGTCGGCCTGCGGGAGGCCGGTGAAGGTGACCGGCGCGGCATCCTTGGACTGGTAGCTGTACAGGTCGCCCAGGGACGGGGAATTATTGTACTTGAGCGTGGATCCGTCGCCGTAGGTCGTCTCCGAGGTGAGGGCTACGCCCCGCTTGGAGACGGCGACCTCGGTCCCGTCGGCTGCCAAGAGCGAGAAGGACACGACATACATGATGCCCGCCGAGCGGTTGTACCACTGCTGCCCGGCCTCCTTGTACCAGGTGAAGGCATATTTCTCCGCGACCTTCCTCCTCGGCGGCAGAATGGTGAACGCGGCGTTCTCATCGCCCTTCCATCCCGAGGCGGCGTTGCCTACGGCGAAATCGACGAGCCTCTGCGTCGAGTCCTGGCGGAAATCGGCCTTCCAGTCCACCGCGATGTCGGCCGTCCTCTTCTCGGGATTGGTGGCCGCGATCCGCGGCGAGCCGGTGATCCTGAACTCGAGCGCGTTCTTGAGATACCAGTCGCGGAACTCCTTGACAGCGCCCATCTGGGCGTTCTTGTCCCCGAGCTCGGCCGCGGCGTTGGCGAAGAGGCCGCCTCCCGCGAAGGTCACCGAGGCCTTGTCGAGGTTCGTCTTGGCTTCGCGGTAGTACGGATCGGCCTTGACGGCGGATTCGAAGTAGTCCTTCGCGGCACCCTTGTCGTTCCGCTCCAAGGCGATGACACCGCGGAAATTCTGCTCGAGCGCGGCGACGCTCGTCGTCGGGATCTGGAAGAGGCGCACCTTCTCGCTCTCGCCGAGGACGACGCCGAGCGACTCGAGGGTCCTGGCCACGAGGAGTTTCTCGAGGGTGAAGACATCGGCCGGGTCGCCGGTGATGGAGGCGGCCGCGGCCGACTTCCCCGTGTCCACCTCGATCACGTTGACGTTGATGCGGATCGCGGCGGGAGTGGGCACGATGAAGTCCCCGAGGAGGATGTAGCCCGCGCCGACGATGGAACCCGCCTTGGCCGCGGTCTTCTCGTCGACGATCGAGGAGAGCTGGAGCTGCTGCTCCGCGAGCACGGCGCCGAGCTGCTCGCGGGTGACTATCGGCAGCTTCTTGAGGCTCGCGAGGTCGTTGCCCACCATGTCGGCGAGCGCGACCCCGAGCCAGGCGTAGTCGCCCTTGTTCGTCGTGTTCCTGAACTGCGATACGGTGAGCGGCCTCGCCAGGTCGATCGCCCGGGCCGACATGGTCGTGGCGAGGAGGACGAGGGCCGCCGCGAATTGCCTTCTCATGGAATCTCCTGGGGACTCGGTTTCCCGATGAATATACAATGGCTGATCCACGCCCTGGCAAGCCGGGTCCACCTTCGGCTCCCGGCGGCCCGGCATCGCCGGCCGCCTCTTGTCCCCGGCCCTCCCCTCCGGCTACAGTCCCCCCATGAGCGACGAACGCCGCCCCTCCTGGTTCGGCTACCTGGCCTTCCCCCTCTTCATAGGCCTCCTCCTCGCCTTGGTCTTCGTCTTCCGCTCCCGGCTCCTCGAGATCTTCCGCGACCGCGAGGCGATCCGCGCCTGGATCGAGGCGCGCGGCAATTGGGGGCGGCTCGCCTTCGTCGGCCTCCAGGTACTCCAGGTCGTGGTCTTCGTCATCCCCGGCGAGATCGTCCAGGTCGCCGGCGGCTACGTCTACGGCCTCTGGGAGGGGACCGTCCTCTCCCTGGCCGGCATCACGCTGGGCTCCCTCGTCAACTTCCTCGCCGGCCGTCTCCTCGGCAGGCCCTTCGTCGAGTCCCTCTTCGACCGGAAGAAGATGGAGGGGATCGAGCGCATCGCGGCGACGGGAAAAGGCGCGGCGGGCTTCTTCCTCCTCTTCGCCATACCCGGCATCCCGAAGGACGCCCTCTGCTACGTCGCGGGCATATCCTCGCTCGGCTTCCCGAGCTTCCTGGCCATCTCGATGCTCGGCCGCCTGCCCGGCATCTTCGGCAGCGCCTTCATGGGCAGCGCCGCCTACGAGGGCTCCTACAAGGCGGCCCTCGCGGTCCTCGCCGCCGCCTCGGTCCTCTTCTTCGTCGGCCTCTTCTTCAGGGAGAGGATCGAGTCCTGGATCGCCCGCCTCCTGGGGAAGCGTTGAGCGAAACCATGGGCCTGCGCTACTCCTGCCTCGTCGTCGACCACGACGACACCTCCGTGGACAGCACGCGGAGCATCCACTACCCGGCCCACGTCGAGGCCCTGCGCCGCCTCAGGCCGGGCCGCGAGCCCATCGGCTTCGAGGGCTGGCTCCGCAAGAACTTCGAGCCCGGCCTCCTCGGCTACCTTGTCGGCGAGCTCGGCTTCTCGCCCGGCGAGCTCGAGGAGAACTACGCCGTCTGGCGCTCCTTCACCGCCTCGCGGGTCCCCCCCTTCTTCCCCGGCTTCGTCGAGCTGCTCGCGGAGTTCCGGCGGCGCGGCGGCATCGTCGTCGTGGCCTCGCACTCCGAGGAGTCGAACATCCTCCGCGACTATATCACGCGCGACGGGGCCGAGGGAGGCCGCGCGGCGGGCGGGGCGGCCTTCGTGCCCGACGCGATCTACGGCTGGAGCGACGAGCCCTCGCGCCGCAAGCCGGATCCCTATCCCGTCCTCGCCGCCATGGATCGATTTCGCCTAACGCGAGAACGGGTCCTCGTGCTGGACGACCTCAAGCCAGGCGTGGACATGGCGAGGGCCGCGGGCGTCGACTGCGTAGGCGCCGGCTGGGGCTACGACGTGCCCGAGATCCGCGACGCGATGCGCGATTCCTGCCTCCGCTACTTCGAGACGATAGGCGATTTCGCCGGCTTCCTCCTCGGCCCGGCCTGAGCCCGGCGCCGCCGCGAGGTATCGCGCGCTCCTCCCTTCGTGTAGACTCCTTCCCCGAGGAGCGCGCGATGGGTCGAGAGCTCGTTACATTTACGCTGAACGGGGCCGCGAGGAAGGCCGAGTCCGGGGGCGGCGAGAGCCTGCTCCGCTACCTCCGGGGCGTCGCTTGCCTCAAGGGCGCCAAGAACGGCTGCGGCACCGGCCACTGCGGCGCCTGCACCGTCCTCGTCGACGGCGAGGCCAGGAAGTCCTGCGTGACGCCGATGCGGAGCCTGGAAGGGAAGAGCGTCGTCACCATCGAGGGGATCGGGAGCGGGGCCGAGCCCCATCCCCTCCAGCGCGCCTTCCTCCTCTCGGGCGCCATCCAGTGCGGCTTCTGCACCCCCGGCATGATCCTCGCCGCCAAGGCCCTCCTCGACCGGAACCCCGATCCCGACGACGCGGCGATCAAGGAAGCGCTCAAGGGCAACTACTGCCGTTGCACCGGCTACGTGAAGATCATCGCGGCGGTCAAGCTCGCGGCCGCGATGCTCCGCGGCGAGGCGGCTCCCGACGCCGCGGCGTCGGCCGGCGGGCTCGGCGTCTCGGTGCCCGACCTCGAGGGTCTGGACAAGGCCCGCGGGAGCCTGGCCTTCGCCGACGACCTCGAGATGCCCGGCATGCTCCGCGGCAAGATCCTCTGGTCGGCCCACCCGCGCGCGAGGATCAGGGGCATCGACGCGTCGAAGGCCGAGGCCGCGCCGGGCGTGGTACGCGTCCTCAGCGCCAAGGACCTGCCGGGACGCGGGGGCTTCGGCATGATCAAGCCGGACCAGCCGATCCTCTGCGGCGAGGAGGTCCGCTTCACGGGCGACATGGTCGCCCTCGTCGTCGCGGAGACCGAGGAAGCGGCGGCGAGCGCGGTCAAGCTCATCGAGGTGGAGTACGAGCCCCTGCCGGGCGTCTTCGGCCCGATGGAGGCCCTCGCCGAGAACGCGCCCAGGCTGTATCCCGAGGGCAATGTCTGCAAGCACCTGGTCCACGTCGTCGGCGACCCGGAGCGCGCGCGGCGCGAGTCCGAGGTCCTGGTCTCGGGCCGCTTCGAGACGCCCGCGGTGGAGCACGGCTACCTCGAGCCCGAGGCGGGCCTCGCGTACATGGAGGCTGACGGCAGTCTCGTCCTCAAGGCGCCGACGCAGTCGCCCTTCGAGATGCGCCGGCAGCTCGCCGAGATCCTCGGCCTGCCCGAGGAGCGCATCCGCGTGGTCTGCACCCCGCTCGGCGGGGGCTTCGGCAGCAAGGCCGACGGCACCATCGAGTTCCTCCTCGCTGTCGGCGCCTTCCTCCTCGGGCGTCCCCTCAAGATCACCCTGACCCGCGAGGAGTCCCTCCGCGTAAGCACGAAGCGGCATCCCTTCATCCTCGAGTACGAAGTCGGCGCATCGCGGGAGGGCAGGCTCTCCTTCGTCGACGCCCGGCTCTACGCGGACGCGGGTCCCTACACGACTCTGAGCCCCCGCGTCATCGACCAGGCCTGCATCTTCTCCTGCGGCCCCTACGTCGTGCCGAACGCCCGGATCGAGGGCTGGGCCCTGTTCACTGACAACTGCGACGGCGGGGCCTTCCGCGGCTTCGGCATAAACCAGGCGGCCGTGGCCATGGAGTCCCTCCTCGACGAGCTCGCGCTCCGCCTCGGCATGGACCCCTTCGAGCTCAGGCTCGCGAACGCGCTCGACGTCGGGGACCGGACCGTGTCGGGGGAGATCCTCCGCTCGAGCGTCGGGATCAAGGCCACCCTCCGCGGCGCGCGCGAGGCGGCCGCCCGCTTCCGAGCGCGTTATGCGAACGCATATCCGGAGGGCTCGAGGCGGCTCGGGGTCGGCGTGGCGAGCGCCTTCAAGAACGTGGGGGCGGGCAAGGGCAAGGTCGACGACGCGGGCGCGATCCTCGAGCTCCTGCCGGAAGGCGCGATCCGCCTGCGGGTCTCGGCCGTGGACATGGGGCAGGGGATCCGCACGGCCCTGGCCCAGATCGCCGCGGAGGTCCTCGGCGCGGGCGGGCGGGGCCTCGACCCGGGCCTCCTCGAGCTGGTCACGGGCGACACCTCCCTGACACCGCCCCACGGCAACGCGGTGGGCGAGCGGCAGACCCTGATCAGCGGCAACGCCGTCGTCCTCGCGGGCCGGGACTTCCTCGCCTCGCTCCGCGGGGCCGCGGGCGCCCTCCTCGGGCTCGAACCCTCCTCGATCGTCCTCGAGGGCGACGGGATCGCCGCCGGGGGCGTGCGCCTCTGCGGCCTCGCCGAGCTGTCGCGGCGCCTCGCCGGGGCGGGGCCCCTCCCGCGCGCCGAGCGTCGCTACGTCGCCCCGCGGACCTTCGCGTTGTACGACACCGAAGGCCGCGGGAGCGTCTCCGAGGAGGAGTACCGCAACTACCCCGCCTACGCCTACGCCACGCAGGTCGCCTTCGTGGAGTTCGACGAGTCGACCGGCCGGGTCCGCCTCCTGGGCGCGGTGGCCTGCCACGACGTCGGGAGGAGCATCAATCCGTCGAAGATCGAGGGCCAGGTCGAGGGCAGCTGCTCGATGGGGCAGGGCTACGCCTTGAGCGAGTCCTACCCGATGGAGCGCGGCGTCCCCGCGGCGCGGAGCTACGGCAGGCTCGGTATCCCGTCGATCCTCGACACGCCCGAGTACGAGATCCTCGTCGTGGAGGACCCGGTGCCCGACGGTCCCTTCGGGGCCAAGGGCATCTCCGAGGTGGCCACCGTGCCCATGACGCCGGCCATCCTCAACGCCATCCGCGACGCCTCGGGGCTCAGGGTGCGGACGCTGCCCGCGACGCCCGCGCGCCTGCTCGCCCTCATGGCGGAGGGAAAGGACCGATCGGCGTCGCACAACGTTCCGTGATTGCCGTGCCGCTCGACGCCGTGCCGGATGGTTTCGCTCAACGTTCCGTCCGGACTATGCCGGTGATGCGCCAGCCCTTCTTGGGGTCGCGCGCGAGGCTGAGCTCGTCGCGCAGCCTGCGCTCGAGGGGAAGGGGAGGGGCGGCCTCCGCGCGCGCCTCCCCCGGCTCGCCCCTCCGCTCGAGGGTCCAGGCGGAGTACTCGGCGGCGTAGGTCGCGCGGTCCGGGGCGGCGGAGAGCTCGGCGACGGCGAGTCCGGAGATCCCGAAGAGGACGCGGTCCGGATCGAGGGCGGGCTTGCCCGCCGCGATCCAGGCCTCGGCCATGACGATGGGGTCCTTGCCCTCGTAGGCCTGCCTCGTCTTCGAGACGACGGTCATCGTCGAGACGTAGTTCGAGTCCTGCTTGATCGCCTCGGCCCTCTCCTTCCGGCCCCGGCGGGGGGCGCAGGCCTCCAGCGCGACGACGTCGAGGGCGTCGATGGAGCGGTAGTAGGTCTCGACGAGCTCGCGGGCCGTGAGCTTCGAGAAGTCGGGCTTGCCGCGCTGGATGTCGTAGGCGGTGAGGGCGGCCGCGACGGCGACGACGAGGCCGATCGAGACTCCGACGACAAGGGCGCGGCGCTCGCGGAAGAAGGCCTCCCTCCGCCGCCGGGACTCCAGGGAGGCGCGGGCGGCCCCGAGGCGTCGCGACGCGGCGTCGGACTCGCCTTCCGTCAGCCTCCGCTCCCAGCCCCGGCCCTCGGCGCCGTCGAGCGCGGCGCGGAGCCTCGCCAGGCTCCCGGCCTCGGGCTTGGCGAGGCTCTCGTCGATGACGCGGGCCAGCTCGGGGTCGAGCTCGGGGCGGAGGAGGGCCAGGGGCAGGAAGCCGCCCGAGACGAGGTCCGCGGCCCGTCCCGTGCCGCCCCTGCCCTTGGCCGCCCTGTCACCGCGCTTGGGCGCTTCGGGGACGCGATAGGCGCTCTCGCCCGAGGCGGCGCGGTAGGCCGCCTGCGCCGCGAGGAAGGCGGCCTCCGCCGCGGCGCCGTCGGCCTTGGGGGAGCGCAGCCAGGCGAGGGCGAGGCCGGCCGCGCCGACTTCGGCGCCGTCGGAGGCGGAGCGCAGGGCGCGGCCGGCGGACTCGGGCGGCAGGATCAGCGCCTCCGCGCCCAGGCCGAGGAGGATGCCGGCCGAGGACAGGCCGGCGGGCAGGAGGCCCCGTGCCGCCGCGGCCTCGAGGGCCCGGGCGGCGCGCGCCACCGCCGCGAGGGCCGCGGCGCGGTCGCCGCCGGCCGCGACGACGAGGGAGTCGAGGCTCTTCCCCGCGAAGGCCGGTCCGTAGACGTAGAGCCCCTCCGCCCGGTCGGCGACCCCCTCGAGCTTCCATTCCTCGACGCGGTCGCCGGAGACGAGGCAGCCCCTCGACTTTAAGAGGCTCGAAAGCGCCTGGCCGCCGGGTGCCTTGCCGCCCCCGCCGAGCCCTATCCCGAGCTTGGCCGCCCCGTCCACCTCGATCGTCGCCGTGATATCCCGCATGCCTGCACCGTTCCTGTCGGCGGGAACCGGTCGCAACCCTGCCCGCCCGTGAATCTCGGAGTGAAGATAGCGATTTCCCGGCCGGAGGTGAAGCTCGACCCCTTCCATCGTCGGCCTGATTCGGCCGATATTCTGGAGGATGAGGCCACTTCGACCTACCCGCCGCCGCGCCGCGGCCCTTCTCCTCGCCCTCCTCCTGCCGGCGCTCCCTGCGGCCCGAGGCCAGGCGCGCCCGGCGACCCCGGCCAAGGTCGACCCGGAGGAGGCCCGGCTCGCGGACTTCTCGGACGCCTCCCACGACTGGGGCAAGGGCGTGGAGGGGATCATCGAGGGCGCCTACCGCTCCTGCTTCCGCACCTACATCGTGGCCGGCCGCGTCCTCACCCTCCGCATGCCCTTCGCCCAGAACAACGAGCGCTCCGAGCTCGCGGGCGAGTCCCTCGAGGTCCTCGGCGGGGGCAAGGCCGATCCCGCGGCCCTCTGGCGCAGCGTCGACGCCCTTTTCGAAAGCGCCGACTTCCGCGCCTACGTCGCCGCTCTCTCCGACGGCCGGAAGAAGGGCATCTCCTTCGACCTGCAGGCGAGGAAGTGGACGGTCGTCGCGGACCGCTTCTTCATCGAGCGCATGGAGGCCGGGGACTACCCCGGCCTCCCGAACAAGCCCTTCGTCCTTTCCTCCGGCCGCGGGCCCACCGCGCCCGAGCTCTACAACTACCTGTACTGCGTCGGCAGGCTCGGCATGGACTGCTCGGGCTTCGTGTGGAACGCCCTCCGCGCCGTCGCCAAGGCCGGCGGCCTCGACCTCGACCGCGCTCTCGGGCGGGCGACGGGGGCGCCGCGCCGCGCCGACGCGGCCCTCTACGTCGGCACGCGCTTCTACGATCCGCGGAACAAGGAGGTCGAGGAAGTCCGCGACGAGATCCGCAACCTGCGCCCGGGCGACGTGATCCTCTTCCGGAGCGAGGACGGCGAGCCCCTCCATTCCTCGATCATCCAGTCGATCGACCTCGCCGCGGGACGGATCCGCTACCTCCAGTCCACCGACGAGGCTCCCTATGAGGAGCGGGGCGTGCACGAGTCCTTCATCCTCTTCGATCCCGCCAAGCCCGAGGCCGGCCTCCGCGACCCGAGCGTCGCGTGGACCCAGCGCCGCGAGGCGACCTTCCCCGGCGAGCTCCTCTCGGCCTATCCCGACGACGGGGAGCGCTACCGCGCGGTCAAGGGAGGAGGGGGGACGGTCGTGCGGATCAAGGCCCTCAAGAAGCCGATCGCCCGGATAGAGGCGAGTCTGGCGAAGAAGAAGTAGCCGGGGCCTGGACCGCGGACTTCGCGAAGAGCGCGGCGACCGCCGCCGCGAGGGGGCCGAGCGCCGGCCCGAGGGGCGAGAGGTAGTTCCCGGAGTACGCAAAGACGAGGACGCAGGCCGCGGCCGCGAGGAGGGCGAGCGCGCCTCCCTCGAGGGCCGCCCAGCGCTTCCCGAGCCAAGCCGAGGCCACGGCCACGGCGAGGGCGAGGAAGGCGCCGAGAGCGGCGCCGAGGAGGGGCGGAAGCTCGCGGAGGAAGCGCTCGGAGAGGATCGAGCCGACGGCCGCCGCCGAGGCGAGGCCCTCCGAGGCCTCCTCGCCGTAGGGATCGGGGCGCAGTCCTTCGGCGGCCCGCGCCGGCGCGACGATGCAGAAGGAACCCGCGAGCTCGCGCTTGAGGCGCGCGCGGAGCATGGAGAGCTCGGCTTGGGTCTCCCTCGCTCCCGCGTATCCCGATTCGATGCGGTCGGCCTTGTGCCTCAGGGCAGTGGCCTCTTCCTCTGAGGCAGCGTCGAGAAGACCGGCCCTCGTCGCGGCGAGGAGGGCGGCCTCGGAGCCCGCGGAGAGGATCATCGCCGCGCGCTCGAAGTAGCGTTCCCGTGCCTCGCGCCAGGCCTCGAGGCTCGAGCTTCCCCGGAGCGCCTCCTCGCCGACCCGTCCGGCGTGCTCGCGCAGGTCGCGGAGGAGGCCCGCTCCGGCCGGGATGAGCCCGGCCTTGCCCAGGCCGTCAAGGGCCTGCGCGAGCTCGTCCTCGAGGATGGCGGCGCGGCCGAGTTCGCCCCAGGGGAGGCGGCGGGGGATGCCCGAGCCGGGACGGGGCCATTCGATGAGGAGGCCCTCCCTCGAGAGCGGTATGGGGATGTCTCCATTCTTCCTATGGATCGATGCGCCCCTCAGCACGACGAAGTCCCCGCCCTCCGCGAGCTCGGAGCCGGTGGCCATCGCGGGGCCGTCGAGCCGGTCGAGGAGGGCCGCGAAGGCGGGGTGGCCGTAGCCGCCCGCGCGCCTCCGCGAGACGATGGCCAGCCTGCGCCTGGCGCCGTCGGGATCGACCATGAGGGGCGCGTAGCCCGCGCCCCGCGCTCCGCTCGAAGCGAGCTCGGCGCCTGCGCTCCCGTCGGAGAGGGGGTCGAAGGCGAGGTAGGCGCGGCCCTGGAGGCGGAGCGCGCCCGCGAGCCGCTCGCGCCCGACCCTGCCCGCGCCCGCCGCCGCGGCGAGGAGGCGGGCCTTGCCCGCGTCGATGGTCTTGAGCAGCTCGGCCACATAGCGCGGCGAGTCCTTCGGCGAGACGGAGCCGAGCCTGATCGCGTCGAAGAGGGCGGCGACGTTCGCGTCGACCGTCCCGAGCTCGGACTCGACGGCGTCCGCGAGCTCGGCCCCGCTTCCCGCCGGCGGGCCGAGCGAGGAGGCGGAGGGCAGGACGACGTAGCGGGCGCCGAGCTCGGCGAGGGCCGCGATGCCCTCCGCCATGCCGATGCCGTCCCAGACCCCCGGGGCCGTCGCGTCCTCGGCCTCGACGAGGAGGATCTCCCGGGGGAAGGCGCCCGGGGAGCGGAGCCGCAGGAGGGCGTCGTAGATCCGGAGCCCCGCGGCGTCGCCGGGGCCCGAGAGCGAGAGGAGCGCTGCGGCCGCGCCTGCGGCGAGGGGTACGAGGAAGGCCGCGATGCCGAGTCTCTTCCGCATGGTTGCAAGGATACACGAAAGCCGACGCCCCGGCGCAAGGGGGCGGGCTTGGCATTGTGGCCGCCCGCGCGATATTTTGTAGGAGATAAAGCATCGACGCATCGAAAAATGCCGATGATAGTCATGGAGGTACGACGATGAAGAGCCTGAAGTGGCTTATCCCCGCACTCATGGCGGTTGCCCTGTTCGCCTGCGCCAAGCCGCCGCAGGCCGAGATCGACTCCGCGAAGGCCCAGGTGGCGAAGGCCGCCCAGGATCCCGACGTCCAGGCCTACGCCCCCGACACCCTGAAGCGCGCCGAGGACGCCCTCGCCAAGATGCAGTCCGAGCTCGCCGCCAAGCGCTACGACAAGGTCAAGGCCTTCGCCGCCGAGGCCCAGTCCGCCGCCATCGCCGCCTTCGCCGACGCGAAGACCGGCAAGGAGCGGGTGAGGACCCAGGCCGCCTCCCTCATCGAGGCCGCCAAGAAGGCCCTCCCCGAGGCCGAGAAGACCTTCGCCGCGGCGAAGAAGGTCAAGCCCGCGAAGCTCGACCTCGTCGCCGCCGCGAAGACCATCGCCGACGCCAAGGCCGGCATCGCCGAGGCCGAGAAGGCCCTCGCGGACGGCAAGTTCATCGAGGCCCGCGACAAGGCCCAGGCCGTCCAGACCAAGCTCGCCGACCTCATGAAGGCCATGTCCGAGGCCGTGCAGGCCGCGACCCGCAAGAAATAGCGCAGTCGCGCGTCGCGCGACGACCTCCCCCGCCCGCCGCCCGGAACCGGGCGCGGCCCGGGGGAGGTCTCATTTTCATCAGGGGCAGGCACGACCATGGCGACAGACGGCGCGTCGCGCGTCTCCGAGTCCTTCCAGGAAGCCCTTTCCTCGGCGGGCCTCGACGCCCTCCTCGTCACGGGCGACGCGAACCAGCGCTTCCTCGAGGGATGGACCGGCAGCGAGTGCCTCCTCCTCGCCTCGCGCGCGGGGAGCTGGCTCGTCGCCGACTCGCGTTATACGGAACAGGCCGCCGAGGAATGCCGGAGGGCCGCGGTCGTCCAGCACCGCCATCCCTTCCCGCCCTACGACGAAGTCATCATCGGGCTCGCATCCGGGGCCTCGCTCCGGCGCCTCGGCTTCGAGAAGGCGCGCCTGACCTACGCCCAGTACGAGGCCCTCGCGGCGCGCGCGGCCGCCGCCGGCGGCATCGAGCTCGTCCCGACCGAGGGCCTCGTCGAGCGGCTCCGCATGGCGAAGGGCCCCGGGGAGCTGGCCTCGATCCGCCGCGCCTGCGAGGCCGCCGACCGCGCCCTCGAGGCGACCCTCGGCTCGATCCGCGAGGGCATGTCGGAGCTCGAGCTCGCGCGCCTCCTCGAGTCGCGCATCGTCGAGGCCGGCGCCGAGGGCCCCTCCTTCGAGACGATCGTCGCCTTCGGCCGGCGGGCCTCGATGCCCCACGCCGTCCCGAGCCCCGCGGCGAGGCTCGCGCGGGGGGACCTCGTCCTCATCGACTTCGGCGCCCGCGTCGACGGCTACCGCTCCGACATCACGCGGACCTTCGTCCTCGGCCGGGCCTCGGACGAGCAGCGGAGGGCCTACGCCGTCGTCCTCGAGGCCCTGGACCGGGCCGTCGAGGCCATGGTCGCCGGCGCCTCGGGCCGGGTTCCCGACGCGATCGCCCGCGAGACCGTCCTGGCGGCGGGCTACCCCGAGTTCGGGTACGGGGTGGGCCACGGCGTCGGCCTCGAGATACACGAGCTCCCCTTCATGTCACGACGCTGCGAGGAGACGCTCGCGGGCGGGATGACGATCACCTGCGAGCCGGGGGTCTACCTCCCTGGCTGGGGCGGGATCCGGATCGAGGACAGCGTCCTCGTCGCCGCCGGCCCTCCCGAGATCCTGACCCGCTTCCCCCGCGACCGGCTCATCGAGCTGTAGAGCCGCGCCGCGACGGTTGTTTTACCCGTACGCTTTGCGATAATATCCAGCCCATGGACGAGAGCATCGATCCGGCGGAGCCGGATCAGGGCAAGCGCAAGAGCCGCATCACAAAGAACATCTTCCTGGCCATCCTCGTCGGCCTCGCCATCAACGCCTTCATGGGGTTCGTCGTCGACTCCAAGAGCCTTTTCGAGGCCATTCGGAGGGTCGGTCCCTGGGACATCATCGCCCCCTTCGCCACCGGGCTCGTCGTCTACGCGATCGACACCTTCCGCTTCCGCTACCTGTTCAGCCATTTCAAGATCCGGCTCGCCCACCGCGACTCGCTCTACGTCAACCTGATCGGCTTCTTTTTCTCGGGCATCACGCCGAGCTCGGCCGGCGGCCAGCCCTTCCAGGTCTACCAGTTCACCCGCATGGGCATCGACTCGACCGTGTCGACGAACATCGTGTTCTCCCGGCTCATGGTCTCCAACCTCGCCCAGCTGAGCATCATCCTCGCGGTCGCCCTCATGGGCAAGGGATTCTCGATCTTCAGCACCTCGGGCATCGGCGGCTTCATCCTCGCCTTCGGCCTGGCGGTGACGTTGGGCGCCTTCGCCCTCCTGTTCATGGTGCTCGCGAGGCCAATCGTGCTGGGGCGCCTCGCCCTCCGCCTCGACCGGAGCCGGCTCGGCCGCCTCATCGGCAGGATGACGCATGACGAGAAGTGGGCCGAGCGCTTCTCCGCCTGGAGCCTGGGCCTGGGCGACAGCTTCAAGCATCTCTGGACCAACCGCATCGGCGTGGTCCTCCTCGACCTCTGCCTGCACGCCCTGGACCAGGCGATCTGGGCCCTCGGGCTCTACCTGCCCTTCACGTCCCTCTCGGGATCGGATGTGCCCTTCCTGCCCTTCCTCTTCGCCTTCAACCTCTGCGGCCTCGTCTCCGCCTTCGTGCCCACGCCCGGGGCCTCGGGCAGCATCGAGGCCACCTACGCCATCGTCCTCGGCGGCCTCGCGGTCACCACCGGCTCGGTCCTCCCGGCCATCATCCTCTGGCGCTTCGGCGCCTACTACCTGCACCTCCTCCTCGGCGGGCTGGCCTACGCCTTCTGGCCGGTCGCGAAGGACTCCTACGAGAAGTGCGAGGACGGGATCGTGCGCCACAAGCGGCACCGCCGCGCGGAGGACCGCGACGTCGCCTGACGCTTAGTTCGCCTAACGCGTCAAGTCGGGCTGGCGGCCACGGGCGCGATCCTCGCCGCGATCCTCGCGCCGTCCCAGCCTTCGCGCTCCGCGTCTCCGGGATCGAAGCCGGTCGCCGAGACCTGTCCCAGGATCTCCATGCCCAGGGCCCCGGCTATCCTGCGATAGGCCTCGGCCATGAGGTCGGCCTCAGCCTCGCCGCTCGCGCCCACGGAGACCGACATGAATCGCTTGCCGCGGAGCCTGCCGCTCTTGTAGTAAGGCCGGAGCCGGTCCAGGAGATCCTTGACGGGCCCCGCGACTCCCGACCAGTAGATCGGGCTGCCGACGACTATGACGTCGGCGGCCTCGAGCTGCCGGTATACCGCGGTCATGCCGTCGCGCAACGCGCATTCGAGCGCGCCTGACTTGCAGGCCCTGCAGTCGACGCAGGGCCCGATGCCCGCCTCGTAGGCCCGCAGCTCGAGCCAGTCGCCCTCCGCCGCCCCGAAGGCCTCGCGGACCTGGCCGAGCAGGTAGGAGGTGTTGCCGTCGCGCCGTGGGCTGCCGTTGATGAAGAGCCAGCTCATGGCCGACTCAGGGCACGGTGATGGTCAGTTTGTAAGGCTTGACCGTCTCACCGTCCTGGGCCCGCACGCACAGCCAGATGTCCGTGTCCGCGCCAGGCGTCACCGCGGCGTTGAAGGAGCCGGTGAAGGACGCGTTGTCGTGCCACAGCGTAGCGTGCGATTCCTCGGTCACCGCCGAAATCGTCACCGAGCTCGTCGACGTCGCCAGCGCGATCGCGTAGGCGTAGGTCCCCACCCTGAGCGCGATGTCCGTCTGGCCGATCGACAGTGACTTGAGGGCCGCGTCGTTCGATGACCAGGCGCCGTCGACCGGAGTATAGGCCTCGTACGCGGATTCGAGCCTGCCGATGGGCAGCAAGAGGCCGTTCGTCACCCAGTAGTTGTCCACCCTGATAGCGTTGCCCGCCGCGTCGTAATAAGTCAGGTCCCTTCCCACGAGGACCGAAGAGGCGTTGAGGTAGCGGACTTCCTGGACCCTGCCGGCGGCGTCGAACGCGAAGGCCATGGTGCCGGTGTAGTTCGTCGTGCCGTCGAAGTGCGCGAAGGTCCCGCCGCTTTCCCGTCCCTGGGCGTCGAAGCTGTAGTCGCGCTGGTCGAGGAGCACGTTGGGGGTGCCGACCGTCTGATACTCGTAATGCTTGGTGCGCAGCGCCGAGTCGTAGCTGTAGAGTTCGAAGGCCGTCGCGGCGTCCGAGGAGTTGTAGTAATCGATCCTGTCGTATTTCTCTTCGGTGACCGGCGAGTTGTAGGTGTATTTCTTGTACCCCGAGTAGGTCTTGGTCGAGAGGCTCCAGTTCTCTCTCCGCAACGTCAGGTGATTGGCGTCCCTGATGAAGTCTTGTCGCGCCTGGTTCGAGGAGCCGGAATAGGACCTGATCCTCGCGACGTGGTACTTGTTGTATTCCGAATTGTAGATGTAACGGTCCGTGTACGTCGGGAAGAGGATGCCCGAGCCCGCGCTCCAGTCGTACCAGGTTTCTTCCTTGACCCGCCAGGCCACGGCCGCCTCCGGGACCTGGAACACGACCTTGTAGGTCAGCGTGCAGGCCGTCCCCGTGTCCGGATCGGTCGCGTCGACTTTCAGGGTCGCGGTGCGCGCCGCCTCCGCGCCGGACAGGGCCGTCGCCTGCGTGGGCGTCACCGTGGCGCCCGCGGTCTTGGCGGTTCCGGACAACGCGGGCACGAGGCTCGCGCCCGCGGGCAGGACCGCGCGGTAGGCGAGCACGGCCGGGCTGAAGGGCGGCCAGAGCTCGCCTGAGTCGATCGTGAGGGTCGCGAGCTCGGCCGCGTCCCCCGAGCCGGAGCGCAGCTTGGCGATGGTCTTGGTCCAGGAGCCCGAGACCCGCTTCCACACCGCCGTCGTGCCCGTGTCGAGGTAGTAGTCGCCGTCGGCCCCCTCGGAGCCCGAGGGCTCCCCCGAGCCGGAGAGCCAGGTCGCGCCGTCCGAGCCGGTGAGGCCGACGAGGGATTGCCACGCGCCCGAGGCCTTGCGGTAGATCTGGGAGGCCGCGGAGTCGAGGTACATGTCGCCGTCGGCGCCGAGGCCCTGGGTCGGCGCGCCCGAGCCCGAAAGCCACTGCGAGCCGTCAGCGCCCTTCAGCGTCGAGACGCCCGTCCAGCTCCCCTTGAGCTTGACGTAGACGGTCGCCGTCGCCGTGTCGAGGTAGAGGTCGCCGTTCGAACCGAGGCTCGAGGCGGGCTGCCCCGAGTCGGTGAGGAAGCGGCCGCTGAAGGGGTTGTTGATGGTGGAGTCGTCGATCTTCTGAGGCATGAAGCAGGAGCACAGGAGCGCGGCCGCGAGCGCGGCGGCCAGCAGGACTGACCTTCGCATGTGTAACTCTCCTCCGGTATATCGCGTGGCGCCGCGGCCATCTGCCGCGACGTTCATCATTCGGCCCATTCGACGGTCTCGACGCTCCCCGACGCGGCCGCGGCGCGCAGGGCTTCCTCGCCCTTGAGCTCGAGGTAGGCGTACCTCGCCGCGAGCCCGGGGTCCAGCCTCTTGAGCTCGTCGTAGCTCTTCCTCGAGCTGCGGTAGTCCTCCAGGGCGTGGCTCGTCCTCGCCAGCGCGAGGAGGACTCGCGGATCGCTCGGCGCGACGCGGCCGGCCCGCTCGAACCACGACAGCGCGGCCTCCATGTCCGGCCTCAGGAACTCGAGGTTCCCGAGGTTGACCAGGGCGGGCAGGTACTCCTCTCGCTCGACCGCCTTCCTGAACTCCCCCTCGGCCTTCTCGGAGAGCGCATAACGCGCGTACAGCACGCCGAGCGCGTTGTGCGAAGCCGGGCTGCCCTGGCTCCTCTCGATGCCCGCCCTCAGCTCCTCGACCTTGGAGAAGATCTCCCTCTCGACGAGGCGGGAGGCCTCGGCCCTGAATTCCGCCGCTATCGCGGCCGCCGCGGGCATCGCGGGCTGCGGGGCCTGGCCCGGCAGGAACACCGGCTCGTAGAGCTCCCAGGCCTCGTGCACCGGGAGGAAGGCCGCCGTGCCCCGGGACTGGTTCTCGCGCCACTCCTTCGCGGCCGCCTGCCAGGCCTCGAGGAAGGTGGCGGCGCGCGCCGTCGTCTCGACGGGGAGCCAGGCCCTGCCGCCGCGGAAGACCAGGTCGTCGCTCCGCGAGAGCGACTTGCGGGCCTCGTCCTCGCCCGCCTTGAGCGCGAAGGCCATGAAGATATGGCCCGGCACCGTGACGAAAGCGGTCTCGATCCCGATCGATTCGAGGAGGGCGCAGTAGAGGATGGAGAGATCGGCGCAGTCGCCCGAGCGGTACTCCAGGGTCTGCCGCGGGAACTTGAGCGAGTCCACGGCGAGCCGGTCCTTCGAGCCCGCCGCGTAGGGGGCCAGGGGGTTGGCGACGTACTCGATGCTGTAGAGGCGGGTCGCGTCGTGGAGGGCGATGCCAGCCTGGAGGTTCGGGTCGAGGGCCCGGCTCATCGAGGCCTTGACCGCCGCGTTGACGTTGTTGGAGAAGGAGAGGACGGCGGGCTCCTTCGCGGTCACGAAGGCCGCGGCCTTGCGGTCGTCGTCCCAGGTCATCGCGTTGCGGTCGTAGACGCGGAGGGTATCGGTCCTGGCGAGGTTCCCCGGCCTGCCGGCCATGGTCCAGGCGACCGAGATCTCGGCCGCCACCTTCGTCGCCTGGGTCAGCTCGAGTATTGAGCCCTTGAAGAGGGCGCGGAGCTCGACCTCGCGCTCCTCGCCCGGGGCCAGGGACGCGATCGTCTCGCTCTCCTTGGGCGCGTCCATGTACTGCCTGATGAACACCGAGACCTTGACCTCCTCCGCGCTCCGCGTGTCGGCGTTGCGGATCCGTATCGACCCGATGGGGTGGTCGTCGTACCAGGCGTGGAGGAGGGGGAAGACGCCGGGGAGCGCGGCCGGCGCGGCCTCGAGCCCAGCGCCCGCCTTGGGCGGGCGTTGCTTGCCGGCCTTGAGGGGGGCGGGCCTCGGGGCGGCGGGCGTCGCGGCGGGCGAGCCCTTCCCGCCGCCGACCGCGAGCCTGAGGACGGCGGCGGCGCGCAACGCGTCGTAGAACTCCGGCCTGGCCCGGTACCCCGCGCCCACTTCGAGGGCGAGGGCCGGCGACAGGGCGATCCCGAGGCCGAGGCCGCCTCCGTAGAACAAGGAGCCGCGACCCAGGTCGATGCCGCGCTCGTTGGGGAAGCTGAAGGCCCAGCCCCCCGAGGCGCGAAGGGCCAGGTACAGCGAGGGCGAGAGGGGCAGGTCGTAGCCGAGGAGGCCCGAGGCCGCGAGGGTCGACAGGCTGAAGAGGGCGCCCGACTGGGCGTAGCCGTAATCGGCGACGGCCCCCACCGACGCGCCCGGCAGGAAGGGCGGAGCCCAGGCGGCGCCCAGCTCGGCGCCGCCGCCCGTCGAGTAGTACTTCGCGTCCGGATCGAGGGGGCTGGGGACCCAGTAGGCGGGGCCGGCCAGGAAGGAAAAACCGCCGTCGGCCGAGGCCGAGGCCGGGGCGAGGAGGAGGAAGAACGCGATCACCGCCGCTCGGGCGGGACGACCTGGCTTCATGTCTTCGCCTCCTGGAGGCGGGATGTGAGGCAATTATATCTCCGAGACCGAGGAATGCAACAAGGTATCCGGGCCCGCCGATCCGTCCGGAATCGCGCAACGCGTCCGCGCCCGCGCCGGGCCCGCCGTCCCGGACCTTGCCATTTTCCCGCGATGCCTTAGAATTGGCATGAGGAGCCGCCCGTGGAAAGCAAGGCCATACTCTGCGTCGACGACGAGCCCATCATCCTCCTCTCCCTCAAGGCGACCCTCGCCAGGGAGTTCAAGGGCGAGTACCTCGTCACGACCGCCATCGACGCCGAGAGCGCCATGGCGGCGATCGACGACCTCGGCTCCATGGGCGTCGACGTCGCGCTGATCCTCACCGATTGGCTCATGCCCGGCCTCAAGGGCGACGAATTCCTCGCGGCGGTCCACGCCAAGCACCCCGCGATCCCTTCGATCATGGTGACGGGTCAGGCCGAGGACTCCTGCATCGAGCGGGCCAAGAGGGAATGCGGCCTCTTCTCCTGCGTGCGGAAGCCCTGGAACTCGGTCAGCCTGCTCAAGGCGGTCAGGGAGTGCATCGCGACCGCCCCCCTCTCGGCCTGAGCGACTCGCGGCCCGCCCGGGCGCCTCAGCGGCCGTGCCCCGGCGCGGCGGGGAGGGAGACCGTGAACACGGTCTTTCCGGGGAACGACTCGAAGGAGATGGCCCCCCCGTTGGACTCGACGATGCGCCGCGCGATGTCGAGGCCGAGGCCGCTTCCCTCGCCCGGTCGCTTGGTGGTGAAGAAGGGCTCGAAGACCCTGTCCTTGATCTCCTCGGGGATGCCGGGGCCCGAGTCGGCGACGGAGACGTCGATGCGATCGCCCTCGCGCGCCGCGGAGATCTCGATCTCGCCCCGGCACTGCATCGCCTGCACCGAATTGGAGATGAGGTTGATCCATACGCGGCCGATCTCCTCGGCCTTGCCGAAGGCGAAGGATCCTTCCGGCACGCGCAGCGAGAAGACCGTCCCCTTCCGCTCCGCGTCGCGGTAAAGCGAGACGATCCCCGCGATCTGGGCGCCCAGGTCGAAGGCCGAGGGCTCCGCGGCGCCGCCGCCGGAGGAGTACGAGCGCAGCGCGTCCACGACGCCCGATGCCTTGTCGACGGCGGCGCCGATGACCTTCGCGGCCCTGACCGCCGATGCCCATGCCTCCGCGAGCGCCAGGGCCTGGCGTCCCTCCGCGCCGCGCAGCGCGGGGAGGAGGAGCTCGACCTCGTCGAGGGCGCGGAGCTCGCGGAGCGAGGAGGCGACCGACGCCGCCCCCTCGACGCCGGCCTCGGCGAGGCGTCGCGCGGCCTCGCGGACGGCGGCGCGTTCCTCGCCCGTCTCGCGGTATCCTGCCACTTCGAAGGAGCCGGAGAAGCGGCCCGCCAGCCGCTCGAAGAGTTCCCTCCCCGCGGGTCCGAGCCCCGCGTAACTGCGGAGCGACTCGAAGGCCGGGCTCGAGAGGACGAGTCCGAGCTCCTCGCCCGAGGAGCGGATGGCGGCGAGGGGCGTGTTGATCTCGTGGGCGAGGCCCGCGGAGAGTCGCCCGATCGCGGCCAGCTTCTCCGCGATCAGGACCCTGGCCTGGCTCTCCTTGAGCCCGGCCAGGGCCTCGTCCAGGCTCGCGTTGGCCGCGCTCAGCTCGGCCGTCCTCTCGCGCACCTTGTCCTCGAGGCCCGTCGTCAGTGATGCGATGCCGTCGGCCATCGTGTCGAAGGTCGCCGCCAGGGTCCCGAATTCGTCGCGGGAGCGATAGTCGACGCGGGCGCCGAGGTCGCCGCGGCCGAAGGCCTCCGCCGCCTCCTCCAACGCGCGCACGGGCCGCGAGAGGGAGCGTTGGAGGAGCCAGCCGTACAGGGCGGCGAAGGCCGCGGCGCCGAGCACCATGGCTTCGGAGAGCCGCCTCGCGCGGGACGCCTCCGCCCGGATCGCCTCGAGCCTCGCCGAGAAATCCGCGGAGAAGCCCTGGAGGGCCTCGTCGAGCCCCCGCTCGAGGCTCGATTCCAGGGCCGCGAAACGATTAAGGACCGCTGGATCGTCGAGCGCTTTCCTCCCCTGTCCGAGGACGGAGATGGCGTAGAGGTAGTACCTCTGGAACTCCTCGCGGATGGCGTCGAGGCCGCGCCCCCTGCCCGAGTCCCTGTCCACGAGCGAATCGAGCCGGTCGTAGAAAGCGGCTGCCCGCCCGTCGAGGGCGCCCAACGCGTCGCTGGTCGATTCCGGGGATCCCGTGAGCAGGCTCCGGAGGATGCCGGACTGGATGTCCTGGAGGAGGCCTTTCGCGGAGCCCGCCTCCGCGTTCGCCGCGTAGCGCTCGGAGGCGAGCTCGTCGATCGAGGCGCTGAAGCGGTTCAGGGCCGCCGCGTTGAGGAAGCCGGCGGCGAGGGCGGCCCCGCCCACGAGGGCGAGTCCGAGGGTTATGCGGGAGCCGAACCTCACGACGATCCCGTGATCACTCGACCAGCACGAGGACCCAGCCCGTCTCGGCCAGGTACTCCGCCCGCGCCCGGTACCGCCGGTTCCCGACGGGCAGCGCGAAATCCGCCTCGCCCCGCCCGATCGATTCCCAGATCGAGCGCATCGGCGCCGAGGACGTCTT
Source organism: uncultured Treponemataceae bacterium (assembly GCA_964399065.1). GTDB lineage: Bacteria > Spirochaetota > Spirochaetia > Treponematales > Rectinemataceae > JAKLFE01. Next base: position 38,886 of record CAYNPQ010000003.1, on the reverse strand, counting down.
CGAGAGGATGAGGTTGTCCGGCATCACCGGATCGGATATGGCCTCGGCGTGCTCGATCATCCTGAGGTACTTGAAGGCCTCGACGTTGCCCACCGAGAAGAAGCGCTCGGCGGCGGCGCTCATCGCGAGTATCTGCGCCTGCCTCGTCTCGACGAGGACGAGCTTGAGGTCGGCCCGGCTCGCGAGGTCCTTGTTCAGGGCGTTGAGCGTGATGTCGACCCCCCCGACCGCCTCCATCCGGCCGTCGACGTCGACCGGGCAGGTGACGTCGACCATGTAGCCCTTGCCCGTCGTGTCGACGTAGGGCGGGTCCCACTTGGGCGTCCTCGCCGGGTCGATGTCGGGGGCCGTCTTCTTCCAGACGCCGCGCGTCCTCATGTCGCGTTTCGGGGGGATGTAGGAGAGGAGGTCCGAGAAGGGATAGAAGACGAGGAGGCTGTCCCCCGTTATGAGGTAGGCCTGGGCGATGAGCCCCTTGGTCGGCCCGGCATCGACGATGCCCTTCAGGCTGGGCACGATGCCCTCGAGGGCCAGCAGCCTGGCCTTCTGCGCCTCGCGCACGGGCACGAAGCCCGTGTAGAACATGGCGCCATTGCCGTCGTCGACGGGATTGTAGTAGACGGTATCTTGGTAGAACTTGTATTCACGGCCCGGGAAGAGCCCGGCGGAGACCTGGTCCTTCCTTTCGAGGATGGTCCGCGCGCTGTCGGCGACGCCCGACAGGGCCGTCCTGATCGCGACGGTGTTTCCCTCGAGGTCGCGCGCGAGACGCGCGACCTCGGCCTTTCCCTCCGTGAATTTGTCTCGGCAACCCATGAGCGGGACCGCGGCGAGGGCGGACATCGTCGCCAGGAGGAACAGGCAGGGGCTCGAGCCCGTACTTCTCATGCGCGACCTCCGCTCCCCAGTATACGGCATTTCCCTACGCGCTGCATGCCGGCGCCCTCCGTCCCTCAAACCAGCTCCATCCTCTCGCAGATCCCGCAAGCCTTCGCAAGGAGCGCGCGGTACCGATCCTCGGGAATGGGGATGTCCGGGAGCACGGCGTGCCTGAAGGAGAAATCCGCGGCCTCGCCGAGGCTGAATCCGAGCCAGCCACTCGAAGGAGCCTTGTAGAGGGAATATTTTCAATGTATTTTTTGCAAATCCCCTTGAAGAAACGCGGTCATCAGTTCGGCTCATCCTCTCGAGACGTATGCGGTTCCGGCGTCAATAATGAGCTTCGGCCGGAGGACGAGCCCCGGCGCCGCATCAGGTTCGTGCCCCGTCGTGGGCGACCTCGCCCGCGCCGCGAGGCTATGATGCGGCACGAGGGGAGGGACGCGATAGGCGCTCCCGGATTGGAATTCCAGTTGGCCGAGGGCCGATCACTGCCGCGGCGCCTTCGCCCATGAGTGTGACTGGAAGATCACTCCCTGGCTCGAGGGCCGGAGGCTCTACCTCGAGGTCGAAGCGGCATCCTCGGTCGCCGCGGTCGAGTTCGAAGGCCGTGCGCTCGCGGAGTATCGGCGCGGCGACCTTCTTCCTCGACTTCGGGATTCACTCGCGGTGGCTCTGGCAGGGCCGGGCGGATCCCTGCTTCCACCGGGACGAGGCCAGGCTCCTGGCCGAAGGTCAGCTCCTCGACGAGCCCCTTGTTCGCTCACCCCATGTTCCGCATGGCGAAGCACTTCAGCGTCGAGCGCCTGGCGCAGATGAAGCCGGACTATGTCTTCTTTCTCGTCGATAGGCCGAAGGGCAGGTAGAGGGGGCAGACCTCGATCGCGGCGGTGGCGATGAGCACCAGGCCGACGAGGCCCCACCAGGTCCTGAAGATGACGCCGAGCAGGCCGATGGCGACGCCGAGAATCAACCTGACGATCCTGTCGACCAAACCGATGTTCTTGTCCATCTCGATCCTCCTGGTCTTCAAGGTACCCACGGGCGCGCGGCACGACGGTGACCTGGGTCACAGATACGCTCGCCTTCAATGCCTTGGACGAGCGGGACCTTGCATCCCTTCCGCGATCGGCGATACTGGAGGCGTGCCGATAGAACGAACCGAAACGAAGATCCGGCGCGATCATGGCGGCGCGTCGGGCCCGGTGCGCATCGCCCTGTCCCGCGTCAGCCTCTCCGCGCAGATCCTCCTCGTCGTCGCCCTGTTCATCGTGGTCCTCGTGGGGACCATCAACGCCGTCGTCCAACGGGCGGTCCTCGAGGGCTCGACGGCGATCACGATCGAGATGAACGAATCCGCCATCCGCGCGATCGCCGGGGAGATCGGCGCCGAGGGGCTCGTCGGCGATCCGCGGGCCCTCGAGGAGAGGCTCGCGGCCTTCCACGACGAGAACAAGAATCTCGAGACGATCTTCGTCTCCGACGGGGAGCGCGTGGTCGCCTCCTCGGTGCCGGGGAAGGGCGGGACTTCGATCGGCAGCGGCTCCGGCGAGAAGGGCGCGGAGATCAGGGCGGTGATCGCCTCAGGTCTGCCTGAATCGGAAGTCGAGCGGCGGACGGACATCCTGCCCCGCCTGACCTACATCTACCCGATACTCCGCGCCGGCGCGCCGGCCTGCGCCCTCGTCTCGAAATTCTCCCTCGAGGAGGAGTTCGGCGCGATCCGCCATCTCCGCGAGGCGCTCGGCCGCATCCTCCTCATCGCGGGGATCGTCGGCGCGCCCTCGCTCTTCGGGCTGCTTTGGCTCATGGCGATACGGCCGCTCCGCAGGCTCAGGGCCGCCGCACGCCGCCTCTCCGAGGGGGACTTCGACCTCGTCCTCCCGCGGGCCTCCTCCTCCGAGCTCGACGGCCTGTCGGGGACCTTCCTCGAGGCCTCGTCGATCCTCAAGGCGCAGTACGAGCGCTACCTCTCGCCCCAGGTCGTCGAGGTGCTGCGCAAGGAGCGGGGCTTCAGGCGGGACATCCGCATGAGGACGACCGCCTCCGTCCTCATGTGCGACATCGAGGGCTTCACCTCGCTGTCGGAGGGTCTCGACGTGGAGGACCTCGGCCGCTTCCTCGACGGCTACTTCCGCGCGATGACCGAGATCATCTTCGCGCGGCGGGGGACGGTCGACAAATACATGGGCGACGGCATCCTCGCCGTATTCGGGGCGCCCCTTCCCTCGCCCGACTTCCGGCGAGACGCGGTCGAGGCCGCCTTCGAGATGACGCGGGCCTTCGCGGGCGGGTATCCCGGCTGGCTGCCTGCCTCGCGTGGCCCGGCTCCGGCCTCCCGGATCCGTGTCGGCATCGCGAGCGGCGAGCTGTTCTACGGGAACGTCGGCTACGAGAAGCGGAGCGATTTCACCGTCCTGGGCACGGCCGTAAACCTGGCCTCGCGGCTGCAGGAGCTGAACAAGGAAACGGGTACCGCGATCCTCATTGACGCCCGGACCGCCGCGGGCCTCGCGCCCGGAGAGGCGAGGCTCGGGCCCGCGGGCTCGGTCAAGGTCAGGGGCTTGTCGGAGCCCGTTGAGGTCTGGGGCGCCTGAGCCCGTCCCGCGCTGCCCCGCCTTCCGTGCGGGGCTCAGGCGGGCGGAACCGGGCTCAGAATCCGGGGCCGCGGGCGACTATCGGCCAGAGCGCCTCGACGCGGTCCCCGCGATAGCCGACGTACCAGTCGTGCAGGTTCACCGTCGGGTCGCAATGACCCGGGACGAGCCGGATCTTCTCCCCGATCGCGAGCCGGCGTCCGGGATCGCGCAACGCGAGGGTCCCGTGCTCGTCCGAGGCGCCGACGTACTCGACGTCCGGGAAGTCGGCCACGAGGGGCAGACCCGAGTCCACGCTCTGCGCCTTCATGCCGGCGTCTATCACCGCGCGCTCCCGGACCGGGCGGCTCATGACGGTGGACAGCACGAAGAGGCTCTGCTCGAACTCATCGCCGGGCGCGGCCTCCGGGTTCCCGCCGTTGCGCCGGTAGTCGGCGTCCATGAAGATGTACGAGCCCGCCTGGAGCTCGTTGTAGACGCCGCTCGCGGCCTCGAAGAGGTAGGTGCCGGTGCCCGCGCCCGTGACCAGCTCGCAGGCCAACCCGTTCCGCGCGAGGAGCGCGACCGCCCCCTCGACCTTCGCGGCCGCGCGCTCGATCGCATCCCGCCGCTCGCCGTAGTCGCGGATGTGCTGGGCCGAGCCGTGATAGGCCTGGAGGCCCCCGAAGCGCAGGCCCGGAGTCGAGGCGATCAGGCGGGCCAGCGCGAGCGCCCCCTCCGCGTCCTCGACGCCGCAGCGGTTCGCGCCCACGTTGAGCTCCACGAGCACCGCGAGCCGCGTCCGGAGGGCGGAGGCCGCCTCTCCGAGCTCCGCGACGTTGCCCGCGTCGTCGGCGCAGACCGACATCTCGGCCTCGCGCGCGAGGGCGGCGAGCCGCGCGATCTTGGCCTTCCCGACGATCTCGTTGCTCACGAGGACGTTCTTCACGCCGCCGTGGACCAGGGCCTCGGCCTCGCCGACCTTTTGGCAGCAGAGGCCGACGGCCCCGGCGGCGACCTGGCGGTGCGCGATCACCGCGCACTTGTGCGTCTTCGAATGCGGCCTGAGCCGCACGGGATACTTCGCGATCGCGGCCCGCATGCGGGCGATGTTCCGCTCGAAGGCGTCGAGGTCGATGAGGAGGGCGGGGGTGTCCACCTCGTCGAGGCGCATTCCGATCTCAGCGGGAGCTCTGGTGATCATCGTGTCTCCTTGCGTCATGCTTCCCGTCGCGGCTCCGGGTGATATCGGCCGGGGCCGCGTCCGGTCTCAATTCTCCGGGAATTCCAGTACGACCGACAAGCCGCCCTCCGGCGGCGCCTCCGCGCGGAGGAGGCCCCCGAGCTGGCTCGCCAGGTTCCGCGCCAAGGACAGGCCCAGGCCCTCGCGCGCCTCGCCCGTCGGCGGCTTGCGCATCCCCGCGCCGTCGTCCCGCACGGAGAGCGATACCCCGCCGTCGCCCGCGCGGGCCATCCTGACCTCGATCCTTCCGCGGCGGCCGTCGGGGAAGGCGTGCTTGATCGCGTTGACGACGAGCTCGTTCACGAGGAGCCCGCAGGGTATCGCCCGCTCGAGGGGCAGGCGGACCTCCTCGGCCTCGACCTCGATGCCGATCTCCCCGCGTTCGCAATAGGCGTCCCGGAGGTTGTCGACGAGGGAGGCGAGGTAGGCCGCGAACTCCACCGCGGCGAAGTCGTCCGAGCGGTAGAGGAGCTCGTGGACGAGCGACATGCTCCGCACGCGCGTCTCCATGTCGAGGAGGGAGTCCTTCGCCTGGGGCGGGAGCCCGTCCTCGCCGAGCTGCAGGCCGATCAGGCTGCAGACGACCTGCAGGTTGTTCTTCACCCGGTGGTGGATCTCGCGGAGGAGCAGTTCCTTCTCCTCGATGGAATGCCGGAGGATCTCCTCGGCGCGGGAGCGCTCCGAGAGGTCGACGACCGAGACCAGGGCCCGCGACCAGGACTCCTCGTAGCCGGGAAGCATCTGCAGCTTGATCTGCACGGGAACGCGGCCGCCCAGGGCATCGACGTGGAAGGTCTTCCCCTCGTAGGCGAGATCGCCGCGCGCGAGGGCCTCGAGCTCCGGCCGGAGCGAGGCGAGGTCCCGCGGGTCGAAGATCTTCCCGAGGCTCCCGAGCAGGGCCTCCTTGTCGGGGTAGCGGAGGAGGTCGAGCGTGGCTCGGTTGACATCGAGCACCTTCACCAGGGACAGGTGCTCGGCCACGACCGCGTCCTCCGCGAAGAAGGCCTCCCAGTCGGGCGATCCGCCCGCGCGCTCCGCGTCGATCCTGCGCTTGAGCGCGTGGAAGTCCTCCTCCCAAATCGGGAGGGGCGAATTCTCGAAGAGTCCCCGGAATCTCCGCTCGCTCGCGGCCAGCGCCCGCTTCTGCGCCGCGAGGAGGAGGGTGACGACGAGGAGTACGGCGACCATCGCGGCGAGGGCCGCGAGGAGCCAGGGAGGGGCCCGGAACTCGCGGCGAAGAGGGACCTGGAATTCAGCCAGGGCCTCGGAGAACACCTCGGGCGAGGACGCGCGGATCGCGGTCAGCGCGAGGTCGAGCCGCCGCGCGAGCTCGGCGCCGTCGGGGGATTTTCTGGAGGCCGCGAGGCGCAGCTCGATGGGATTGTAGACGATGGACGTGGCCACCACGGGCAGGTCGGGCGTCCATACGATCCCTAGGGAGTTGCTGCCGGCCGCCGCGTCGATGTCTCCCCGCGCGAGCGCCCGGAAGAGGGAGGGGTAATCGGGATAATAGCGATAGTCCGGGCTCACCCCGAAGGAGGCGCACAGGCCCTTGAGCGATCCCGGCCCGGAGAACCAGAAGTCGTCCTCGAGGGCGCCGACCCTCTTGCCGCCGAGGTCGAGCACGGAGTCGAGCCCGCCGCCCGGCCTCGCGAAGAGCGTGCCCCAGTCCGACATGACCGATTCCCGCGTGAACGCGGCGAAGGCCTCCCGCTCGGGCGTCCGAACGATGGCCGGCACCAGGTCGACGGATCCCGTCCGCAGGCCCTCGAGGAGCTCGCCCCAGGAGCGAAAGCTGTACGTGACCGTCCATCCTTCGCGTTGCGCGATCTCGTCGATCACCGAGATGAAGATGCCCCGCGGCCGGCCCTGCGCGTCCCTGAAGCAGGAGGGTTTCGCGTCGTAGTAGCCGACCTCGATCGCGGTCGGAGCCGCTGCGGCCGCGCGGCAGAGGCAGGAGGCGAGAAGGAGGACGAGCCCCGCCTCGCGCCATCCCCGGCCGGCCCTCCTCGGGGCCGCCGCCCGCGGCGATCGGCGGTCACGCGATTTCGCGCAGCCTTCTACCATTCCCCAAGACCTCCCATGAGCGGAACAAAACCCTCGAGCTCCTGAAGAAATGGTAGGATGCGCTTCAGGACGGGGTCAAGGTGCCGCGGAGCGGCGGGAGTGTTGGATAATGTGGAAGAGTGGAGGACGCGCCGGCCCTCGACGTCTCGAGCCGGTGGAGTTCGACTCTCCTAGGGACATGCAAAAAAAACACCCGATCTTGCGATCGGGTGTCTTCCGGTTATAGCCCCTAGGAGAGTCGACCCTGCGCTCGCGAACGTCCTGTTCGCTCGCTCCGGGCGCCTCCGCGCCTCTCGGCGACATCCTGTCGCCTCGCCCGCCGTCGCGCTTAAATGATCGCGCGCCGGCGGGTCGGCGCTCCGGAGTTCGACTCTCCTAGGGACATGCAAAAAAAACACCCGATCTTGCGATCGGGT